>JAGCAM010000009.1 GCA_017652705.1 Kiritimatiellia bacterium | reverse complement strand
GCGGAACTGGGGGCGCTGACGTTCCGGAGGCCGGACGTGGCGAGGTTTCCGTGCCTGCGGCTGGTGCGCGAGGCGTGCGCGGCCGGCGGGTGCGCGCCGGCGGTCGTGGCGGCGGCTGACGAATGGGCGGTGGGCAGGTTTCTGGAGGGGGCGATAAAGTACACGGACATCGCTGCTGCGGCGGAGCGAGCGCTGGCGGCGGCTCCGCGGATGGAAATCACGTCGCTCGAGGCTGTATACGAGGCGAATGACTGGACATGGAAATACTTGTCACGATAGTTTACATCGCGGTGTGCGTGCTGCTTTTCGCGCTGGCGATACTGATACACGAGTTCGGCCACTTCGTGGTGGCGCTCCGGCTGGGTCTGCGGGTCGAGGCTTTTTCAATCGGGTTCGGCAAGGCGATCTGGAAGAAAAAGGTGAACGGCGTGGAGTACCGGCTTTCGTGGATACCGCTCGGCGGATACGTGTCGATACCGGACGTCGATCCGGAAGGCACGAAGGCGCTGGAGGGCGGCGGGGCGGCAGATGCGGCGGCGAGGGCGCGGATACCGGCGTGGAAGGAGATTCTGGTGGCGGTGGCGGGGCCGGCGATGAATCTGGTGCTGGCGGCGGCGCTGGCCGTCGGGTTGTCGCTGGTGCCGCAGGCGCGTTTCGGAGAGCTGCCGGCGGAGATCGGCGACGTGCTGCCGGGCGGTCCGGCGGCGGAAGGCGGGCTCAAAAAGGGCGATGTCGTGAGGAGCGTCGGCGGGCGGCAGGTGCGCACCTGGTCGGAGATGCAGACGGAGGTTCAGATCGCCGGCGGCCGGCCGGTGGAGTTCGACGTGGGGCGCAAACTGACGATCACGCCGAAACGCGACGAGGTGACCGGAGCGTGGTACATCATGGCGATGAGCGTGTCAAACGCGACCGGGGCGGTGGCGTGGATGCCGTCGCGGAATCCGCTCAGGCAGCTGGCGTGGGACGCCGGGTCGATATTCCGGGTGCTGAAGGGGCTGGTGACGCCGAAGGAGGCGAAGGCGACGAGCCAGGCGCTGGGCGGGCCGATAATGATAGCGGAGGGGCTGTACCGGCAGGTGCGGCGAAACTCATGGGACGGCATCGGTTTTCTGCGCTTTCTGAACGTCAATCTCGCCGTGCTCAATCTGCTGCCGGTACCGGTCCTGGACGGCGGGCTGATCATGTTCGCGCTGTTCGCGCTCGTGTTCCGGCGGCGGGTGCCGGACGCGGTGGTGAAATACCTTTCGCTGACTTTCATGACGCTGCTGATCGCCCTGATGGGACTGCTCATATACCGGGACGGGCGGCGCACCTACAGAATCCACACCTTCAAACCCGACGCGGCGGAAGCAGCGCGGACCGACGGGGGAGGCACCAATGTTCACGAGAGAGCGGACTCGGGCGCTGAAAGTCGGTAAGGTGCCGGTCGGCGGCGGGGCGCCGGTGAGCGTGCAGACGATGGGCAACGCCGATCCGCACGACGCGGCGGCATGTCTCGCGCAGTTGAAGCGCTGCGCGGAGGCCGGGTGCGACGTGTTCAGGATGACGGTGCCGGACGCGGCGGCGGCGGCGGTGTTCGGCGAAGTGAGGGCGTCGTCGCCGGTGCCGATCGTGGCGGACGTGCATTTCGACTACCGCTGCGCTCTGGCGGCGCTTGCGGCGGGGGCGGACGGGCTGAGGATCAACCCCGGGAACATCGGTTCGCGCGATCGGGTGCGGGAGGTGGCGAGAGCGGCCGGGGCGAAAGGGGTGCCGATCAGGATCGGGGTGAACGGCGGTTCGCTGGAGAAGGGGGAGACGCTTGTTAGTTCGGCGCTCAAGCATCTGGCGCTGCTGGAGGGGGAAGGTTTCAGGGACGTGGTGATCAGCGCCAAGGCGAGCGACGTCGCAGGCACGGTGGCGGCGTACCGCGAGCTGGCGGAGCGGACGGACTGTCCGCTGCATCTCGGCGTCACCGAGGCCGGCACGCTGATACCCGGCGCGGTGCGCAGTTCGGTGGCGCTCGGGGCGCTGCTCGGCGAAGGCGTAGGAGACACCATCAGGGTTTCGCTGACGGCGCGTCCGGAGACGGAAGTTAAAGTGGGGCTGGAGATACTGCGGTCGCTCGGAATGCGGCCGCGGGGGCCGGCGGTGACGAGCTGCCCGACGTGCGGTCGCACGCGGGTGGGGCTGGAGCGTGTGGCCGAACGGGTCGAGGAGGCGCTGGAGGGGCTGTACCGCGCCCGCGGGGGTTCGGGGGTTTTCCCGAAAGTGGCCGTGATGGGCTGTGCGGTGAACGGGCCCGGCGAGGCGCAGGGCGCCGATGTCGCGCTGTGCGGCGGCGACGGGGAGTTTCTGCTGTTCGTGCGAGGCAGGGCGGTCGGCAAAGTGAAGGAGGATGAAGCGGTGAGAAAGGTGGTGGAGAGTGTCGTTTCTTTACAATAACGCGGCGGTTCTGGCGGTCGGTGCGACGGTGTCGGCGGTGGCGTGGCTCTTCGGCGGGGCCCGCGGCGAACTGCTGCTGCCGGTGGTGCCGTGGCTGTTCGCGATGATGCTTGAGATCATAATCTGCTATCCGCAGCGCCACCGCGGCGAAACGACGTACGACGCGAGGGAGCGGGTGTGGAAGGAACTGCGGCGCAGCCCGGTGGTCTGGCTGGTGTTCGCGTTCATGCTGCTCATGGCCATACCGTTCACGAACAACGGGCTGTGCCCGGTGTGCGACGCGACGAAGATCGAGCAGGGGTTCAAGGCGGCCCCGCCGCTGCCGTATCTGCCTTTCTGCGTGAACCGCCTCGACCATCTCGAGGTGGTGATGTGGTTCATGACGGCGCTGTTCACGCTGATCGCCGTGCGCCACAGTCTGACCCGGCGCGGCAAACGCATGGTGCTGCAGCTCATCGTGTGGAACGGCGTCGCGCTGGCGGTGCTGGGTTTCGTCCAGGGTGCGCTGGGCGCGCCGGGACCGTTCTGGACGGATCTGGCCAAGGAGGGCAACGGCGGGGCGGTGTATTTCTTCTCGTCGTTCGGCTATCCGAACATGGCGGGGGATTATTTCACCACGCTTTTCGGCATCGCTGTGGCGCTGTGGCGCGACCAGTACGAACACATGCGTAAAGAGGACAAGGCGAAGGACATATCCGACCGGTCCGGGCGCGAAGCGCGGCCGTACAACATGTTCTGGCGTCGGCACTATTACCTAATACCGGCGGCGCTGTTCTTTTTCGCCGCGCTCAACACCCTTTCGCGCTCGGCGATAGTGCTGGTGACGGCGCTATCGGTGGTTTACTTTCTGCACACGCTGGTGACGTTTCTGCACCGCATGAGCAGATCGCGCAGAGTCTACGTCGGCGTGTGGAGCATGGTTGTCTTCGGGCTGCTGGTGTTCTTCGCGACGATAGCGATGCCGGGCAAAATACGCAAGGAGGTGGATTCGCTGCAGACCAACGAATCGCTGAACCGGATAACCGGCAAGGAGCACAAACAGATACGGGCGGCGGTAAGGCTGTGGAAAATGCACCCGGTGTTCGGCTGTGGCGGGTGGGGATACGCCCATTTCTGCACCACGGTGCTCACGCCCGATGAGCGGCGGGTTTTCCAGAAACAGGGCGGCATCAACGTTCACAACGATTACGTGCAGTTCCTCGCCGAACACGGCGCGGTCGGTTTCGCGCTGCTCATCGCGATGGTGGTGGCGACGCTGTGGCCGGTTTGCCGCCAGTGGCGGATGATGGTGAACGCGGCGCGGTTCAAGAAAGGCGCCGACGCGCCGCCGCACCCGGTTCTCCTGTTCGTGATTCCGTCGCCGGTGCTGTTCATCATGCTGGCGGCGGTCGCCACGCTCGTGCACGCCTTCGCCGACTGTCCTTTCAGGTCGTGCGCGGTGCTTTCGCTGTTTTTCACGTCCCTGGCCGCGCTGCCGGGGTTCATGCCGGAGGATTACACCGTCGTCGACAGGTGACGGACGGGGAAAGGTCACATGCTGCACGCAAACGAAAACTACGCCAGGATCAAACCGACATATCTCTTCGCCGAGATCGCGCACCGCGTCGCGGAGTACCAGCGGGCGAATCCGTCCGCGCACGTGATCCGCCTCGGCATCGGCGACGTCACCGAGCCGCTCGCGCCGGCGGTGATCGCCGCGATGCACCGCGCGGTCGACGACGAAGGCGGGCGCGGGGAGTTCCACGGGTACGGTCCGGAGCAGGGGTACGGATTTCTCCGCGAGAAAATCGCCGAGTTCGACTTCCGCCGGCGCGGGGTGGGGATTTCGGCTGAAGAAATACTCGTTTCCGACGGGGCGAAATGCGACTGCGGGAATTTTCAGGAGCTGTTTTCGGAGGATGTCAAGATCGCGGTGGGCGACCCGGTGTATCCGGTGTACGTGGACTCGAACGTGATGGCGGGCCGGCGCGACATCGCCCTGCTGCCGTGCACGGCGGAGAACGGCTTCGTGCCTTCGCCGGCGGGGTGCGACGCCGACATCGCGTATCTGTGCTATCCGAACAACCCGACCGGCGCGGTGGCGACCGCGGCGCAGCTGCAGGAGTGGGTGGATTGGGCCAACGCGCGCGGTTCGCTTATAATCTTCGACGCGGCGTACGAGGCGTTCATCCGCACGCCGGGGGTGCCGCATTCGATTTACGAATGCGCGGGCGCGAAGAAGTGCGCGGTCGAAATACGATCCTTTTCGAAAACAGCGGGGTTCACCGGGGTGAGGTGCGGCTACACGGTGGTGCCGGACGGTCTTTGCGCGTACCACGCCGACGGCACGGCGGTGGAGCTGCGGCCGATGTGGACGCGGCGGCAGACGACGAAGTTCAACGGCGCGAGCTACATCACCCAGCGCGGCGCGGAGGCGGTCTATTCGCCGGAGGGGCTGGCCCAGACGAAGGCGGCGGTGGACTTCTACCTCGGCAACGCGCGGATAATCAAGGAGGCGCTGTCGAAGTCGGGCTATTCGGTGACTGGCGGCGACGATTCGCCGTATCTGTGGGTGGACGTCAAGGGCGATAGCTGGGGGTTTTTCGACCGGCTGCTCACGGCGGCGAACGTGGTCGTCACCCCGGGAGCGGGCTTCGGCTCGGCCGGCGAAGGGTACATCCGCGTCAGCGCGTTCAATTCGCGCGCAAACGTGCTGGAAGCGGTCAGGCGCATGGAGAAGGCGCTGTGACCGCGGCGCTGGCGGCGTTGGCGGCGGCGGGGGCGCTCGTCTGGCACCCCGCGGCGGACTGGAAGGAGAAGCCCGATCCGGTGGCTTCGCCTTACGCGCGCAGAGGCGGCACCCTGCGGCTCAACGGCGGGCAGCCGCCGAAAAGTTTCAACGCGTACGTGGACAACAACCACTACACCGCGATGGTGTTCGGCCTGATGTACGAACGCCTGCTGGGGATGGACACGAACACGTCGGAGCTGATGCCGGCGCTGGCGAGGCGATGGGCGGTGTCGGCGGACGGGCGCGAGTTCGTCTTCGAACTCGACGGACGGGCGAAATGGTCGGACGGAGCGCCGGTTTCGGCGGAGGACGTCAAGTGGACTTTCGACGCGGTGGTCGACCCCAAAAACGACACCGGCCCGTGGAAGCCGACGCTGACGTTTTTCGAAAGCCCTGAAATCGTGGACGCGAGGACGGTGAGATTCCGCAAAAAGGGCGACAGCCCCAAAGACTGGCGCGACATTCTCAACTGTTCATCGTTCTGGGTGCTGCCGAAGCACGCCTTCGCCGGGCGCGACTTCAACAAGCTCAATCTGGTGAATGCGGTCGTCGGCGGCGCCTACGTGATATCGCGGGCGGAGCCGCAGGTGGAGACGGAACTGCGCCGGCACGGCAGATGGTGGAGCCAGAATCTGCCGCAGTGCCGGGGCACGATGAACTTCGACCGGATTCTCGTGAGGTATTTCGTCGACAACGAAAACGCGTTCGAGGCGCTCAAGAAGCGCAAGATCGACGTGTATCCGGTGTATTCGGCGCGGATATTCTCGAGCGAGACCGGCGGCGAGCAGTTCAAGCGCCACTGGATCGTCAAACGCCGCGTGCGCAACCGCGCCCCGATAGGTTTCCAGGGGTTCGCGATGAACATGCGCCGCGCGCCCTTCGACGACCTGCGCGTACGCCGGGCGATGGCCGCGCTGCTCGACCGCGAGACGATGAACCGCACGATGATGAACAACGCCTACTTCCTGCTCAATTCGTACTACACCGACATCTACGACGACAGGCACCCGTGCCGCAACGAAATGCACGCGTACGACCCGGCGAAGGCCGAGCGGCTGCTCGCCGAAGCCGGTTGGGAAAAGGACCCCGCCGACGGCAAACTCAAAAAGAACGGACGCCCGCTCTCCTTCACTTTTCTCTCGCGCAGTTCGACGGAAGACAAGTTCCTCGCGCTGTTCGACCAGGAGCTGCGCAAGCTCGGCATAACGATGTCGATCAACCGCAAGGACTTCGCGAACTGGATGCGCGACATGGACGAGTTCGCCTTCGACATGACGTGGGCGGCGTGGGGGGCCGGCACGGTGAAATACCCGGAGCTGTCGTGGCTCGGCAAAGAGGCCGACCGCCGCGGTTCGAACAACATAACCGGTTTCAAATCGGCCGAAGTCGACCGGCTCATAGCCGCCGAGAAGGGGTTCGACGACGCGGCGGCGCGGCTGGACGCCTACCGCCGCATCGACGCGCTGATCGCGGAGCAGGTTCCGTACGTGCTGCTGTGGCAGACCGATTCGACGCGGCTTTTGTACTGGAACAAGTTCGGCACTCCCGGAGGGGTGCTCTCGCCGACCGACCGCGAAGAGTCGGTTCTGCCGTACTGGTGGTACGACGAAGACCGCGCGGAGGAACTCGAAAGGTCGATCTCCGGCGGAGGGTTTCTGCCGGAAGTTCCCGAAACGGTGTTCGGAGGGGGGCAGAAAGCGCGATGACTGGCGACGACTACGAACTGCTCGACAGCGGCGGCGGGCGCAAGCTCGAACGTTTCGGCGCGTACGTGCTGGCGCGTCCCTGTTCGCAGGCGCTCTGGCGGCCGGAACGCGGCGAGGCGGAGTGGAAGCGCGCCGACGCCTCCTTCGACCGCGAAGACGGCAACCGCTGGCACGGGCGCGGCAATCTGCCGAAGGAGTGGACCGTCTCGACGGGCGGCGTGCGGTTCAAACTGGGCGGCACCGACTTCGGCCACCTCGGGGTTTTCCCCGAGCAGCGCGCCCAGTGGCGGTGGCTCCGCGGCGAACTCGGGCGCGGCGGCGGCGGAGCCTCAGTGCTGAATCTGTTCGCGTACAGCGGCGGCAGCACGATTGCGGCGGCGCTCGCCGGCGCGTCGGTGTGCCACCTCGACGCGTCGAGGGGGATGGTCGAGCGCGCCCGGGAAAACGCGCGGCTCAACGCGGTCGCCGACGGTCCGATCCGCTGGATAGTTGACGACGCCCACAAGTTCATGAAGCGGGAAATCCGCCGCGGCAGGAGCTACGACGCGGTGGTGCTCGACCCGCCGACGTTCGGCCGCGGCGCGGCCGGCGAGATGTACAAAATCGAACGCGACCTTGAAACCACGCTCTCGCTCACCGCCGCGCTGCTTTCGCCGAAACCCCGGTTCGTGCTGTTTTCGTCGCACACCCCGGGCGTCTCCCGCATCGTCGCCGAAAACGTGCTTTCGCAGTTCTTCCCCTCGGCGGAGATGGAATCCGGGGAAATGCTGCTTGAAGGCCGCGGGCGGAGCTGTCCGAGCGGCGTGTACTGCCGCGCAATCTGGAAACACCCCGCCGCAGGGAATGAAAGGGAAAAATGAAGATAGCCTGTCTCGATCTTGAAGGCGTGCTCGTGCCGGAGATATGGATCTCCTTCGCGGAGAAAACCGGTGTCGACGGATTCCGCCGGACCACCCGTGACGAGCCGGATTACGACCGGCTCATGCGGTACCGAATGGATCTGCTCAACCGCCATTCCTTCGGCGTCAACGAGATACGGGCGGTGATCGAGGAGATGGAGCCTTTCGAAGGCGCGCGCGAATTTCTCGACGAACTCCGCGGCCGCACCCAGGTGCTGATACTTTCCGACACGTTCTACGAATTCGCGACGCCGCTGATGGAAAAACTGGGGCGCCCGACGCTGCTGTGCAACGAACTGGAGGTGGACGAACGCGGCGTCATCACCGGCTACCGGCTGCGCTGCCGACAGACGAAACTTTCAACGGTGAAGGCGCTGCAGTCGTGCGGCTATGAAACGGTCGCCGCCGGCGACAGCTTCAACGATCTGGCGATGATCCGTGCGTCATCCGCCGGCTTTCTGTTCAGATCGACGGACCGGATAAAGGCCGACAATCCGGATCTGCCGGCGTTTGAAACGTTCGGCGAACTGATGAAGGGCTTTCAAGATGCTTTTGGATGAGATAAGGGATCTCGCCCGCAGCCGCGGAGCGGTGATTCTCGCGCACAACTACTGCCGCGGCGAAGTGCAGGACGCGGCGGATTTCACCGGCGACTCTCTGGAGCTGGCGCGCAAGGCGGCCGGGGTCGACGCCGACGTCATCGTTTTCTGCGGGGTTTACTTCATGGCCGAGACGGCGAAGATACTCAACCCCGCGCGCAAAGTGCTCATACCCGACCCGACCGCGGGCTGCCCGATGGCGGACATGATAACGGCCGGGCAGCTGCGGGAGCTCAAGGCGCGGCACCCCGGCGCGGCGGCGGTCTGCTACGTGAATTCCACCGCGGAAGTAAAGGCGGAGTGCGAAATCTGCGTGACGAGCGGCAACGCCGAGAAGGTGATGGCGACATTTCCGCCTGACCGGGAGGTGCTTTTCGTCCCCGACCGGCATCTCGGCGGGCATGTCGCCGGGCTGCTCGGGCGCGAGTACGTGCTGTGGCCGGGGTACTGTCCGACGCACGCGGCGCTCACGGTGAAGGCGATTGAAGCGGCGCGGCGGCGGCATCCCGGCGCGCCGGTGCTGGTTCATCCTGAATGCGCCCGTGACGTTCGCGAGGCGGCCGACGAACGGCTTTCGACCGGCGGGATGTGTCGTTTCGCCCGCGAGACCGCGGCGGAGGACGTGATCGTCGGCACCGAGACGGGCATCCTCCACCGGCTGCGCAGGGAAAACCCCGGCCGGCGCTTCCACCCTGTTTCCGAACGGATGATCTGCCCGAACATGAAGAAGAACACCCTGGAGAATCTGCGCGACGCGCTCGCCGGCATGCAGCACGAAGTCGTCGTGCCGGAGGCAATCGCCGCCCGGGCGCGGATAGCGATAGAGAGGATGCTCGCCTGCGGCTAACGACCGGTTTTACACTGATGAAAAAAGGAGACTGCAATGAAAAAACTGATTCCCGTAACATGCGCGTTCATCGCCGGTGCGGCGGTGGTGCTGTTCGCCGACCGCTGCCGCACGCGCCGGTGCGCCAAAAGCGCCAGGACTGAAATCCGCCCCGTCGACTTCGGCAGACTCTCTGACGGACGCGAGACCAAACTGTGGCGGCTGCAGGGGGTCGGAGGACTGACGATCGACGTAACCGACTACGGCGGACGCGTGGTGAGGGTGTACGCGCCGGACCGCCACGGCAACCTCGCCGACGTGACTCTCGGCTGGAACACCGCCGCCGAATACGAGAAGAACGGTTTTTCGATGGGCACGCTCATCGGCCGCTACGGCAACCGCATCCGCGACGGCAAGTTCAGCCTCGACGGCAGGGAGTACCGGCTGCCGATCAACGAAAACAAAGGCCCGCGACACTGCAACCTGCACGGCGGCCCGCTCGGCTGGGACACCAAAATCTGGTCGGTTAAGGACGTCAGCCGCTGGCCGGTGAAGGCGCTGGAGCTGTCGTGCGTTTCGGAAGACGGCGAAATGGGTTTCCCCGGCAGGGTGGAGTGCAAAGTCGTCTACCGCGTGCAGCCCGACAACGTCTGGACGGTCGACTACACCGCGACGGCCGACAAGCCGACGGTCATCAACCTCACCCACCATTCCTACTGGAACCTCGCCGGTGAAGCGAGCGGCGACGTGCTCAACCAGGAGCTGCTCATCTACGCCGACGAATATTCGCAGACCGACGACGGGCTCATACCGGTGGCGAACGCTTCCGTGAAAGGGACGGGTTTCGACTTCACCGAAATGCGCAAGATCGGCGCGATGGCCGACTGGATGAAGAAATGCGACGCGATAAAATGCACCGACAACTGGTACGACCACAATTTCGTGCTGCGCGGCAAACCCGGCGAAATGCATCCGGCGGCGGTTATGTACGACCGGGTTTCGGGCCGCCGGCTCGAAATTTTCACTACCGAACCGTGCATGCAGATGTACGGAGCGCAGAACATGGACGGTACCCTCGCGGCGAAAAAGGCGGGGTGCAAATACCCGCGGTTCGCCGGCGTGGCGCTGGAAACCCAGCACGCGCCGGATTCCCCCAACCACCCGGAATGGCCGACAACGGTGCTGCGCCCCGGGCAGGTTTTCCGCAGCGCGACCATGTACCGGTTCAAGGCCGACCGCCGCTGACCGCTACCGCACGTCCGCCAATTTTGCTATAATACACGCTTGATGGAAAGAATTGACACAGCGCAGGCGAAAGCCGCGGTACTTGCCGAGGTCTTGCCGTACATACAGGACTTCAAAGGTTCCGTCGTGCTGATAAAAATCGGCGGGTCTGTGATGGAGGTAGAGGCCAACCTCGACTCGCTGACGGACGACGTCGCGTTCATGAACGCGGTGGGCATCAAGGTGGTGATCGTCCACGGCGGCGGCAAGGCCATATCGAGGGCGATAAAAGAGTCCGGGCACGAGCCCAGATTCGTGGAGGGTTTGCGCGTGACTGACGAGGCGACGATGGAAATCGTCCGCCGCACGCTGAACAACACGGTCAACCCCGACCTCGTCGGGCGTCTCTGCCGGCGCGGGGCGAACGCGAAGCCGCTTCACGGCAACTGGCTGTTCCAGGCCGAGAAGATAAGTTCGCCGGACCGCGGTTACGTCGGGGAGATCACGGCGGTGCGGGAGCGTCCGGTGGTGGAGATGCTCGACGCGCACATCATACCGGTGGTGACGCCCCTCGGCACCGGCGCGGCGGACGGCCATCTGTACAACATCAATGCCGATTTCGCCGCGGCGGCCCTCGCCAAGGCGCTGAAGGCGCGCAAGTTCGTGCTGGTGTCGGACGTGCCGGGGCTGCTCCGCGATCCGGAGGATCCTTCGACGCTGCTTTCGACGCTGCACTGCTCCGAGATTGAAACTCTCAAGGCCAGCGGCGTCATCGCCGGCGGCATGCTGCCGAAAATCGAGAGCTGCTGCGACGCGATCAAGGCGGGCGTCCGCAAGGTGCATCTCGTCGACGGGCGCATGGCGCATTCGCTTTTACTTGAAATATTCACGCGGCAGGGCGTGGGAACGGAGATAACGCAATGAGCAAAGAATCCGAGAAAGTACTCGAGCTTTACGGGAAGAAACTGATGCCGACGTACGCGCCGTCGGTGGTGATCGCCTCCGGCAGGGGCATGAAGGTGCGCGACGCCGACGGCCTCACGTACTACGATTTCACGAGCGGCATCGGCGTGCAGAACGTCGGGTATTCCCACGAAAAAGTGGTGAAGGCGATCCAGGAGCAGGCCGCGCTCTTCACTCACTGTTCCAATCTCTACGCGAACGAACCGGCGACGCGGCTGGCGGAGAAGCTGGTGGGACTTTCCGGTCTGGGCGGCAAGGCGTTTTTCTGCAATTCCGGCGCCGAAGCCAACGAGGCGGCGGTCAAGCTCGCGCGCAAGTGGGGCGCGGAGAACGGCGGGCGGTATGAAATCGTGACGATGTACCGCGGTTTCCACGGGCGCACCCTCGCCACGCTCGCGGCGACCGGTCAGGCGTGGTGTCAGGAGGGGTACGATCCGCTGCCGGTCGGTTTCGCGTACGCGGAATTCAACGATCTCGAGTCGGTGAAGGCGGCGGTCAACGAGAAGACCGTGGCGGTGATGCTCGAGGCGGTGCAGGGCGAGGGCGGGGTGAGGCCGGCCGATGACGAATTCATGAAAGGCGTGCGCGCCCTCTGCGACGAGAAAAACCTGCTTATGATCTGCGATGAGGTCCAGTCCGGCATGGGCCGCACGGGAACCTGGTTCGCCTGGCAGGGCTACGACGTCAAGCCGGATCTGTTCACCTGCGCGAAAGCGCTCGCGGGAGGTCTGCCGATGGGTGCGCTCGTTTCCAACGCGAAACTCGCCGACGTCTTCACCCCCTCGTCGCACGCCTCCACCTTCGGCGGCAACCCGGTGGCGGCCGCGGCGGCGCTCGCGGTGATCGACGTCATCGAGAGCGAACATCTGCTGGAGAACGCCGTCAAAAACGGAACCCTGCTCAGGGAGGCGCTGCAGGGGTTCGTCGACAAGTACGACAAACTGCTGGAAGTGCGCGGCAAGGGCATGCTGCTCGGACTGGTGGTCGACTGCTCTGCGAAGGAGGTCGTCGACGCACTCCGGGAGCAGAGTCTGCTCGCGCTGACCGCCGGCGAGCACGTCGTGCGTTTCCTTCCGCCGCTCACGCTAACCGAAAGCGACATTGACGAGGCGCTGGACATGATCAGCGACGCGTTCGACTGTCTGTTCGGCGAGTGACCGCGGACTTTACCGGAGAACGGGCGATGCGGGAGACGAACGAATACCGCGAACAGCGGCTGGCGAACATGAAAGCGCTCGCGGCGGCCGGCCGCGACCCTTTCGGCCGCAGATACGACCATGAAGACCTTGCGGCGGTGCGCGCGAATTTCGAAGAAGGGCGTAAGGTGCGCGTCGCGGGGCGGCTCCTGATGATCCGCCGCATGGGCAAGATGAACTTCTGCACCGTCAACGACGGCACCGACCGCTTTCAGCTCATCTTCAAGCGCGACGAACTTTCGGAGGAGTCGTTCAAGGCGTTCAAACTGCTCAACCTCGGCGACATCATCGGCGCCGAAGGAACGCTGTTCACGACCCAGCGCGGCGAAAAATCGGTCGTGGTCGGGGAGTGGACGATGCTCGCCAAGGCGCTGGAGCAGCCGCCGGAGAAGTTCCACGGTCTCGCCGACCAGGAAGAGCGCTACCGCCGCCGCTACGTCGACCTGATGACGAACGACGAATCTCGCGCGCGTTTCTTCACCCGGTCGCGGCTTATCATGGAGATCCGCAAATACCTGTGGTCGAAGGGGTTCGTGGAAGTGGAAACCCCGATTCTCCAGGATCAGGCCGGCGGCGCCGCCGCCAAACCGTTCTTCTCCCATTTCAACGCCCTCGACAAAGACTGCGTCATGCGCATCGCGCCTGAACTCTACCTCAAGCGGCTCGTCGTGGGCGGCATGAACAAGGTGTTCGAACTCGGCAAGGACTTCCGCAACGAAGGCATCGACCGCACCCACAACCCCGAGTTCACCGTATGCGAAATCTACGAGGCCTACGGCGACCGCACTTCGATGGAGGCGATCATGGAGGGGTTGCTGCCGCATCTCTGCGACACCGTGATCGGCCGGCGCGTGATCGAATACGGCGAAGACCGCGTGCCGATCGATTTCACCCCGCCGTACCGCCGCGTCGCCTACGGCGACCTGGTCAGAAATCTGATGGGCGACGACTGGTTCGGCCTGCCGTTCGCCACCCAGCTCGCGAAGGCGAAGGCGAAGGGCGCCGAAACCGGCGTCAACCTCGAGCTCGACGGCGTGGATTCCTCGCTGGCGCTCACCCGCGAGGTGTACGACAAACTGATCGAGCGCACCATCATGCAGCCGACTTTCGTCACCCGCCTCCCCCACGAGTTCGTGCCGCTCGCGAAAACGTGCGCCGACGACCCTTCGCTGGTGGACGTGTTCGAATTCGTCGTCGCCGGCCGAGAACTGTGCCCGGGTTACACCGAGCAGAACGATCCGCTGGAACAGCGACGGGCGCTGGAGAACCAGGCCGGGGAAGACGCCGAAAAGGTCGACGAAGATTTCATTTCCGCGCTTGAGTGCGGAATGCCGCCGACGGGCGGGCTCGGCTTCGGGGTTGACCGGCTGGTGATGTTCCTCACCGGCTGCGATTCCATACGCGACGTTGTGCTTTTCCCGCAGATGAAGCGGTTGTGATCCGAAAAGGAGGGGGTAAATGACGGCTGGTGCTATTCTTGTGCTGGCAACCGCGGCTGCCGGTCTTGAAAGCGGCTTTCTCAGGCCGCCAGATTCCGCGAAACCGCACACCTGGTACCACATGATGAACGGCAACGTGACCAAGGCCGGCATCACGCGCGATTTCGAGGCTCTCGCCGACGCCGGTTTCGGCGGAGTGCAGATGTTCGACGCCGGGTGCAGCATCCCGCCGGGAGACCTTTTGTTCAACACCCCGGAATGGTTCGACCTCTTCAAGCACGCCGCTTCGGAGGGGCGCCGGCTCGGGCTGGAGATATGCATACCCAACTGCTCCGGCTGGTCGAGTTCGGGCGGTCCGTGGAATCCCCCCTCGAACGGCATGAAGCGCGTCGTATTCTCCGAGACGAGAGTGAAGGGTCCGCGGCGTTTCAGCGGTGCGCTTCCGCGCGAGCGCGACGACCACGGCTTTTACGAAGATGTCGCGGTGGTGGCGTTTCCGCTGCCGCCCGCCGAAACCGCCGGCGCACTGCCCGTCCCGGCGGTTTCAACTCCGCTCGCCGCACCTCCCGACGCGGCGGCGAAACTCACCGACGGTTCGCGCGGGACGGTGCTCGAAATGAACCGCAGCGGCGACGGCAACACCGTCACTTTAACCTATCCCGCCGTCGTAACCGCGACCGGGTTCGACTACCAGCTCGAAGGCGGCGACGGCTGGGAAGGGGACAACACCGACATCACCGTTGAAATCTCCCGGGACGGAACATCCTTCACGCAGGCCGCAAAATTGCGCATCTCGACGACTTATTGGGGTGCGTTCGTGACCTCCATGCGCAGCCATGTTTTCGATCGCCCGCTGTCGTTCAAGGCGGTGCGGTTCAAGTTTGATTTCATCCGCAGCGGCGTCGCGCAGGAGTTCCGCCTCGGAGAATTGAAGCCGGTCGCCTACCGCCGCATCTCCAACATCGAGGGCAAGACCTTCGCGACGACCTGGCCGGTCGCCGCCGATGAAACGCCGGCAGCCCCCGGCCAGACGGTCGACCGCGCCGCCGTGCGCACGGTCGCCGCCGGCCCCGGTCCGTTCGACACCGTCGAGTGGGACGTGCCCCCCGGCGAGTGGATTCTGATGCGCGTCGGATTCGTCTGCAACGGCAAATGCAACCACCCGGCCTCCAGATACGGCGTCGGTCTCGAGGTCGACAAACTTTCGGCCGCGGCGATGAACTACCACTTCGAACAGTACGTCGCCCGCCTCTGCCGCACGCTCGGGCCGCTCGCCGGCAGGGTGGAGTCGGGCTTCAACAACATTCTGGTCGACAGCTACGAAGTCGGCGGGCAGAACTGGACTCAGGGGTTCGAGCGTGAATTCAAGCGCCGCCGCGGCTACGACATTCTCCAGTACCTGCCCGCCTTCGCCGGCCGCGTCATCGGGTCGGTGGAGGAGACCGAACGGTTTCTCGAAGACTTCCGCCGCGTGGTCGCCGACATGTTCGCCGAGAACTACGCCGGCGCGCTCGCCGCGAAGTGCCACGAATACGGGCTCATGTGCTCGATCGAACCGTACGGCTGCCCGCCGGCCGACCATCTCCAGTACGGTCAGTACGTCGACATACCCATGGCCGAGTTCTGGAGTTGCGCCGCCGATCCCTACGCGGCCGGCGACGGAAACGCGAGGTTCGCCGCGCAGATCGCCCACGTCTGGGGCAGGCGCCTGAGTGCCAGCGAATCGTTCACCGCCTGGCCTTCCGCGAAGTGCGGCCGGTGGATGACAACGCCGTTCAGCATCAAGGCCCAGGGCGACCTCGCCTACTCCGACGGCATCAACCGCATCATCTACCACCGATTCACCCATCAACCCTGGCCGAACGACAGTTATCTGCCCGGCATGACGATGGGGCGCTGGGGCATGCATCTCGACCGCACCCAGACGTGGTGGAATTACGCCAAACCCTTCTTCCGCTACCAGGCCCGCTGCCAGTTCATGCTGCAGCGCGGCGAATACGTCGGCGACGTGCTGTATTTCGAAGGAGAAGCAGCCCCCAACACCGGTTCGGGGCGCGATGGTCTCGCCGAGGGATTCAGTTTCACCCCGCCCGCCGGTTACGACGGCGACACCTGCCCGACCGACGCCATGTACGCCCTCAAAGTCGCAAACGGCGAAATCGTCGCGCCGGGCGGAGTACGGTACCGCGCGCTCGTGCTGCCGCCGCTCACCGCCGTGTCGCCGAAAATGCTTCGCAATGTTTTGCGCCTGCTGCGGGATGGCGCCGCGGTCGTCTGGAGCCGCGGCCCCGACCGTGCCCCAGGCCTCGCTTCCGGCGCGGGCGGCGACGCCGAAGTGCGCCGCCTCGCCGACATTGTATTCTCCTCCGGCGCGCTGGCGATGCCCGTCGAAGCCGCTCTCAGACGGCTCGGCGTCGAGCCGCAGGTCGCCTGGACCCCGGACCAGCTGCCGCCGGGCGTTAAAAATGTAAACTGGATACACCGCCGGGAGGACGGCGCCGAATGGTTCTTCGTCGCCGCCCCGCTGCGCGACCCCGCCGAAATCGAAATGTCCTTCCGAGTGCGCGGGCTCGAACCTGAAATCTGGGACGCGGAGAGCGGCGAAATGTCGGTCGCCGCCGTGTGGCGCGAGGAACGCGGCCGCACCGTCGTGCGCGTGCCGCTCGACGTCAGCGGCTCGAAGTTCGTCGTCTTCAGAAAAAAACCTTCGGCGGATCGTTTCGCTTCGGCCGAGATCACGAAGGCGTCGCCGGGCATCGCGGTTCCGCTTGAGTTCAAACGCGGCGACGACGGCACGGTCAAGACCTGGGCGTGGACCCCGCTCGAAGCGACGGTCGTCGAAAGCGGCGGCGCGGTGCGCCGTCTCGCGGCGGAGCCGCCGCCGCCGGTCGCTGTCGACGGGCCGTGGGAAGTGTCATTCCCGAACAAGTTTTTGCCCAATGCGATGGCGTCGGGGCCGGACGAAAAAGTCGCCTTCGGGCGGCTGGTCTCCTGGAGCGAACGCCCGGAACCAGGGGTGAAGTATTTTTCGGGCAGCGCGGTGTACCGCAAAAAATTCGCCTTGCCCGCCTCCGCGCCGGCCGGCGCCAGAATCGTGCTCGACCTCGGCGAAGTGCGCGAGGTGGCGAAAGTCACCGTCAACGGACGGGAATACGACGCACTCTGGCGCCCGCCGTTCAGACTCGACATAACCGACGCGGTGAAGAACGGCCCGGTCGATCTCGCCGTGAGCGTCGCCAACCTATGGGCCAACCGGCTGATCGGCGACGACATTCTGCACGAACCGGACTGCGAATGGACCGGTTCGGTCGTCAAGGGCGTCAAGGAAATCGCTCTTAAAAAAATCCCCGAATGGGTCAAAGCCGGCAAGCCGTCGCCGACTGGCCGCTGCACTTTCACCACCTGGAAGCACTGGGACAAGCACGACGCGCTGCTGCCGTCCGGTCTGCTCGGACCCGTCCGTCTGCGCGTCATCACCGAAGCGAGATAACCGGAAAGGGCGTCATGGCCGATGGAGATTACGAACGAACAGACCGCCGAATGGCTGAAATCAAACGACTCGAAAGAGTACTTCGAACTCTTGAAGTTCCCCACGATCGGCGCCGCGCCGGAACATCTGCGGGACTGCTCGGCGTGCGCGACGTGGTTGAAGAAATGGCTCGCCGCGACCGGGGCTGACGCGGAAATCCTGCTGCCGGGCGGAGGTTTCCACCCGCCCGCCGTTTTCGCCGAGCTGAAGGGCGGCGAGGGGGCTTCCACCGTGCTGTTCTACGGACATTACGATGTGCAGCCGCCGGATCCGCTGCCGGAATGGAACACCCCTCCCTTCGAGCCGACCGTCATCGACGGCCGAGTCCACTGCCGCGGTGCGCAGGACGACAAAGGCCAGTTTTTCGCCTTCCTCTGCGGTTTGCGCCGGTTCCTCGCCAGCACCGCGGCGGAGCGCGGCACCGCACCCAATTTGAAAATCGTTCTGGAAGGGCAGGAAGAATCCGGCAGCAGCGGGCTTTTCAAACTGCTCGACGAGCGGGATTTCCGCCGCAGGCTCGCCGCGGACGTTATGCTCGTCTGCGACACCTCGGCCGCGGCGGATCTCCGCCCGGCGATCGTGGCCGGTCTCCGCGGCGTAAACCACTTCACCGTCACTCTCGAAGCAGCCAACCGCGACCTGCACAGCGGCGAATACGGCGGAATCGCCCCCAACGCCGCGCAGGGCATGGCCGAACTCATGGCGTCGCTCCACAACGACGACGGCTCCATCGCCGTCCGCGGTTTTCTCGACGGCGTAGAACCGCCGGCCGACGGCGAACTCGCCGCGGCCGAAGCCGGCATGGCGACCGAAGAGATGTACGCCACCGACATCGGCACCGAACCGTGCGGCGGCGTCGCCGGGCGCAGCGCGGTGCTCCGCAACTGTTTCGAACCGACCGTGGAATTGAACGGCATCCACTCCGGCTACGGCGGCCCCGGCTCCAAGACCGTCATCCCCTGCAAGGCGCTCGCCAAACTTTCCACCCGGCTCGTGCCCGGCCAGAACCCGCGGCATGCCTACGAAACCGTGGTGCGACATCTTGAAGACCACTGCCCGAAAGGGATGAATGTCGCCGTCTCAGAACTCACCGGCGAAGCGCCGGGCTTCCGGCTGCCGCTCGCTTCGCCGCTCTTTCGCCTCGCCGCCGGCGTGCTGTCCGAAATCGACGCCCGCGGCGCGGTCTTTCAGTGGTGCGGCGCCTCCATCCCCGTCGTGTCCGCACTGCGCGAAGCTTCGGGAGCGGCGCCCCTGCTCGTCGGCTGGGGGCAGCCCGAAGACCGCATCCACTCCCCCAACGAAAGTTATTCCGTCCGCCAGTTCCTGCTCGCCCGCGAATGGGCGGAGCGCATTCTCGCGGCGCTCTGACCGGCATGGACGAAATCGCGAAAATCCTGATCATCGAAGACGATGCGACCATCCGCACCATCCTCGAGATGGCGCTCATCGGCGCCGGATTCAAAGACGTCTCTTCGGCGGCTCGCGGCGACGAGGGCCTCGACGAGGTGAAGCGCTTAAAACCAGATCTCGTACTGCTCGACCTGATGCTGCCCGGGCTTGACGGCTTCACCGTGGCGCGGCGCATCCGCGAAACTCCGGCGCTCGCCTCCACGCGCATCATAATGCTGACCGCGCTCGCCCAGAACGAAGACATCGTGCGCGGCCTCTCCGCCGGCGCCGACGACTACGTCACCAAACCTTTCGACCGTCTCGTGCTGCTCGCCCGCGTCAGAGCCGTGCTCCGGCGCGGTCTGCCGGTCACCGAGGGCATGGATTTCGACGGACTCCGGATCGACGAGACCAACGTCACCGCCTCCCTCCGCGGCAAGCCCCTCGATCTGACTCCGGGCGAATTCAAGCTGCTGGTGCGGCTCGTCGCCCACCGCGGGCGCGTGTTCGCCCGCCCCGCCGACGAACGCACCATCGACGTTCAGGTCGCCAACCTGCGGCGGAAGCTCGGCCGGTGGGGCGAGCACATCGAAACCATACGCGGCGTCGGCTACCGCATCGGCGTCTGAAAACTTCGGGGAAGTCAACCGTGAGCGGCAAACAGAAAGTGTTCGACGTAATCCAGCCCGTCAGCAGCGGCGACTTTTGGAGCGCGTCTTTCGACATCCTCATCACCCTGCTCATATTCACGAGCGTCGCCAGCCTCTACATAATCACGTTCGACATCCCGCCGGAGATGGAAAAGTGGCTGGTTTTCTTAGAGGTCGCGGTCTCGTCCGTCTTTACGGTCGAGTACATTCTGAGAATCTGGACGGCCGACTTGCTTTATCCTGGCTGCGGATGGTTGCGGGCCAGGATGAAATACATTTTCTCCGGTCCGGCGGTAATCGATCTGCTGGCGATACTGCCGTTCTGGCTGCCGATGCTGCTGCCCGGTTCCATGCTCGGCATCCGGGCGCTACGGCTCTTGCGCCTGATGCGCATCTGCAAACTCAACCGTTATTCCGACGCGGTCGCGTTCATCGGCGAAGCGGTGAAGGCGAAAAAAAACGAGCTTGTCGGCTCTGTCTGCCTCATCGGCCTCCTAATGCTCGTATCGTCGCTGCTCATCCATGCGGCGGAACACGACGCGCAGCCGGAGGTGTTCCGCAATGCGTTTTCCGGGCTTTGGTGGGCGGTCGCGACGCTGACGACGGTCGGGTACGGCGACATATACCCCGTGACGATCATGGGCCGCATTATGGGCGCGATCATAGCGTTTCTCGGTCTTGCCGCGGTGGCGGTGCCGACCGGCATCATATCGTCCGGCCTCATCGAACATATCGGCCATGAGAGGCGGGACGGCTCCGCCACGAGGGGAGTCCGCCGCTGTCCCCGCTGCGGCCGGGAAATCAGTTGAAAAATATGGTATAATATTAAGAAAATGAATTCCGCGCCAGTTGGTGAGGCGCGGGGTTCGGTTTGCCGCCCGTAAAAACGGCGGCTGAATGTGAAAAGTGCAGAAAGACAGATATTATTTGGGCATAGACATCGGGTCGACGACCTATAAGGCGGTGCTGCTTTCGTCAGGCGGTTCGGTGGTTGCCTCCGTCTACCAGCGCACCCAGCCGGTGGATTCGGGTCGGCTTGCCTGCACCGGGCGCTGCGGCGGCTGCGGGCGCTGCAGCATGGGCGCGGTCAAGAAGACCACCGATGATTTCATCCAGTCGAGCGGCGTGTCGCCGGCCGGCATCGCCGCCACCGTCGTGACCGGCAGTCAGATCGTCGAAGACACGGGGCGGTTCATCCGCTACGACCGGCAGGTCAGCGAGGTGTCGGCCCACGTCGCCGGCGCCCGCCACTTCTACCCCGACGTCGACGCGATCATCGACTGCGGCGGGCAGGACTCGAAGTGCATGGTATACAACCCCGGCATGGGCATGTGGACGTCGATGATGTCCGGCGTGTGCGCGGCCGGCACCGGCAGCTATCTCGACAGCGTCGCCGCGAAGCTCGGGGTTCCTGTCGAAGAAGTCGCGGCCAGGGTGAATTACGATTCCACCACCGAGTTCAGTTCCGTGTGCGCCGTGCTGTCCGCGACTTCGATCAACAAGTTCAAGAACCGCGTCCCGCTCGGCGATCTGCTGGCCGGCGCCTGCAAAGCCCAGGCCCGGACGATACTGAACAGCGTCGGCCAGTTGCTTATGCATCACCCCGGCCGGCGGATACTTTTCCAGGGCGGGGTTGCGTCGAACGCCGCCGTCGCCCACTATCTGCGCGAACTTACCGGCGCAGACATCGTCATCCCCGAGCACCACCGCGTGATGGGCGCCCTCGGCGCGGCGTGTCTCGCGCGTGAATACGACGTTTTGAAGGGCGGGCTCGAAAGAGGCAAGGTCGAATACGAGCCGACCAGACTGAAGTCGGCGGTGATGCGCATCCATTCCACGAAGCACGATTTCTTCTCCCGCGACGCGACCAAGCCCCTCGTGTGGCGCAATTTGTTTTTCCCCGCCGAAATCCTCAACGCCTTCGGCTGCCGAATCCGCACGCTCGAAACGTATGCCGCGCTTTTCGGCCGCAACACCCGCAAGGTGAAAAAGGCGCTGGACGTGGCGGCCAGCAAGGGCTTCGACCAGCAGACCTGTTCGTTTCTGCGCATCCTCGAGGGACTGCCCCTCGAAAAGCCCGATTTCGTGCTTTCAACCTGCCAGCCGTGCCAGCAGGGCGAACGCATTTTCGAAGACCTCGTAAACGACTGCGGCGTGCCCGAGCGCATGTATTCTCTGCACACCCCGATCAACAAAGGCACGCCACGCGCCGTCGAAGTGATCGCCGAAGGCCTTGAACGGGCGATAGCGCTTATGGAGAAAGCGTTCGGCCGCAAACTCGACCGCGGCCGCCTCTCAGAGGCATGCGAACTTTCCGAACGGGCCGCCGAGTACGGGCGCAAATGCAACCAGTTGCGCTGGACGTCGCCCCCGCTCGTGCGCGGCAGCGAGGCGGTCTACAACGCCGTCATGTTTTCGCAGTTGTGGGGCACGCAGACGCTCGTCGACATCCAGCGGCAGTATTTCGAAGAACTGCAGGCCAGAAAAGAATGGGCCGAGAAGCGTTATTCGATCGGAGACACCCATCGGCTCTGCTGGCTTCATCTGCCGCCTTTCTACGACACGAAACACCTTGATTTCATCGAAGACCGCTGCAACGCCCCGATCGTCTTCGAAGAGGCCAATTTCATCGGATGGAAGCCTTTCGATCCGGCGGAACCGCTGCGCTCACTCGCCGAGAAAATGCTGGCCACCGGTTTTCTCGACCCGAAACTGCGCATTGAATACGTGAAGAAAGTCGCCAAAAAGGCGAAACTCAACGGGCTCGTCATCTACACCCACGGCTTCGGCCGCTGCAACCTCGCCGACCGGCCTTTCACAAAACAGCTCCGCGCCTCGCTTGAAGAGATGGGTCTGCCGCTGCTGATGCTCGAAGGCGACTGCATGGACGCGTCGATCGACCCGTGTTCGACCGTGACGAAGATTTCGTCTTTCGTCGAAGCCTTGAACAAAAAACGTTACGGCAGCATCTTCGGCAAAGTTTCGGGGTGAATTTTTTCGGAATTACATTGCAACCATGATAAATAAACGGAGGGGAAAATGAGTGAAGACGATAAAAACGGCATTACCATAAAAATTGGCGCCGAAGACGGGGGGGATGCGGTTTCCGTCGCCGCCTGCACCATCAGAGACGCGCGCATCGGCAAAAAGCTGCGCGGCAGGGTCGTGAGCTACAAGCCATACGGTTTTTTCGTTGAAACCGACACAGGTGAATTCGGCCTCGTGCACGGCCGCAACGTGGCCGGCTGGAAATGGGGCGACAGATTCGACCAGGTCTTCCGTTTTGGTTCCGAAATCGACGTCACCGTGGTTGACATCGAGGCTGAAACCGACCGCATGTCCTTTGCGTGCGAAATGCCCGACACCGCCGGTCTGGACGCCCCCGAGGCCGACGCCGCCGCCTGCGGTGAAACGATAACGATTCCCCGGGCGCGGCGCGACGCCGCCGACCGCTGGGCGGCGGAACACCCTGAAGCATCCGCCGCCGCGCTCGCCTGGCTGAGAAGCGAACTTGCAGGTGGACCGCTTTACGGCCCTTTGACCAACGAACTGTGCGAGCGTTTCGGAGTGCCCATACCGGTGTCGTACTGGATACGGCGTTTCCCCGATTTCGTGTGCTATTCCGGCAACGGAGACAATCCGAGCGACCTGCCTGCGGTGTCGCTCGTGGACCGGGCCGGCGACGTCGAATACTGGAAGGGCATCAAACTGCGCTTCCGCGACCTTTCCGGCGCCGGCGAACCGGCGGAGAATTCATCGCGGAGTCATGCCACCCTCGTCGGGAGGCTGGATAAGTCGGGGGTCTTTCCGGGGTCGCGCTGGATCGCCGAATACATGAAGATGCTCGCGGGGCTGAAAATCGGCAAGGGCGTGTACGGCGTTTCCGACACCGTCGAACGGCTGGCCATACCAATGCTGGGGCAGCTCGGCTGGGACGTCTCGCCCTCGAACGCGGCGCTCGTGCGCGGCGGCGAATCGACGTTCGACATCACGCTTTTCGGCGGCACTGCGAGCAGCGGCAACATCTCCGTCGCGGTAAAATGCGCACCGGCGGGCACGCCTTTCGGTTCCTGCCGCGGCGTGGTCGAGCAGGTGCTCGGCCTTTACAACCGTCTCGGCGGCGACGGCGGCACCGACACCAAAGTTCTTTGGACGGACGGCGGCGAGTGGGTCGCGTTCACCGGCGAATTGCTCGCGCGCCGAATCGGCATACTGGCCGATCACCGCGGCGACGAGGTGCTCGCCGAAGCCGGCGACGACGGCGGAGGCCTTTTCAAACGCGTTGTCCTGCCCGTGGACGTGCCGCCCTCGGAGTGGCTCGCGGCGTTCGCCGACCTCAGCGACATTGCCGGGCGCTGATCGCGAACAGATGCTCGACGATATGCGGGTCGAGCGTCTTCTCCAGAAAAGGTATCACTTCGTGGCGCACCCGGTTGCGCTCGATTGACGTGTCGTCGTTGGAGGCGTCCTCACGCCACTGTTCGCCGTATTTCGTCAGATACGCCTTGAGCTCGGCGTCGCGGCACCCCAGCAGCGGACGCACGAACCGCACATCCCCCACCTCGCTGCGTTCGCGTATGCCGCACAGCGAAATCCGCCGCAGCTTCATGAGAAACGTTTCGGCGACGTCGTCCATGTGATGACCTGTCGCGATCGCGTCGAGCCGCAGGTTTTTCATGCACTTCGCGAAAAACCCGAGCCGTACGCGGCGCGCCGCCATTTCCAGCGACTCCCCGCGGCGCCGCACCACCTTGGCGCGGGTGCCCTTGAACGGAACCCCCAGACGCGCCGCGAGTGCGCGGACGAACCGGTATTCCTCCTTCGACTCGCGCCGCAGCCCGTGGTCGACATGCAGCACCACGAATCTTTCCGCGGCGTTGCGCTTGCGCCCGCCTTTGGTGAGCAGAAAGGCGAGCGCCACCGAATCGGAACCGCCGCTGACGGCGATTCCGATCCGCCCCGGGGGCAGTATCGACCGGTTGACTTTCAATTCAGAAAACCCAATCTTTCTTCTGACCGCACTGATGGCGGAGAGGGGGGGATTCGAACCCCCGGTGGACTGAAAGCCCACACAACCTTTCCAAGGTTGCACCATCGACCACTCGGACACCTCTCCATTCTCTTTTTCGTTCGCGGCTTGGTGCCAGGAGCGGGACTCGAACCCGCACGTACTCTCGTACAGCAGATTTTGAGTCTGCCGCGGCTGCCATTACGCCACCCTGGCTGACCGGCCCTGGAGCGGGCGAAGGGAATCGAACCCTCGTGGCCAGCTTGGAAGGCTGGAACTCTGCCATTGAGCTACGCCCGCTGCTCCGTGCGAACTGCCGTGAAGTATATCATATTTTTCCTCGTTCATCAACGCCCCGTGCCGGACAATTTTGATATAATATCCATTCAACCGGCAACCCGGCAACAAAGAGGAAAAAGAAGAAAGAAGATGTCCAGTTACGACAAGCAAGAAGTTCTCGCGTTCCACCGCGGCGGCAAAGTCGGGGTGCGTTTGACCAAGCCGCTGAAAACCAAAGACGATCTCTGTCTCGCCTACACGCCCGGCGTCGCGCACGCCGTAAAGGCGATTGCCGCCGACCCCGCCGGCGTGTACGACGTTACCGCGAAAAGCAATCTCGTCGCAGTCGTCTCCGACGGAACCGCCATTCTCGGCCTCGGCGATCTCGGCGCCGCCGCCTCCATACCGGTGATGGAGGGCAAGGCCGTTCTTTTCAAGGCGTTCGGCGACGTCGACGCCTGGCCCGTGCCGCTCGCGCACTGCCGCGCCGGCGGCGGCGACACCGGCCGCACCGATCCCGAACGCGTCATCGCCGCGGTTGAAGCGATCGCTCCGCAGTACGGCGGCGTCAATCTCGAAGATATCGCTGCGCCCGCCTGCTTCGAAATCGAAGACCGTCTCGACGCGGCGCTGGACATTCCGGTCTTCCACGACGACCAGTGGGGCACCGCCGTGATCTCCCTCGCCGGCGTCATGAACTACGCCGAACTCGCCGGCAAACGCCTCGCCGACCTTCGGATCGTCATGAACGGCGCCGGCGCCGCCGGCATCCGCATCTGCGAAATGTGCAAGGCCGCCGGCGTCCGCGACGTCACCATGTGCGACAGTAAAGGCGTGATTTCGGCCGACCGCACCGACCTCAACGAATTCAAACGCCGTCACGCCGTCGCCGCCCCCGCCGGCCGCCGTCTCAAGGACGCGCTGCCCGGCGCCGACGTATTCATAGGCGTGTCCGCGGCGAACGTGCTGACGGGAGAGGACGTCAAAAAAATGAGCGCCTTCCCCGCGATCTTCGCGATGGCCAATCCCGACCCCGAAATACCGCCCGCCGAAGTCGCCGCCGCCCTCGCCGGCCGCGACTACGTCATGGTCACCGGCCGTTCGGACTATCCCAACCAGATCAACAACGTGCTGGGCTTTCCCTATCTGTTCCGCGGTGCCCTCGACGTGCGCGCGACAACCGTCAATGAAGCGATGAAAGTCGCCGCCGCCGAAGCCCTCGCCCGCCTCGCCAGACTCCCCGTGCCGGATGACGTCAGGGCGATCTACCCCGGCGAACGGCTCGAGTTCTCGCCCGGCTACATCATACCCAAACCCTTCGACCGCCGGCTGTTCGTCGAAGTGAGCGCCGCGGTTGCCGCCGCCGCCGCCGCGACCGGCGTAGCGCGCGAACCGCTCGACCCGGCCGAATACCGCCGTACCCTTGAGCGCCGCAACGCGGCCCGCGCCTGAGCCGCGCACGGTGAGCGACCGCACCAAAGGCGTCATCGCGATCATCGTCAGCGCGTTCGGCTTCGCCATGATGGCGATGTTCGTGCGTCTCTGCGACGACTACGGCGAGCCGCTCGGCGGGGTGCAGAAGAGTTTCTTCCGCAATATAGTCGCGTTCGCGGTCGCCGCCGCCGCCTTCCGGCGCGGCGGCGGGACTCCGGCGGCCGTGCGCGTATCCACGCTGCTCGTGCTGCGCTCCGTTCTCGGCACCGCCGGCATTTTCGCCAATTTCTACGCCCTCGGTCTCATCCCCATCGCCGAAGCTCAGACCCTCAATAAAACCGCGCCGTTTTTCACCGTCGTCTTCGCCTGGCTTTTCCTCGGCGAGAAGGCAGGCCGCTCGCAGATCGCCGCGCTCGCCGTCGCCTTCATCGGCATGGTGCTGATCGCGAAACCCGGCTTCGCCGACGTCCACGCCCTGCCACTTGCCGCCGCCCTGCTCGGCGGCGTCTGCGCCGGCGCCGCTTACACCTGCCTGCGCGCGCTCCGCCGCCGCGATTGCCCGCCCGCCTTCATAGTTCTCTTTTTCAGCGCATTCTCCTGCGCCGTCTCCGCCCCGATCACCGCCGCCTGTTTCGTGCCCATGACCTGGCCCCAGACGCTCATCCTCCTCGGCGCCGGCGCCGGCGCCGCCATCGGGCAGTTCGGCGTGACCACCGCCTACGGCTACGCCGCCCCCCGCGACGTCGCCGTCTACGACTACACCAACATCCTCTTTACCGCCGCGCTCGGCTTTCTCTTCTTCGGGCAGATCCCCGACGCGCTCTCCCTCGCCGGTTTCGCCGCCGTCATCTTCGCCGCCTTCATCATGTCACGCCGAGGTGTGGTATAATAACACCATGCGCCTAGATCTGCTCATTCTCGAATCCCATCCCGACTTCTCAAGGTCGCGCATCGAAGGTCTCGTCAAAGCCGGCTTCGTCAAGGTCAACGGAATCACCGCCGTCAAGGCGGGCATGAAGGTCTCCCGCGACGATGAAATCTCCGTCGAAGTGCCCCCTCCCGTGCCTCCGGTGCCGCAGCCGCAGAACATCCCCCTTGACATCGTGTTCGAAGACGGCGACATCGCCGTCATCGACAAACCTCCCGGTCTCGTCGTCCATCCGGCGCCGGGCCACCTCGACGGCACTCTCGTGAACGCCATGCTCCACCACTGCCCGGATATGTCCGGCATCGGCGGCGTCGCCCGCCCGGGCATCGTCCACCGCCTCGACCGCGACACCAGCGGTCTCATCGTCGTCGCGAAATCGCAACCCGCCATGGACGGTCTCGTCAAAGCCTTCTCCGGACGCCGCGGCGTTGAAAAAACATATCTCGCGATCTGCCACGGGCGCCCCCCGCTCGACGCCGGGCGCATTGAAAATCTCATCGGCCGCCACCCGGCCGACCGCAAGCGCATGGCGGTGGTGGCCCGCAACGGCAAGCCGGCGGTCACCAACTACCGCGTTCTCGCCGCGAAACCGGCGGCGTCATCGCGAAAGGGGGTCTTGAGCGCGGTCGAATGCGTCATTGAAACTGGCCGCACCCACCAGATCAGGGTGCATCTCGCCGGGCTTTCCTGTCCGGTGATCGGCGACGCGGTGTACGGAAAATCGGCGCTGGACAAGGCGCTTGCGCCGCCGCCCGCTCGGCAGATGCTGCACGCCTGGAAGCTTTCCCTCCGCCATCCGGTCACCGGGCGCGAGCTGCGGTTTGAAGCGCCGCCGCCACCCGATATGATGGTCTACGCCCCGCTGTTTGCCGTCGTCGCCGACAACGGCTTAAGGACGTGACGGCGACCGCGGCGGCGGGCGGCGGCAGGAAGCTACAGGGTCAGACATTGTTACCGCAGCAAATTACCTCACTAGCGGGAGTTTATGGTATACTGTTCATCATGAGACGTTGCAGGATAAATCTTCCAAATCGGTGCTATCACCTGATCAGCCGTGTCGCCCACCGCGCGTACTTCCTTGACGAGGGTGAACGCACGCGGCTTGTCGACTTTGTCAGGCGCGTCGCCGAGTTTTCCGGAGTGAAGCTCCTGGCATACAGCGCCATGTCGAACCACTTCCATGTCTTCGTCTACATCGGCCGTCCGGAACCGCTGAGCGACGCGGAGATCGTCCGGCGCATCTCCGCGCTGTACTCCGACGTCCGCTTCGAGCGTGTGATGAAGAAGTGGAACGAGCTCGCGAAGCGCCCGGATTCTCCGTCGTTCCGCCGCTACCGCGC
This sequence comes from Kiritimatiellia bacterium, assembly GCA_017652705.1. Classification (GTDB taxonomy): domain Bacteria; phylum Verrucomicrobiota; class Kiritimatiellia; order RFP12; family UBA1067; genus UBA1067. The sequence continues at coordinate 13 of JAGCAM010000009.1, read as the reverse complement.
TTCGTTCCTGCGT
>JAGCAM010000079.1 GCA_017652705.1 Kiritimatiellia bacterium | reverse complement strand
CTTGAGGTGCATGTGGAGAGATCCTTGCGGGTTCGAGTCCCGCCCCGAGCACCACTTCTTCTCACGGTGGATGGAAATATTGTTTTCCCCAACGCCGATTCCTCCGGCGATCTGTCAAGCAAGACGGCGTGGGGGAACACCGCCATGCCCAGCGCCAACACTGATTACGCCCGCATCACTTCGGCGGCGGGCGAGTCGGTCACGCCCGGCTCGATCGAGGCTTTGGCGAGCGCGGCCGCGAAAGGGGAGAAATGAGAACCGCCGGAAAGGCCGCGGCGCTGGCGGACGCCTTCGCGTTCCTCTCGCCGCGGCCGGCGTCGGCAAGATGAAGATCACGGCCGACGCGCCGTATTCGGTCGTCTCGCGCGACGCGGACCGGCAAGGACACGGCGCTGTTCTTCCGCCTCGGGGAGTGAACCGGTGAAGACGGCGCTGGTCGAAAATCGGCCGGGGTCGCCACAATGCGGGTGGAATTTGGTATAATATGGAATAAAGACGGCGGGGTGCGTCGGCGTCCGCGGGTGGGCGCCGGATTCCCGCGACACAGTAACGGAGACGACAAAGCGGAGAAAAGCCAAACTATGACGAACGCAGCTCTACGGGGAAAGCCGGATGCGGGAAATCCGCACGTCCGGTTTGACGAGGGGGAAGTCGCATCGGCGGCAACGCCGAGGCGTGGGTCTCTACTCTACAAAATGCGTTTTCTCGTTTGTCTTGCGACAGCGGCCGTATTTGCCGTCACCTCGCAGGCTGCGAACAAATACTGGCGGGGCACAGTCAATTCCAGCGCCGCCAACGCCGGCAACTGGAGCGACGAAATCGAATGGCCGAGCGGATTCACGCTTATCGTGAAGTAGCGAAGGGATGAGATGTCCATGCGAATCGGTGCAAAGAGAACTTTTCCGCTGCTATTGGCGATGGCGGCGTCGACTTCGGTCTGGGCCGCCGGGCTGAAGCTGTCGGCCGGAGGCGAGGCGTACGTGAAGGACTACGGAGGGGCGGCTACGGGCGGATATGCGACGTTTCTGGTGACGGCGTTCGACGGCAAGCCTACTCTGCGGCTTAGCTATGCGACGCATCCTGCGGGGCTGCGGGAGACAGGCGACTTTACGCGCGAGGGGAGCGTGCGATACCTCGGGCCGACGGTAGACCTGCCGGTGCTGCCGGCGAACCTGAACCGGCACGAGCTCTATCCCGTCTCCCGCACGGGGCGTTTTGTAGCGCCGCTCATCCAGGGACTCGAGCGCTATGTGCGCTTTGCGGTGGAGGGCACGGGCTCTGTGACCATCGAGGACTTCGAGATCGTCAACGCGAAGACGCATTCGACGGAGCCGCGCGTCGGCTCCTTCGTCTGCTCCGACGCACGGCTCAACCCCATCTGGGAGGGGAGCGTGAGGACGCTCGAGCTTGCGTCGATTCCGAACCACGACGCCTGGAAGTTCGTCTGCGGCCGCCTGCTGCCGCGCTGGCTCGAGAAGGCGCCGGGGAAGGGTTTGAGCCGGCAGACCGCAGCGGCGGACGGCGAGGCGGCCGTCACTTACGAGTTCGACTGCAACCCGCACTTTCCCAAGGGCTCGTTCGAGATTCTGGCGGGCGGGCGCCGTACGCTCGTCGTGCAGGACTCCACGAACGTCCTCAAGACCGTCCGCGTGCCGGTGAAGAAGGGAGAGCGCATCGGTTTCGATCTGCAGAAGGAGTCGTGGCCCGTCATCCATTGCGTGGTTCTCGCGGGAGAGCCCGTTCCGCTCGAGGAGGACGCGTGGGACTACGCGCGCACGCCGCCGTACGTCTCAGACGGCGCGAAAAGGGACAGGCTCGTGTGGAGCGGCGACCTCTGGTGGGCGCAGCGCAACGTCTACGCGGCCTTCGCCCCGACGGAGCCGTTCATGAAAGGCTCTCTCGAGATGCTCGCCCGCAACCAGACGCCCGAGGGGTATGTGCACGCGGCGCCGTACCCCGAGCGCACGGACGCGCCAAATGCCGGCGAGTTCGGGCATTATCCGTCAGACGAGTTTTCGGCGTGGATCGTGCCTGTTCTGGCCGACCACTACCTGCATGTCGGCGACCTCGATCTCGTGCGGCGGCTGTTCCCGACGGTCGTGCGGCTCGTGGGCTACTACGAGACCGGCTTCGGCGCAGACGGCCTCTACGAGCAGGACCTCAAGCATCCGAACCGCGCGAAAGGCACGTGCGGTTCGGCCTTCGGCGCAGAGGGCAAGGGCCACGCCGCCTACATCCAGCTCATGCTCTGGCGCGTCTATCATGACGGCGCAAAGCTGGCCGAGGCCGTCGGAGAGGCGGCGCGGGCGGAGGCCTGGCGCAAGGAGGCGGAGAAGCTCGCAAATGTCCTTCGCACGAGATTCTGGAGCCCCGGAGGGCTGATCGGCTCGCTGGAGAAGCGCGAGGTGAACCGTCCGGTGAACGCGCTCGCGCTTGCGTTCGGCTTCTTCACGCCGGACGAGGCCAAAGCGGCGCTCGGGTCGATGAAGTGCGACAACGGCCGGTGCATTCCGCACGGCAAGTTCCAGGCGCTCGCTGTTCGCGGGGCGTTCGCATACGGCGACGCGGAGAAGGCTCTCGAACTCGTCGAGAACCAGAACTGGAAGCTCATGTACGATCCGAACTGGGCCGGCGTGCGGCTCGCGACGGAGTGCATGCTGCCGATCACCGACGGCTGGGGCGACGAGTGCCATCCCGACACGGCTCTTGCGGGCGCGTTCACCGAACATGTGCTTGGCGTCGCGCCTGTGGCGCCCGGCTACGGGACTTTCGAGATACGTCCGCCGAAGGCGGCGTCGCTTACATGGGCGAAGGGCGTCGTGCCGACTCCAAAGGGCCTGCTGCGCGTCTCTTGGAAAAGGTCGCTTGACAGCTGGTCGGCCGATGTCCGGGTGCCCGATGGAATCGCCGGCTCCATTGTCTTTCCCGGGGGGCGCCCGCAGGCGCTCAAACCGGGCATGAACCGGATAACCCCGCAAGGAGACTGAACCGCTTGATTTCGGCGTCTTAAGTGTGATACAATTCAAGCTGACGAAATCAGGCATTGTTTCAGTTTTTAAACGGAGATAAGGACAGATGAGAACAGCCGGTTCACGTGCGTTTTTCCTCGCCGCCATGTGTGCGGTCTTTTGTCTTTCGTCCGCATTTGCGGACTTTCCGGCGCTCATATGCGTAACGCGCACGTGGTCCGGCGGCGGCGACGGCAGGAACTGGTCGGATCCGGCGAACTGGGATCCGTCAGGCGTGCCGGGAGAGCATGACGAGTTGACCGTCGGGGCGGGCAAGTCGGTGCTTCTTTGCGAATCTACACCGGAGCTTGACTCTCTGACGCTCTACGGCACGCTGACTTTCACGAACTGGATGACGCGGCTGAATGCAGACGCGGTATCCGTCAAAAACGGCGGCGTCATCACCTGCATCGGTCCGTTCAAGGAAAACGCGATGTCCAACCGCGTGTGGATCGCGTGCCGCAACCTCGAGGTGGAACAGGGCGGCGCCATCCACGCCGACAAGCGCGGCTACGCGGCATTGAACGGTCCGGGGCTCAAGAACATCACCAACCGCAAGGCATACAATGGAGGGGCGTACGGAGGTTCCGCGCCTGGATCGGCCGTCGTCTACGGGTCGATGACGGAGCCGACCGATCCCGGCACGGGCGGCTGCGGCCAGCAGAACACGGCATCGACAAACGGGGAGAACGCGGGCGGCGGAGCCATCCGCATCGAAGCGACGGAGGATGTCAAGGTCGACGGCCGGATATCGGCAGACGGCTCGCCTGTCGTCACGTGGAAAGCCAGCGCCGGATCCGGCGGCTCCGTATGCATCTTCTGCCGGGCCGTCAAGGGTGCGGGACGCGTTTCCGCCTCTTCGACGGACTATCCCCGGTCTTCCAACCAAAACAGCCAGTTCCAGGGAGGTTCCGGCGGGAGAATAGCCGTTCTATACTCGCCGGCGGCGCAAAGCGCCTATGACGATTCCGGTTGTACCGTCGGGTTCTACGCTTCCGGTTCGGTGGGACATTACGCGACGGACTATACGCCGTTGACGGCCGAGGGATACATGGGCAATTCCGGCATGCGGCCGCAGAACTTAGGGGGCGTGGGAACGCTTTATTTCCCAGACAACCGGTTCTTGACGAATGCCGCGTATGCGAGCGCCGGACGCAGGTTCGCGGGCGAATGGCATTCAGCCGACGCCTCGGACGGCGTAGATGTGCCCGGTTCGTTCAATCTGGACGGACGGATCGACTTGAGCAAGCAGTTCAGGCGCCTTTCGGTCGCAGGTTCGATGTCCGTGAACGCTGCGCACAGCGCAGGCGCAGGACTCATATTGTCGAACATGACGACGACGGTCGCGGGGAACTGCACGCTTACTGGCGGGCGCATCGACATGCGCGGAGGAAAGTTCACGGTCGGCGGCAACCTTTTGATGACCAGTTCCAACGAGACGGCGTCCGAAAGCGGAGCACTGATGGTGGTAAGGGCCGTGGCGACAAACTCGGTGGAGACTTATGGCGTACAGGTCGAGGTCGGCGGGAAATGGACGATGGAACACAAGTCTGCGGTGTATCCCTATTGCCACGGTTCCAGAGGCTCCGTGCCGTATTTCCACGTCAAGTCGTTTGAGATATGTTCGAATGCCGTGATCGAGGGCTGCATGAAGGGCTACAGCAAGCAGACCGGCCCCGGGTACGCGTACGAAGGCGTCTCCCATGGCGGCAAGGGCGGCGCAATGCCTGCCAAAATGTCGACTTTGAAGCCGCCCTACGGCAGCAGGGAACATCCCGTGACGCCGGGCAGCGGAGGCGGCGGCACGAACGCCAGAGCGGGCGGCGGAGTCGTGATCGTGCATGCGGACGGGCAGATGAAAGTGAACGGGCGCATCAATGTGCAGGGGCAGTGTGCGAATGTTGACTGGGCTTCCGGGAGTTCGGCGGGGTCTGTATACCTAAGAGCCCGCAAGTTTTCGTCGGAGACAGGGCGGATCAACGCCAAAGGCGGGCGCGGCGACGGGTCCTCCGGCAAGCAGGGCACCGGTAGCGGCGGGCGCGTGGCGATCTGGGCTCAGCAGTTCGGAACGACAAACATCTCGATAAACGTCGAGGGCGGCACGTGCCGCATTGATGGTCAGACGCCGGCCGAACCCGGCACCATATACTGGGGCGTCATCGATCCCAAACAGGGCCTGTTGATATACGTAAAGTAGGATTTTCCACAAGCAGGATTTTTCCAAAAAAAGGAGAGAAATGAACAGAATGAAGCAAATAATCGTCGCCGCGGTTCTTGTCTGCGGGGCGTCTGTGATAGGCAGCGGTTCGGGAGACGGCCGGTTCGTCGTCGCTTCCGGCGGAAGCGTCAAGTGTGCGATCGTGTCGAACGGTCACGACGGGCAGGCGAGGGAACTCGCCAAGTACATCGGCAGGATTGTCGGAGCCGTGGTGCCTGTCGTCTCCAACGACACCGAGGTCGCCAAGGGACAGGGCAAGATCGTCCTTGCGGCCGGCAAGGCGCTTTCGGACGGCAACAAGTACATCGAGATGCAGAGCTACCGCATCGCGGCGAAGCCGGGGCTGCTTACGATAACCGGCCCCACCGAGCGGGCGATCTACTACGGCGTCTTCGGCTTTCTCGAGGAACATCTCGACTGCAGGTTCTTCACTCGCGACGACGAGTACGTTCCGCAGTGTCGCGAGCTGGCGCTCGCGCCGTTCGAGGACGCGCAGAAGCCGGCGTTCCCCGTGCGCGGCGCGGTGTGGGGCTTTCGGGCGAACGACATTTTCGCCTACAAGCTGCGGGCGGGGGGCGAGCCGTTCAACTGGCGGCTCGCTGGGCACTCCATCGCCACCTGGGCGAATGCGAAAGTCAACCTGAAGGAGCACCCCGAGTATCTCGCGCTCGAGCCGGACGGCAAGCGCTGCACATGGTCGCTCTGCGGCACAAGCGAGGAGGGCGCGAAGGATCTCGGCCGGAGGCTGGCGGACGAATACGACAAGAAGAAGCTTGGCGCCAAGCCGGAAGGCGAACGGTGCCTTACCGTAGCGCAGATGGACGGCAACTACCGCAACTGCTGCTGCGAGAAGTGCAAGGCGCTGATCGAGTCCGAGGGCACCGAGTCGGCGCCGCTCTTCCTGCTTCTCAACAGGGCTCTCGAGGAGGCGCAGAAGACCCATCCAGACCTTTCGCTCATCACCTACGGCTACTTCAACACGCTCTATCCGCCGAAGACGCTCAAGCCGAACCCGAAGTTCTGGGTGTGCGTCGTCTCGAGCTCGCTGTCGCAGAACCAGAGCGGCGACCAGCTCAACGGCATCTGCGAGTCGCCGTCGAACAGGCACTACCGCGACGGCATCAAGGAGTGGACGAAGTACCTCGACGGGCGGACCTCGATCTACCACTGGAACGGCCCCGACCCCGGCAACAGCGAATATTCGGAGTGGCCGAACACGTTTCCCCTTTGCGAGAACTACCGCTACTGGCGCGACTGCGGCGTCGGCTGCGCGCAGTTCAGCAGCCTGCCGTCGGGCGATCCCGGCTGGTTCAAGGGTTGGATATGCTACCGCATGCTGTGGAACCCCGACGTGGACTACCGCGCGCTCCTGAGGGATGCGTTCGACAAGCGCTTCGGCGCACCGGCCGCGCGGCACCTCTGGGACTATCTCCTCTATGTCGATCAGGTGCGCCGCGAGGCGAACTATCCCGTCAGCTGCGTGCGCTGGCCGAGCTTCATCAACATCCTCTGCGAAAAGCTCTGGCGCCGGCAGGACGTCGAGAAGATGGACGCCTTTTTCGAAAACGCGCTCGCGGCGGCGAAGGCCGAGGGCGACGCGCGGCACGTGGAGCGCGTCCTCAGGGCGCGCGCCCTGCATCTTGACCAGATCCTGCTGGCCTCCGGCAGGTCCGAGCCCCTGAAGGTCGTCACCGATCCCGCGAGCGGCCGGAAGTGGGTGATGCACGGAGACGACCCCAAGTATCTTAAGTCGCTGCAGAATTTCGCCGACTTCTGCATCAAGTTCGGCCGTTGGCCGCAGACGAAGGAGGAGCGCCTCGGCGCGGCCGTGCGCGAGGCGGGCGGCGAGGCCCATACGGTCGCGGGCGGCGGCTACGAAGCGCTGAGCGTGCCGTGGCTGAAGGGGGCTGTCCATTCGCTGAAGAAGGACGGCGTCGAGCTCTTCGCCCAGCATAACGGCGTCTCGGGCTATCGCGAGACGTTCCCCGGCAACATAGTCACATGGCTGCCCGAGGACGGCGGCGGGCCGGACGGCTTCTCGATGAAGGCCTACATCAACCTGGCGATGTACCGCTGCGGCTACGGCAAGTTCTGGTTCTGGCGCAAGGAGAGCGCCGGCAAGGACGGCTACGTCATCTCGCGCGGCTACCACCAGGGCGACTACAAGAAATGCGGCATTTCGCCCGGGATGTCTTCCCGCGCAGTCTTCTCGGCGACGTTCTGCCTCAAGCTCGCGGACATCGAGGCGGCGGCGGTCGGCGTGAAGGGCCAGGGCATTTCGAAGGCGGTTTCGCTCGCCGGGCTCGAGACGGGCTCCGGCGTGGCGGTGTCGGCGAAGCGCGGGGCCGATCTGCTCGACGCAGACTGCCAGAATCCTCTTTACGACCAGGCGGAGGAGATCCCCGTAGGCAGCGACATGTCGGTCAGTCTTCCGACGAACGACGCGCCGCTTGCCGTCACTTTCGCGCGCGGCGACGGCGTGACTGTCACGATCTCGACCGTGGCCAAGGGCTGGAAGGCCGTCGGCCTCAGGCCCGATCCTCAAAACGGCTGCATCGACGTCAATTTCACGGCCCATCTGTCCGCGGTTGGCAAGGGCGAAATCGACCTCGAACTGCCGTCGTTCACCGTCACGGCTGCCGGAAAGCCGCGCGAAGTCGCCTCGCGCCGCCGGAAGGGCGGCGGAAAGCCCGTGCAGAAAATACGCAAGATCGACGCGAACCACGCCATTAACGAAATCGACGGGGCCGAGATGGTGCGCATTCCCAAGGGCGCTTTTCTGATGGGCACTCCCGCGGGCCGCGGCTGCCGCGACGAGTGGCCGCAGCGCAAGATAGAGCTTGGCGAATACTGGATATACAAGAAGCCGGTGACGCTCGGCATGTACAAGAAATTCTGCGAGGCGACGGGCCAGAAACTCAAGTCGACATGGTGCCAGCGCAACATGCTCGAGATGAAGGAGCGCGGCGCCACGGAAGACGACTACGCGGTCTGTCTCTCGTGGAACGAAGCCGAACGCTATGCGAAGTGGGCGGGAATGAACCTGCCGACAGAGGCGCAGTGGGTCAAGGCGGCGCGCGGCGACAAGGACGACCGCGAGTACCCGTGGGGCGACGAATGGGACGGAACGAAGGCTGTCGGCTGGGAAATGACGCTTGAGCGCTTCCGCGACGGAATGCTGCCGGTCGGGTCCGTGCCGTCTGGCGCGAGCCCGTACGGAGTGCTCGACATGGCGGGCAACTGTTTCGAGTGGGTGCGCGACTGGTATTCTTCTGAATACTGGCTCGACGCGCCGGCGAAGAACCCGACCGGTCCGGCGACGGGGCGCAACAAGGTGCTCAAGGGCGGCGACAGCGCCCATGCCGAAACGTTTTCGCGGATATCGTTCCGCTACCTGTGTCCGCCGTCGGCGCGCGACTGGGTGAAGGTCTCTTTCAGATGCGCGTTCGCGGCCGGCGATTGAAGGCGCGGCAAGGCAAGACTTGGGAAAAAGAAGCGGCAAGATGAGGCTGGAGACGGCGGTTCTGGCGGCGGTGTTTGCTGCGGCGCCTGCGGCGGCGGAGGATGGAAGGGTGTTCGACGTTGCGGACTACGGTGCGAAGGGAGACGGTTCGACCAAGGACACCGCGGCGATACAGGCGGCGATCGACGCGGCGGAGAAGACCGGCGGCGGAGAGGTGTATCTCGGCGCCGGCCGCTACGTTTCGGGGTCCATCTACCTCAAGGACAACATCGACTTCCACCTCGGGCCTGGCGCGGTGATCGTCGGCAGCGACAATCCGCTCGACTACTCCGACCCTTACGCGTACCCGTTGAACTATCCGACGTGGACGGCGGAATCGAGTTTCGGTTCGCATCTCGTCGTGTGCTACGAGCGCAGGAACGTGACGGTGCGTGGGCCGGGCGGAATCGACGGCAACGCCAGGGCCTTTCTGCTTTCGCGGGACGGCAGAGTGTACGATCAGACGTCGATACCGTGGCGGCCGAGCCAGATGCTGTGGTTCGCGCAGTGCGAAGACGTGCGGGTGACGGATCTGGAAATCGCGAACTCCACGCAATGGAGCTGTCTTTTTCACGGTTGCGACCGGGTTACGGTGAGGGGCTGCCGGGTGCACAACAACCGTCACCGGCGGGGAACGTTCCACACGCAGAACGGCGACGGTTTCGACGTGGACTGCTGCCGGTGGGTGTCGATATCGGACTGCGACATCGACACGGCCGACGACGGCATCACGCTGCGCGCGTCGCCGCGGGGGCCGATGCGCAACCGCGACTGCGGATTCATCACGGTGAGCAACTGCCGCATTTCGTCGGACTGCAACGCGGTGCGCGTCGGCAGCGGGCTGGTGCACGACGCGGTGTTCTCGAACCTGGCGATACACGACACGCGCATCGCCTTCAACATCGTTTCTTCGTGGAGCGCGAGTTCGCGCGGATGCGACTTCTCGGACATCCGTTTCGAAAACTGCACGGTCGACTGCGGGATGTTCCTTTACATGCATTCGATATACGCGAAGGAGACTTCGGCCGGGAACATCGCGTTTTCGGGCATAACCGGCAGGTCGCTGCTGCCTGGGAGGGTGTGCTGGGCGGACGCGTCGCGCTGCGGAAGGGTGCTGTTCCGCGACGTGGAGCTCGACTGCGGTCTCGCCTGCAAGAACGCGCCGGAGCTGGAGATTTCAGGCGGCCGCCTGAAGAAGATCGCGATGACCGACGTGGAGATCGCAAAGCGCGGGTGGGAAATAAGCGGATACGGGAAATACGCGGACTGCGGCCCGGCGACTTGTTCGCCTTACCGCGGGCGCAAATGGAAAGAGGTCTGGTCCGGGAAACCAGCCGGCGGGTCGGTCGGCGCCGGCGGTTACCGTGCCGACCGCGATTTCGGCTTCGGGCTGGTGGAAGTGAAGGCGAAGGCGCCGGACGGCGCAACGCGGCCGCTGGTCAGGCTCGCGAACGACGGCGCGGCGATAGACGTCATGGAATTCGCCGCCGGCGACCGGCGGCAGCTGCGCGGCGCGGCGAGGTGGCGCGACGCTTCCGGCGCGTGGAGGAGTTTCGGTCTGCGGCTGGAGAAGAAGAACTTCGCCGCAGGCAGCCATGTCTACGCCGCGGAGCGCGACGCCGGGGAGGTGGTGCTGTACTGCGACGGCGAGAGGTATCTTTCATTCGACGTCAAGCTGGCGGCGGCGGACGGCGCCGGAGAGGCTTTCCGGCGGCCGATGCGGCTTGAAATTTCGGCCGGGGAAGGCGCGGCGGCGATGCCCGTCGAATGGGTGAAGTTCCTCGAACGGGAGTTACGCCGGCCGGACGCGGCGGCGTAAGTAAATAGAGTATGCTACACTTATAAAAATTAAGGAGGAGAAGAAAATGAAAAAAAGACCGGTGGTGTTCATCATACGCGACGGCTGGGGGGTCAATCCGCGGGCCGAAGGCAATTCGGTGTTCGGGGCCGGAACGCCGGTGATAGACGGTTTGAGGGCGAGGTATCCGCACTGTCTTCTGGACTGCTGCGGCGAGGCGGTGGGGCTGCCAGACGGTTACCAGGGTTCGTCGGAGGTCGGCCATCTGAACATGGGGGCGGGGCGCATCGTCGTGCAGGAATTGAAGCGCATCGACGACGGGCTCAGTTCGGGTGAGCTTTTCGAGAGCGGCAAATGGAAAAAGCTCGTGGCTGACTGGAAAGCGCACGGTTCGCAGTTCCACTTCTTCGGGCTGCTGTAGGACGAAGGGGTGCACGCGCACCAGGAGCATCTGTTCAAGCTGATGCGCCGCGCGCGGGCGGAGTTTCCGGAAGGGCGCATCGTGGTGCACCCGTTTCTCGACGGCCGCGACACGCCGCCGCGGTCGACGCTTGAATACGTGGCGCGGCTCAAGCAGGAACTATCGTCTGTCGGCAACGCGGCCGTCGGCACCGTGATGGGGCGCTACTACGGCATGGACCGCGTGAAAAACTGGCGGCTCACCAGCGAAGCGTACGACTGCATCGTGTCGTGCAAGGGCAAAAGGGCGGCGACGGTCGAGGAGTGCGTGCGGGCGGAGTACGAGAAGGGTCTGACGCCGGACGGCACGCCGATGACCGACGAATACATACCCTGCTACGTGATCGGCACGTATTCAGGGGTGAAAGACGGCGACGTGATCATGCACACCAATTACCGCCAGGACCGCGCGATACAGCTCACCCAGGCGTTCGTGCTCGACGACTACCCCGGCGAACGCAGCGCCCGCCCGAAAGTGACGTTTCTCGGATTCACGCGCTACTGGGACGAGTTCGGCGACTATCTGCTCGGCGCGATGGGCGCGGGCGGCGGCATGGACAACCTGCTCGGCGAGGTGGTCTCGAAGGCGGGCATCAGGCAGCTGCGCATCGCCGAGACGCAGAAATTCCGCCACGTCACCAGCTTCTTCAACGGCAAATCGACGACGCCCTCGCCGGGGGAGGACCAGGTGGAGGTCAAGAGCAGGTTCGACCCGGCGACTTTCACGTCGCATCCGGAGATGGACGCGTACAACGTTACGGACGAGCTGCTGAAGCGGATAGAAGACAATCCGTACGGGGTCATCGTGGTGAACTACGCCAACTGCGACATGGTCGGCCACACCGGCGACCAGAAGGCGGCGACGAAGGCGGTGGAGGTGACCGACGAGTGCATCGGCCGCGTTCTGCCGCGGCTCATGGAGCTTGACGCCCACGTTCTTGTGTTCGCCGATCACGGCAACGCGGAGCAGATGGTGGACTACAAGTCGGGGCTGACGAAGACTTCGCACACGCTGAATCTCGTGGACTGCTTCTACGTGGCGAACGACGCGGCCGGGGTGCGGCTGACGCCGCTCGCGAAACTTTCGGCCGTCGCGCCGACCGCGCTGCAGCTGCTGGGTCTGCCCGTTCCGCCTGAAATGACCACCCCGTCGCTGCTCGCCGGCAGGGAACCATGGTCGAAGACTTCACTCAACATCTGATTCAAGGAAATACGAAAATGGAAGTGCAAAACACCGCCGTATCCGGCAGAAGACTGGCGTCTCTCGACGCATTCCGCGGCTTTGACATGATGTTCATAATGGGGTTTTTCCCGTTGTGCGTCGGCATCGCCCATCTTTTCGGGGTGAGGGATGAGGTTTCGGGGCTGCTGCAGCAGTTCCACCACGTCAGGTGGGACGGATTCCACTTCATCGACTCGGTGTTTCCGACGTTTCTGTTCATCGCCGGGGTGGCGTTTCCGTTTTCGCTGGCGAAGAGCCGCGAGAAGGGGATGGCGGAATGGAAAATCTATCTGCGGACGCTGAAGCGCGGCGTGCTGCTGCTGCTGCTTGGCATAGTCTACAACGGGTGTCTGACTTCGGGCTGCGAACACTTCCGCTTCGCGAGCGTTCTGCAGCGCATCGGCATGGGCTGGATGTTCGCGGGGTTCATATTCATGGCGGTTAAAAGCTGGAAGGTGCGCGCGGTCGTTTTCGCCGCGGTTTCGCTCTTCTGGTGGCTGTTCGTGCAGTGCGTGGGGGCGCCCGGCGCGCCGGCGGGCATCGATTACATGGCGTATGACAACGCGCAGCATAACATCGTTGTGTGGGTCGACCACCACCTGCCGGGCTTTCTGCGCACCAACTGGAAGATCGAGCCCGAGGGGATGCTCAGCCACATCGGCGGCGTGCTGACGGCGATGATCGGCATGTTCGCGGGCGAGTTCGTGATGAAGACCCGAGGCAGGATGTCCGGCGGCCGCCAGTGCGCGGCGATGTGGGCGGCGGCGGCGGCGCTGATGGCGGCCGGGTTCGGCATGATCGCGGCGGGAACGCCGGTCATCAAGGCGATATGGTCGTCGTCGTTTGTCTACTGCGTCGGCGCGTATTCACTCGCCATGTTCGCGCTATTCTACTGGATAATCGACGTGCGGGGCTGGCAGAAGTGGAGTTTCTTCTTCCGCGTGATAGGCATGAACTCGATCACCGTTTATTTCTTCCAGAACGTTTTCCGCACGTGGGATCCGAAGGGGCCGATCGGCTTTTTCATCGGCACCGTCGGCGGCAAGGACGTTCCCGGCCGCGGTCTCTGCGGGTGGCTTGGCGAACCCTGGGGCGTGTTCATCTGGGGGGTGGTGTATTTCTTCGGTCTGTGGCTTGTGCTTTACTGGCTGTACAGGAAGAACATATTCTTCAAAGTGGGGTGAATCGCGCCGCCGCGGTGCCGGCGCCGGCAGGACGGGAAAGGGTGGGAATCATGAAACAGCGTGAAACCGCAATGAAAGGCGCGGCGGTGAAGGCGGCGGTGGCCGCCTGTCTCGGCGCCGCGCTTCAGGCGACGGCCGGGGGCTTCACCATCGGCAACGAAGACCGGCTCGTCATCTACGGCGACTCGATCACCGCAGGGGTGAGCATCCCGGCGTATCCGCGCTACGTCGAGACGTACGTCCGCACGCGTTTCCCCGACTGGAAGGGCGAGGCGTGGAATCTCGGCGTGGTGGGCGACACCGCCGGCAACATGCGCAGGTACCGCGCCGAATGCCTGGCCCGGAAGCCAACCGTCATCACCTTCAACATGGGCATGAACGACGTCGTGCACAGCAACGGCAGGGGGTTCTCGCGAGCGGTCGGCCGGTTTCTCACCAATCTCACCGCGATCGTGACCGAGACGCGCACGAATCTGCCGAACGCCAGACTGATACTCTGTTCACCGGAACCTTACGAGACGCGCATGGTGCGCGGCGCCGCGGAGAAGTCGGTGATACTCCGCTACGCGTCGCGGCGGGAGCGCGACCTCGCCCGCCGTCTCGGCGTCGGGTTCATCGACATCAACGGCGCGTACTACCGCAACTACGGAATCTCCGAGACATTCTCGATCGGCATGAACCTGTTCACGCTCGACGGGGTGCATTACGGGCCGCAGGGCGGGCATTTTCTGCTGGCGGTGGCGTTTCTCGAAGGGCTGGGCGCCGAACCGCATCTCGCAGCGGCGACGATCGACGCGGCGAGCGCCGCGGTGAGGGAAAGCCGCGACGTGGAGATCAAGGACGTCCGCGCAGCCGCCGGCGGGCTGTCGTTCGCGCGGCGGTTGAAGCATCTGCCGTTTCCGGCGGTGAACTGGCAGGCGGCGGAGCGGCAGGCGTGGGCCGACCGCATGATGTACGGGCGCTATGAGATCGCCGACCGGCTGAACCGCGACATCCTGACGGTCACCGGGCTCGCCGCCGGGGCGTATTCGCTCAATATCGACGGCCGCCGGTACGCGGTTTTCGCGGCCGAGGATTTCGCCGAAGGGGTGAACCTCGGCGAGTTCTGCGATTCTCCCGACTTCGAACGCGCGTGCGCCCTATCCGACGCCGTCGGCCGCAAGCAGGTGGCGCAGCGCAGGGTGATTTCGCTGACTGGCGCGAAAAAAAAGGACGCGGAGAAAACCGCGGCGGCCGAGAAGGAACTCGCCGCCGCCTTGGCTGCGATTCCGCTCGTCTCGCACGCCGAATGGCACCGCATCGAAATCACGCCCTGGACGGGGCCGTTCGAGCGCTGGCGCGACGGGCAGGAGAACGTCACCGTTAAATTCGGCAAAAAGGAAGCGACGGACGGCTGGGGCTGGACGCAGCCGCTGAAGGCCGGCGCAGACGGGTGGTTCAGGGGTGAAGAAGATCTGTCGTTCTTCAACTGCTCCGACCGCGAACGCCGCGTCGAGGCGGTGATGCCGGAGGGGTTCACGCCGGAGGCGTTCGTGACGGTGCTGCCGCCGCGCACGTCCGCGGTGTGCCGCGTGGCGTGGAAGCTGCCGCCCGACGCGGGCCCGCGTTCGGTCAAAATCAAACATTACCGCACCGACGGGCTGTGCACGCCGCTCGTGCAGCAGGTGAACTTCACCTACGGCCGCCACGCCAGATGGCGCCGCGGGTCGGACGGTTCGCTCGCCGCCGATTTCAAACTGCAGCTCGAACTGCCCGGCGAAGTGGCGCGCTCTCTCGGCCCGGCCGACTGCTCGGCGACGGCCTCGGCGGTGTGGAAGGACGGCAGAATGACCGTCGACGCGACGGCGCTCGATCAGAATCACGTGAACACCTTCATCGACGTCGGGCTCGAATACGACGATTCTCTGTCCGTGACTTTCGGCAAAAAACGCTACGCCATCGCGCTTTCGCAGGAGGGGCCGAAACTCCGCGCGAAGGAAAAGGACGGCGTGGAGTACGACGTGCGCCGCGAGGGCGTGCGCACGATCTACCGGCTGTCGTTCCCGTGCGAGAAACCGTCCGGCGACACACCAGTGTCGCTGATCGTCTTCGATCGCGAGGCCGACCAGCAGTTCAAGCAGGCCGTGTGGAGCGGCGTGGTCGGCGAATGACCTGATTTCAAGCAAAAAGGAAAGCGAAGTAACCATGACCGTAAAAATTATTGCTGCGGCTGCGTGCGCGGCGTGCGCGGCAGCGCTGACCGCGGCGGAGGAAAGCAAGCCGGCGGACGGTCCGGTCGGCGGGGCCGCCATATACGGCAACGCCAACGGGCGGCGCAAGGTGGAGAAGTTCGGCTACGCCGACAAGATGCGCAAGGTGCCGTTCACCGAGGACACGGTCTGCTGGATCGCGTCCAACACGAAGGGGTTCGCCGCGGCGACGGTGCTGACGCTCGTCGACGACGGTCTCGTGTCGCTGGACGATCCGGTAGCGAAACACCTGCCGGAGTTCGCCCAACTCAAGGTGAAGGGCAAGGACGGCGCGGTGCGCCCTGCGAAGACGGCGATGACGATCAGACACGTGCTGTCGCACACCTCGGGTCTGGAGTTCGCGCCGGGGTTCCCCATTGATTCGCGCCCCGTGCGGCTGCTTGCGCAGATGGGGGCGAAATCGTATCTCTGGACGGATCCCGGAACCGGCTACCGCTACTCCAACTGGGGCATCGACGTGGCGGCGGCCGTCGTCGAGGCGGTGACCGGCATGCCGTGGGAGGAGCGGCTGCAGAAGCGGATTCTCAACCCGCTGGAGATGAAAGACACGACGTTCTGGCCCGACGAAGACCAGCTCGCCCGGCTCGCCAAAGGATACGCGCTGAAGGACGGCGCGGAACCGGTCGAGGCCGAGAACGTGCAGCTGCAGTGGCCGCTCGACCGGCATTCGCGCTTCGCCGAAGCGGGCGGCGGCCTGTTCTCGACGGCGAACGACATGTACAAATTCTTCCGCATGCTGGCCAACCGCGGCTACGGCGTGCACAGCCGCGTGATTTCGGAGAAGTCGATGCGCGAGTGGTACCGCAAGCAGACACCGGACGCGCTCAAGGAGAATTACAGTTTCGGAATGGGGGTCGATCCGGAAAAAGGCCTTATCGAACACGGCGGGGCGTGGAACACCAAAGGTATCGCCGACTGGAAAAACGGCACCGTGTGCATCTACATGGTGCAGAACGCGACTTCCAACAAGTCGTCGAAGGAGCTGCTCGCCGAGCGTATCGAAAGCGCGAAGAAATTCTGCGCGGCGAATCCGGTGGAGTGGACGGACGGGCTTTCGCTGCCGATCGAGGGGAGGGCCTTCCCAGTGGCGGAGCTGACGACGCCGTATTCGCGGCTGCCGGTCGCGTGGTCGAACAAATACTCCCGTTCGAACTGGGGGCTGCAGTTCCACCCGTCGGGGATGGCTTTCAGGTTCAGGACCGATTCGCCGCGGCTGCGGGTGAAGTATCTGCTCGGGCACACGCCGAGAAGCTCCCCGCACATGCCGGCGACCGGTTCTTGCGGGGTCGACGTCTACCAGAAGGTGGCCGGCGCATGGCGCTATCTTGCGCCGAGATTCCCCGACAACCAGACGCTCGAGAACAACAACAGCTGGGAGATACCGGTGACGCCGGAGGCGGAGACGCTCGTCTATCTGCCGTCGTACAACTCGCTGCAGTCTATCGAGTTCGGGGTGGCGCCGGGGTCGAAGATAACGCCGGTCGCCAAGCCGTCGGCGAAGCCGGTGGTGTTTTACGGCACGTCCATCACCCAGGGCGGCTGCTCGTCGCGACCGGGCATGTCGTGGCCGTCGGTGGCGGGGCGCGAAGGCAACTTCGAAGTGGTCAACTACGGTTTTTCGGGCTCGGGCTGCATGGAGATCGAGCTCGCTTACGTGCTCGCGCGCATCGACGCGGCGGTTTACGTGCTTGACAACATCTCGAACATGAACCCCAAATACGTCGAGGAGCGGTTTGAAAAGTTCCTGCGCTATCTCAATTCGAAGCGCCCGGAGACGCCGGTCATGGTTACCGACAACCTCTGGCGCCACAGCGACAACCACGACAAGACCTGGAAGGCGATGTCCGACATCGTCGTGCGCCTCAAGAAGGAGGATCCCGCGAAGTGGGCGAAGCTTTCGCTCGGCTGCGGCGGCAAAGAGTACGATCTCGACTGGGACTACACGGTCGACGGGTTGCACCTCGCCGACTGGGGCATGAAGCAGGTCGGCGTCGCCTTCGCCAGGGAAGTGCTCAAGGTCATCGGCAGATGACCGCGGCGCGTCCGGAACGTCCGGCGGCGTTGAGCCGGCGCGGTTTTCTCGGCACGGCGGGGGCTTTCGCCCTGATTGCCGGGTGCCGGAGCGCGGCGGAGGTTTTCGCGTCGCGCGAGCCGCGGCTCAAGTTCGGCGTGGCGAGCGACATCCACTGCCAGTACCGGGCGTTCTGCGACGATTTCGAAAACGCGCTCGTCAAGTTCCGCGCCGCCGGGGTCGACGCGGTGGTGATCGCCGGCGATCTCGCCGACACTGGCAGCGTCAGGGAACTGAAGTTCGTGGCGGACTGCTGGGACCGGGTTTTCCCCGGCGGGCGCGGCAAAGACGGCCGCCGCGTCGAGCGGATGTTCGTGACCGGCAACCACGACCACGACGGCGAGCCGATGAAGAACTCCGCCTGGCGCGGGTACTACTGCGGTGACCAGGCCAGGATCGCCGAAGACTCGATGGCGCTCAGACCGGGCGGCGTCGCCGGAGCGTGGGAACAGTGCTTCGGCGAGAAGTTCGAGCCGATTTACCGCAAAAACATAAGGGGCTACGATTTCATCGGGGCGCACTGGTGCACGCAGAACGGCGTGGACGGCGTTGAAGAGTACATGCGCCGCGCCGCGCCGACGCTCGATCCGGCGAGACCTTTTTTCTACGTGCAGCACTGCCATCCGCGGGGCACCGTCTACGCCGACTGGGCGTGGGGGGAGGACGACGGCCGTTCCAAACGCGCGCTTTCGGCTTTTCCCAACGCGGTCGCGTTTTCAGGTCATTCGCATTTCACCCTCACGAGCGACTGGTCGATCTGGCAGGGCGAATTCACCTCTGTCGGCACCGCGTCGCTGTCGGCGAGGGTCGCGGCCTCCTACGGCGGCCGCGAAAATTCAAGGGCCTTTCCCGGTGAACGGCCGCACATGCCGCAGGCGTCGGCGGCCGACGTGAGGCAGGGGATGATCGTCACCGTCTACGACGACGTCGTGCGCGTCGACCGCCGCGATTTCTCGCGCGGTCTGCCGCTCGGCGAACCCTGGGTGTTCACGGTGCCCGCCGGCGCCGGTTCGCCGTACGTGCCCGCGCGTCACGCCGCTTCGGTCGGGGCGCCGGCGTACGCCGTCAGACCGGGGGCGGACGAGGTTGCGGTGAGCGAAGGCGCCGCGGCGCACGGCTGCGACGGCGGCGTCAGGCACGTGACGGTGAGTTTTCCGGTGCCGTCGCCGAAGGGCGACGCCCGCGCGTTCGACTTCGAGGTCGCCGTGATCGCGAGGTACAACAACGTCGAGAAAATCTTCAAGGTTAAACGCGCGCTCTGCCCGAGCGCGCACCTGCCGCCGTCCGCCGAGGTGAAGCGCGCGGAGTGCGTTTTCGCCGCCGACGAACTGCCGCGCCCGGTGAAGCGGTCGTGGACGTCCGCCGGCTTCCGTTTCGCGGTCACGCCGGTTTCGTCCATGGGCGTCAGGGGTGAAACCTTTTATTCGAAAGAAATCTTATGCACTTGAAGCCCAACTGGATATACAGCGTGAAGACCGCCGGCGGCAGGCTCGCCGTCATCACCTCCGTTGACCGGCCCGAACTGCCCGCCGGCGACGCGGCGGAGACGAATCCAGTCTACCACACGGTCGGCGGCTTCATGCTGGGCCGGGGCGAGTCGGCGGACGGCAACCGCTACCGCGCGGCGATAACTTTCGAGCAGGGGAACCACTTCCGCAACATCCTCCGCTGGAGCGGTCCGCTGGCGCTTTCGGGCGGCCGATGGACGCTGCGCGGCGGCTCCAGCGCAAGGCTCGACCATTATCTCGCCGGCCGGCGTTTTCTTTCCGGTTCGGTGAGCCTGAAGTGCGCCGCGCACCGCGCCGGGAAGGTCGAGGTCTTTCTCGTCGCCGCCGGCGGCAAAACCAGACTTTTCGAAATTTCAGCGCCGGGCGCCGCCGGCGCGAAAATCCCCGAAAAACTGTTGCCGATGAACTGTCCGTCTCTGGTGATCGCCGCAGGCGACGGATGCGACCTCGATCTTGAATCGTACGGCTTCGAAGGCGACTTCGACGGCCCGCCGGTGGCCGCCGAAGCCGGCGTAACCGAATACCGCGACATCTGACCGTTTCAACCAGCGCAAAGGAAAGGATCCTGCCGACATGACGACACTCTTGTTAGCGGCGCTCGCCGCCGCCTCCGCCACCACCGGGGCGATCACCCCCGAAAACGACGCCGTACACCGCCGGCGCGCCGCGGAACTCGTCGCTAAAATGACGCTGGAAGAGAAGGTCTCGCAGATGCTCTCCGACGCAGTGGCGGTGC
The DNA here is from genome assembly GCA_017652705.1 of Kiritimatiellia bacterium. Lineage (GTDB taxonomy): Bacteria > Verrucomicrobiota > Kiritimatiellia > RFP12 > UBA1067 > UBA1067. The sequence goes on along the minus strand of JAGCAM010000079.1, from coordinate 81,305 downwards.
CGCGCCTCGACATACCCTCATACAACTGGTGGAACGAGGCTCTGCACGGCGTCGCGCGCGCCGGCCTCGCCACGGTCTTTCCCCAGGGCATCGGCAGAGGCGCCTCCTTCGACGTCGAGACGGAACGCGAAGTGGGCGACGTCATCGGAACCGAAGGACGGGCGAAGTACAACCTTTTCCAGAAACGAGGTCTCCACGACTGGTACTGCGGGCTCACGTTCTGGAGCCCGACCGTGAACATGTTCCGCGATCCGCGCTGGGGGAGGGGTCAGGAGACTTTCGGCGAAGACCCTTTTCTCGCGGGACGCATGGGCTCGGCGTTCGTGCGGGGGCTGCAGGGGGACGATCCGAAATACCTCAAAGCCGCCGCGTGCGCGAAACATTACTGCGTTCATTCGGGACCCGAGCACGGGCGCCGCGGTTTCAATTCCGTCATAACCGAGCGTGAACTGCGCGAATACTATCTGCCGGCGTTCGAGGCGCTGGTGAAGGAAGGGCGCGTCGAGGCGGTGATGACCGCCTACAACGCCGTCAACGGCACCCCGTGCAGCGCTTCGCGGTATCTGCTGGACGGAATACTGCGCGACGAATGGGGCTTTGGCGGCCATGTCGTGAGCGACATGTCGGCGGTGGAAGGCGTTATGGACGGGCACGGCTTCACGAAGACGCCCGTTGAAACCGCTGTCGCCGCCCACTCGAGCGGGTTGGACCTCTGCGGCGGGCACATCGCCACCAATCTCGTGCGCGCGGTCCGCGAAGGCAAGTACCCCGAGAAGAAACTCGACGAATGTCTCGTGCACCTCTTCACCGCGCGGATGCGGCTGGGGATGTTCGAGAAAAACCGCCCGTGGGCTGATCTCGGCGCCAAAGACGTCGCCAACGCCGCCCACCGTGCCGTCGCCGTGAAGGCGGCCGAGAAGTCGCTCGTGCTCGTCAAGAACAACGGGGTGCTGCCGCTCGACCGCCGCAGGATACGCCAGATCGGAGTCGGCGGACCGCTCGCGCTCGACGAAATCGCGCTTTACGGCAGTTACAACGGCTTTTCCGGGCGGCCAAGTTCGCTGCTGTCGGGCATGGTCGAAGTCGCGGGGCCGGCGATGCAGATCTGCCATGTCAAGGGTTGCGACATGGTTGGCGGACCGGCGGTTTCGGCCGGGGCGATCGGCTTCGCCTTCGCGAACACCGAAGTGATCGTCGTCGGCGTGGGCATCACCGCCGAACTGGAGGGCGAGGACGATTCCACGGTGGTCGGCGCCGGCGGCGGCGACCGCAAATCGATCGGGCTGCCGGGCAGGCAGATGGAATTTCTTAAAATCGCCAAGTCGTTCGGGCGTTCGGTGGTGGCGGTCGTCTTCGGCGGCAGTTCGCTTGATCTCGCCCCGGTGATGGAACTCGCCGACGCGGTGCTGCTGGCGTTCTATCCCGGCGAAGGCGGCGGCACCGCGATCGCCCGCACCATCTTCGGGCTCGCGAACCCCGCCGGCCGCCTGCCCATCACCTACCCGAAATCGCTCGGCGATCTGCCGCCGCAGACCGACTACCACACCGCCGGCCACACCTACCGCTATTCGTTGAAAGAACCCCTGCTGCCGTTCGGCTTCGGGCTCTCCTACACCGACTTCGCCTACGAAAACCTCGATGTCAAGCGCACGGCGGCCGGCTGGAAGGCGTCGGTGGACGTCCGCAACACCGGCAAGTACGACGGCGAGGAGGTGGTGCAGATCTACGTGCGCGGACCGGCTGGTTCCGATGCTCGCCGCCACCATCTCGAGGGCTTCAAGCGCGTGTTCATCCGCAAAGGTTTCAGCAGCCGGGTTGAAATCGACCTGCCCGTGGAGGCGCTCATGGTTTACGGCGAAGACGGTAAACGCTTCGCGCCCGCCGGCGAGACGACCGTCTTCGCCGGCGGCGGTCAGCCCGGCTTCGGCGCTACGCTCTCGGTGAAAGTGGACGCGCGGGCCGCCGCGCCAGAGCCCGAACCGCCGCCGCCACAGGCCGTCCCCGCCGTCGACTTCCGCAAGCCCCCGATCGTGCCGGAGCCGAAGCGGATGACTTACCGCGCCGACAAGCCGGTCAGAATTCTCAACACCACCGTTTTCGAAGTGGAGGCGCCGTCGGCGGCCGCGGCGAAGTGGGTGGCCGCGAAAGCGAAGGCCTGGTTCGGCGTCGGCGTCGAAGTCAAGTTCTCGCCCGTCGAAGAGTTCGTCCCGGACAAGCCGCTCGACCCCGAAAGCGAAGCGTACCGACTCAAGGCGGAGCCCGGGCGCATATCGATAAGCGCCAAGACGCTGAAGGGCGTGAAATACGCGATGCACACCCTGCGCCAGGCGGCTGAGCGGGAGTCCACCGGCTTCCGTCTGAAAAACTACTGGCTGCCGGCGCTTGAAATCGAAGACCGTCCGGCGCTCGCCTTCCGCGGCGTGCATTTCTGCTGGATGCCCGAAATGTCGGCGACGCTCATCGAACACCAGATACGCGCGGCGGCCTACTGCAAATTCAATTTCGCGGTGATCGAGAACTGGGGCGTGTTCAAGGGCGACCGCAACCCCGACTTCTGCGTGCCCGACGCGCCGCTCACCGTCGCCGAGGCGAGGCGGCTCACGGCGATAGCGTCGGATCTCGGCCTCACCCTCATTCCGCAGATCAACATGTTCGGGCACGCGTCATTCGAACGCGGCTGCGCGGCGAAACATTCCACGCTCGACTACCGCCCCGGCATGCAGCCGATATTCGAACCGGCCGGCGGCTGGAACTGGTGTCTCTCCAACCCCGCGGCGCGCCTGGCGCTGCGCGATCTGGCGGCGGAACTCCATGAAGCGTTCGGCAACCCGCCGTTCTTCCACATCGGCTGCGACGAAGCGGCGCCCCCGAGCTGCCCCACCTGCCGCGCAGTCAAACCCTATTCCAAACTCGTCCGCCTGCACATCACCGAGGTGGCCGACATGCTGCGCAAGCGCGGCGCCCGGGCGATGATGTGGCACGACATGCTGCTCGAAAAGGGCGGCCGGTGGGCCCCGTTCTACGCCAACGGCGACGCCGACGAAGCGAAGATGATCGACGAACTGCCGAAAGACATCGTTATCTGCGACTGGTACTACGGCACCGACGGCGGCGGCTGCGATCCTACCGGCGGCAAGGTCGAAACCGGCGCCTACCCGACGCTCGAATACTTCCGTTCGAAGGGCTTCGACGTGCTGACCTGCCCGTGGCGCCTGGAGAAGGGCATTGTCGCGCAAGGTGCCTACGCCCGCCGACACGGCATGTTCGGCATGCTCCAGACCGTCTGGCACCATTACCGCGGAACCGAATTCCAGCGGATGATGGAGAGCGCCTCGCACTCCGCCTGGGGCGACGGCGGGCGGCTCGTTGAACCGTGGATGCAGCCCGCGCCGTTCCACACTTTCTGGCGTCAGGTCGGCTGGGACATGGGCATAAAAGACCATGACGAGACCGGTTTTTTCGGCAAGCAGGTATCCCGCGACAACCCGTTCGACTGACGGCCGGTCACCGGCTGGCGGGCAACATACAGAAACAGAAAGGGCAACGATGAAAAAGTTTTTTCTTGCGGTTTCCGCCGGCGCGGCCGCCGTTTCCGTCTGCGCCGGAGCCCCCGCCGAGTGCACGATCACGCGGCCTGCGGTCAAGCCGGTCGTTTTCGACACTCCGAACGGCGCGCCGACGCACAAGCCGTTCCGCACCGGGCGCCCCGAACAGGCGATGCCCGTCGGCGCCGGCAACCTTTCCGGCATGGTGTCGTTCGGCGTCAATTCGCTGGAACTCCACCTCTCCAAGGCCGATTATCTCGTGCTTCCGCCCAAGGGCCGCCAGTATCTCGGCCCGCTTTCCCCGGGGCACGTGAGCGTGGTCGTGCCCGATCTCGGCACCAACTTCACGTTCCGGCAGATTATGGACATGGAACACGGCGAAGTGCGCGTCGAGCTGGGGGCGCCCGGCGGCGACGTGCTTTTTACGGTGGCCGGCGACCGCGAGACCGGCGCGATGACCGTCGAGGTGAAAGACACCCGCGCGGTCAGGGCGCCGAAGAGGGTGGTTTACGACAACTGGCGGGTGGGGGATGAGAAATCGACCGCCGCGTTTGAGCCGGTCGAAGGAGACTTCTGGCGTCTGAACGAGACCGATCGCGGTTCGGGGCGGTGGTATTCCACGGTGGTGCGCTACGGCGCCGCGTCGGCGGGGGAGTTCCGCGTGGAGATCGTGTCGGCGACCGGATTTTCGAAGGCGGCGGCGAATGCCGGCGCCGACCGGGCGCTCGCCGCGCTCGGCGGGGTGTCGGGCGTCGAACTCGCGCGCCGCCGCCGTGCGTGGTGGGCCGATTACTGGAGCCGCGGGTGGATACGGCTCGAAGGCGACAAGCGCGCGGAGTTTCTCGAACGCTGCTGGTATGTTAACATGTACTCCTGGGCCAACGTGGGCTACTCCGAAATACCGCCCAAGTTCAACGGCGGCGCAGGCCTCGTCTGCGAAGACATGCGCTGCTGGGGGTCGAGCCTCTGGTACCAGAACACGCGAGAACTGATCTGGCCGATGTGCGCGGCGGGACATCCCGAATTCGCAAAAACCCTGCTGGAATTCTACGATTCGTGCCTGCCTGAACTGACCGCGAGAATGAAGAAGGGCGACCCCAAGGCGCGCGACGGACTGCTCGGGGGTTTCTTCCTTCACGAGACGATGCTGATCGGAATGAGCCCGCTCGTCTGCACCAACGCGGCGACGTCGCGTCCCGACTGGAAGCGTCCGTACCGGGCGGTGCCGGCGGCGGACCGCGCGGAGGCGGCGGAGAGGCGGCGCAAGGGGTACGCGTCGTTCACGTCGCACGTGTATTCAAGCGGTACGGAACTTCTTCAGCAGATGTTCGACTACCTGCGCTTCACCGGCGACCGGTCGATGCTGCCGGCGCTGGCCGCCTGGCTGCGCGAGCAGACCGAACTTTACCTCTCGCTGCTGGAAAAGGAACAGGACGGACTTTACCACATACACTGCACCCACGTGAACGAGAGCTGGTGGAAGAAAGACGACTCGATCGTCGATCTGGCGGCGGCGCGGTTCTGCCTGTCGCAGACCGCCGCGCTGGGGGGAGAACTCGGTTTCCCGAAAGAGCTGACCGCCGACGCCGGGGCGCATCTTGAAAAACTCGCGCCGTTTCCGACGCTGGGCGACTACAAGTACAAGCCGACGTGGACGCGCGACATATACGGCGTCAAGCCTGGTGACCGGCTGTGGCAGCCATACCGTTCGCTGGAGAACGGAGCGCAGAAGTCCAACTGCGAATACAACCAGCTGTATCTTGTTTTTCCTTTCGCGATGGCGCACGCCGACGCGCCGGACGGCGACGTGGTGAAAGCGCGGGCGATCGCCACTTACTGGCATTTGCCGGAGTCGCGGAATGGCGGTTACGGATGGAGCCCGGTGGCGATAGACGCGGTGCGGCTGCACCTCACCAACGCGGCCGACGTCGTGTACGCGCACGCGCGGGCGACTTGCCAGTGGCCGTACGGCGGCGGCCGGTCGCCGGCGAGGCCGATGTATATCGGCTGCCGCGTCGGAGACAGCCCTTACTTCGACGGCGCGGGCGTGGTGCAGACCGGCATTCAGGAAATGCTGCTCCAGAGCCACGCGGAGGAGCCCGATCCGCGCCTGTACGAAGGCGGCAAGATTAAGCTGGTGCCCGACGTGCCGAAGAACTGGCGCGGGGAGTTTCGCCTGCACGCGCGCGGCGGTTTCACTGTCGAGTGCAGGTTTGCCAACGGTGAAGCCGTCGGCAGCAGAATAACAAAACACCCGCGGGTCCCTCTCCGCAAAGCTTCGGGAAATCGTTGAATGGAACGGAGATTTCAAAACCTTGTCCACCGGTGTCGCGCCACGCCTTTTGCCGCGGCAATAGCCCTTGGCGGCAGTGACGGTAAGGTGATTTGGAATTTCCGGAAAGCGCCGCCCGGGTGTACAGCGGAGCGCTAATTTGATATACTTTACCTCATGAAAAAGAAGTACATGTCGCCAGACAAATACTGCGACGAATATATTCGCTATCTCGGCATCGCCAAGACCGAGCGCAGAAGTTACGCCGAAAGCGTGCGCCAGTTGAAGGCGAAGGGTTTCAGGGAGATTTCCTCCTTCAGATCCCTCAAAGCGGGGGATAAAGTGTTCCGCGGCTGCGAAGACCGCACGGTCATGGCTGCCGTCATCGGCCGCCGTCGCATCTCCGAAGCCGGCCTCAAAGTCGTCGGCGGCCACACCGACGCCCCCCGGCTCGACCTTAAGCCCAAACCGCTCTATCAGAAGGGCGGTTGCGTCTACTTCGACTGCCACGTCTACGGCGGCATCAAGAAATACCAGTGGCTCACGCTGCCGCTCGCCCTCTACGGCACGGTCGTGCGCAAAGACGGTTCCAAAGTGCAGGTGGCGGTCGGCGACGGGGCTGACGATCCGGTTTTCGTCATATCCGACATTCTGCCCCATCTCGGCAAAGACCAGGCCGCGAAAAAGCGCGACGAGTTTTTCCCGGCGGAGGATCTCGACCCCGTCTGCTGGACGACCGGCGACGCCGACGCGAAACCGGACGACCGCGGATCGCCGCGCTCGAAGCTCGTCGCGTACCTGAAGAAGACTTACAAGATCGACGATGAAGACCTGCTAAGCGCCGAGCTCGAAATGGTGCCGGCCGGAATGCCGCGATACGTCGGCCTCGACCGTGCGCTCATAACCGGTTACGGCCACGACGACCGGGTATGCTCCTTCGCCGGGCTCCGGGCGCTTCTCGACGCCGCCGGCGAAACGCCGTCCGTCACCGCCTCGATTCTGATGTGCGACAAGGAGGAGATCGGGTCGATGGGGTCGACCGGGATGCAGAGTTCATTCTTCGAGAACACCGTCGCCGAGATGATCGAGCTTCAGGAGCGCGGCGCGAAAGACATCGCGGTGCGCCGCGCGCTCGAAAAATCGACGATGCTTTCGGCAGACGTCACGGCTGCGGCCGATCCGCACTTTCCAGACGTCGATTCGACCGGCAACGAGGCGCGTCTCCACAAGGGGGTGGCGGCTTCGAAGTACACCGGCGGCGCCACCAAGGGCGGTGCCAGCGACTGCTCGCCCGAATTCATCGCCGAAATCAGGCGCATCATGGCCGAAGAAGGCGTCGCGTGGCAGATGGCCGAACTCGGCAAGATGGAGAAGGGCGGCGGCGGAACCATCTCGCAGTACATGGCTAGATTCGGCATGAAGGTTCTCGACATGGGCACGCCCATGTGGAACATGCACGCCCCGTGGGAAATCGTTTCCAAAAACGACTGTTATGAAACCTACCGCGCATACAGCGCATATCTAAGGAGCAAATGAAAATGAAAAAATCCGCCATCCTCGCATCAGTCGCGGCTGTGTCCGCCGCGGCGGCCTTCGCCGAATGCCAGACCGCCGGAGAGACCTGCTGCCGGCCCGGCCGGCCCTGCACGCCGTGCGCGCCGAAAATCTGCGACCAGACGTCGATCGACCCCGTGATAGGCAACTGGGGCGCGAAGCTGCCGTACGATTCGATGTACGCTTCGAGCCTCATTTTCTCCCGTACCGAAGAAGGCGAGCCGAAAGCTTTCGTCCTCTACCGCTGGGGCTCTCCGGAGTGGTGCCTTGACGTGAAGGTCGAGGGGGACTCCTTCTCGTTCCGCCACCCGTACGGCGTGTTGATGCGCGGCAAGGTCAAAGGCTGCAAACTCGAGGGCGAGATCGCCCCCTGCGACAAGGACGGCAAGGCGAACGGCGATTACAAGCCGTTCTCCGGCTGGCGCATCGCACCGGTCTGCCAGCTCGCCAACGTGAAGAACGCGAAGTTCGGAGAACCCGTCGATCTGCTCAAGGACGGTCTCGACGGCTGGAAGGCGATGAGCAAGGGCGGCGTCTTCGGCTGGAAGTTCAAGGACGGCGTCCTCTCCAACGCGCTCGGCCGCAAGCCCGACGGCAAGTGGAAGGGCGGCGGGGTGAATCTCGTCACCAGGCGCGACGACTTCGGCGACTTCAACCTTGAATACGACGTGCGCGTGCCAGAGGGGTCGAACTCCGGCGTTTATCTGCGCGGGCGTTTCGAGTGCCAGGTGATCGACAGCTACAAGAAGCCGGTCAACCGCCACAACATGGCCGCCTACTACGGCCGCGTCACGCCGATCACCGCCGCCGAAAAGGCGCCCGGCGAATGGCAGCACGTGAGCGTCACGATCTACAAGCGCCGTCTGACCGTCGTCCTCAACGGCGTCACCATCATCGAAAACGCCGAGGTCACCGGCGTGACCGGCGGCGCCATCGACGCCGATGTCGACGCGAAAGGCCCCATCTACCTGCAGGGCGACCACTCCGACGCCGACTTCAAAAACATGATTCTCCGTCCGGCGATCTGACCGCCGGCGGCTCAACCGTCAACGGATGAAACAACACGATTGAAAACACTGAAAAGGAAATGCACAACATGAAACTCGACCGCAGAAACTTCATCTTCGGATCCGCCGCGGCGGCGGCCCTCGCCGGCCGCGCGGACGGCAAAATCGGCCTGCATCCGCTCAAGCCCGGCGAAAAACGCCAGATCGGCATGATCGGCTGCGGCATCCAGATGCGCAGTGCGCTCATCCCGCAGTTCGCCGGCGATTCGGAACTCACCAAACACCTGCGCGACACGGTGAAAATCGCAGCCGTCTGCGACTGCGACGGGACCCGCGCCAAGGCGGCGGCTGAAATAGTCAACCGGCTCTACGGCGACTCAGGCTGCCGCGTCGTGCTGGACTTCCTCGAAATCATCAAAGACCCGTCGATCGACGCGGTGTGCATCGCCACCCCCGACCACTGGCACGCCTACATGTGCGTCGAGGCGATGAAGCACGGCAAAGACGTGTACTGCGAAAAGCCCCTCACCTTCTCGCCCGAGGAGGCGAAACAGGTGATCGCGGCCCAGAAGAAGTACGGCCGGGTGTTCCAGACCGGCTCGATGCAGCGCAGCTGGGCCAAGGTCAGCGAATTCCGCGCCGCGTGCATGATCGTCCGCAACGGCGGCATCGGCGAGCTTAAGTACGTCGACGCCAACTACGGCATCGGCGGCAAGAAACTCGGCGGCCCGTCGCATCCCCTCAGGTTCTTCGACGACCCCCGGAACGCCGCGGCCGAGAGCGATGGCTACGCCGAACTCGGCGAATGGGGCTGGAACCGCTGGCTCGGCCCCGCCAAATGGCGTCCCTACTCCAACCTTCTCGCGCCGAAGGGCGTGAACAAGTTCTACCCGATGTTCTGGCGCTTCGACGACGACATCGGCACAGGCTACTGCGGCGACTGGGGCGCTCACCACCTCGACATCGCCCAGTGGGGCATGGACATGGACAAGTCCGGCCCATACAAGATCATCCGCTCCGACGAGCCCTACTCGACCGACCTCTACCACGGCGGCCGCCGCCAGTACGGCATGAAGATGCTTTTCAAGGGCAAGAGCGGCGACATCGAGCTCTACCACGGGCCTTTCGGCGTGTGGGGAACGGTCTTCTACGGAACCGACGGCATCGTCGCCGTCAACCGCGGCAAGGTCGCCGTCTGGAAGGGCACCGGCCTCGTCAAGCCCGACCTCGAGATCCGCAAGCAGATCGAGACGTGCGAGTTCATGAAGGACAAGATCGTCGCCGCATCCGTCGGCAAAGATTACGGCACCGATTCGATGGTCAAGAAAGACGACCGCCTCGGCAGAGCGGTGCAGACCCTGATCGAGAAGTTCAATCTCGCCGGCGCCCCGGTGCAGCTCTACAAGAGTACCAACCAGGTGGCCAATTTCTGCGAGTGCATCGAAACGCGCAAGCCCACCGTCTCCACAGCTGAAATAGGCGCCCGCGGCGCGATTCTCTGCCAGCTCTGCAACTTGAGCTACATCTACGACACCGGTTTCGACTGGGACGGGCCGAACATGACCTTCGCCAACGGCACCGGCGATCCGGACTGGCTGAAGCGCCCGTGCTACCGCGACAACTGGAAGATCGTGGTCTGACGGAAGGGCCGGTCATGAACAGGAGGGACTTCTTCAAAAGCGCCGCCGCGCTAGCCGCGGCGGGTGCGTTCACCCCCGGTTCGGCGTTAGCCCGGCAGGCGAAGCCGAAACCGCGCAACAACCAGATCTGGCTGATGTCGAGCGCGCTCGCCGCCGACCGCAATTTCGAAACCGTCGTCGCCCGCGCCAAAAGCGTCGGAGCCCAGGGCCTCGAGCTCTGCGTGTTCCGCCGCGACACCGACCGCCAGGATCACGTCGCCACGCATCTCGACTACGAGAATTTCTCGATCGACGACGCCAGACGGGTGATCGACATCTGCAACCGCGAAGGCGTGCGCATGTCGGTCGGCGCCTACGACAACCTTATCGGCGGCAAACCCGAACTCCAGATCGTCAACCAGAACCACATCCTCAAACTCGTCCGCATCGCCGCGCTGCTCGGCGGCGACGCGAACGACGTCGTCTGCGGAACGTTCGTCGGGTACGACGTCGCCCTCTCCAACGAGGAGAACGGCTTCGAGAAGAACCTCATGAAGTTCAAAAAGGTCTTCACCCCGATTCTCAAATACGCCAAGGACCTCGGAGTCACGCTCTGCGTCGAAAACTGCCCGATGGAGGGGTGGCGGCCGCTGTCTTCGACCGACTGCTACTGCAACCTGCCGGGGTGTCTCGCTGCGCGCAAACTGATGTACGCCGTGCTTGACGACGACTCAGCGCTGCAAGAGACGTACGATCCGTCGCACGACATCTGGCAGCACATCGACCCTTCGGCGGTTATCGAGGCGATGGATTTCAAAAAGCTGCGCCGCGTCCACATCAAGGGCACGAGGAACTTCCCCGGAGAAACCGAAGCCGTACACTGGGGACGCCTGTTCCCCATGCAGAGCGTCGACCCCGTCCTCGCGAAGAAGGCCGGTGTGCCGCTGCCCGCCAACGAGTGGGACCGTCTCAATTACGAGCCGCGCCTGCCCGGTTTCGGCGGCAGCGATTCCTGCGACTGGACGAAGTTCCTCGAGACGCTCATGGTGAAAGGATACAGCAATCCGTTCGTGATCGAGAACGAGGGTTGTAACAGCTCCCACACCGGCAATCTCGGCGCGACGATGCAGGGCTTTCGCGCAACCGTGCTCAACACCGCCCCGGCCGTCTGGCCGCTCGGCTCGAACGGCTACGCATTCGACCCCTCCGGCATGAAGCCGATGAAAGAGCCTTCCGGAAAGAATCTGCCCGTTATGACGGTGGACAGGCTCGGCTGAAGGCTCAGGGCAGCAGTCTGAAATCCGGCATGTAGCCGGCCATTCTGTACGCGGTGAAACATTCCGCGTACATGCAGCCGTACTGCGGGAGGTCATCCAGTGGTCGGGGCTTTCGTCGTTCGGCGCGTGGGTGAAAGTCACGTCGGTGTTCGCCCGGCGCATGCCGTATAGAACCTGAGTGCGGGTTTCGTTGGTGTCGAGCAGGCGCTCGTCGTCGTTCCGCAGAAAGCGCACTTCGGCGTCGTAGGTCTTCGCCGCTTCCAGCATTTCCCTTTCTCGGGTTTCGCCGATCAACTTGACGTCGGTCAGCACGTTCGAGCCGGTGTTGCCGCTCGTGGTCAGGGCGATGAATATCTTGTGCTCAAGTTTTTGTATTTAAAAGGGTGCCGCCCAGCGAATATTCCATGTCGCCGGGATGCGCCCCGACTGGGAGCATGTCCATGACCGGTTCCTTGCGGGGAATTGTCTTTTCATGGATGGTGGTGGGGCAAGGATTCGAACCTTGGAAGGCGCAAGCCAGCAGATTTACAGTCTGCCCTCGTTGACCACTTGAGTATCCCACCATGTGTCGTAAACAGCGCGTAGTATATCAAATTCAGCCGTTTCCCGTCAACCCCGCCGCGCGCCCCAAGGCTGTTCAACGCCCTTGCGCGGAAACGTTGAATTTGGTAGTATTGTTGCACAATCAATCGGTGCGTCGCTTGCGGAGTTGAGCGGCGCGCGCAAAATAAGGAGTTGTCGGGATGAAATATTTTCCGGTTGTACTTGCGATTATGTTGATGACGGCAGACGGCATGCCCGCGAGCGCCTACATACAAGGAGGTCTCGTTGTACATTTCGACGGCATCGACGACGCCGGTGCAGGCGTGCATGATTCTGCCGCAACCACATGGAAAGATATATCCGGCAACGGCAACCCTGACTGTGACACCGCCATTGCGGTATCGCCCGGCGTTACGAATGTCATCACCGCGGTAATAACGCCGACCGCCCAGCGATACTACAAAAACGGAATTCTTATCTATTCCGATCCGCTTTTCATGCAGGATTGCTTTTTAGCGCAGGGAACGCCATGCGTTGACGCAGGGGTCAATCTCGGGAGGAGTGTGCCGGTCGGGACATTGACGGGGATCCACGGCTTTTCCGGAAGCGCGTGGACATGGGGTGTCGAGAATGTCAGGTTGGCCTGGGGGTGATGATATTTGCGAGATGGCCTTTGCACCGATTGCCTCAGTGAAAGGGATTCGACCGCAAGCAAGAAAGATGTAAAACGAAAATGAAAGGGAACGCATGAAGAAACACGTAGCGATGACGGCCGTCTGCGCGATGGCGCTGGCGATTTTTGCGGCATTCGGGCAGGAGAAGCAAAACGACGTCCGAAAGATCAGAAGCTACCGGCTTAAGCGCGACGTGCCGGTCGAGGTTATAGAAGGCGGCAATGTAATAGGGGGCAGGAAACTGCTTCCCGGCACGATAGTCGATCTGCCCGAAGAGAGGGCCGCCGTCAAAAGTGCGGAAAAGGGCGAAGTTGCGGAGAAGAATTCGATTGAAGGGGTCGGCGCCGCGCCGAAAGAGAAAGCCGTTCCGAAGACAGGGGCGAAGAGGGCTGCGCCGGAGAGAAGTCTCGCCATGGATCAATTCCGCGACAGGATGTCCGGCGCGTGGCTCGGGCAGTCCATCGGCGTCGCCTACGGCGCGCCGACGGAATTCAAATGCGTAGGCAAGCCCGTGCCTGACGACCTCATGCCTGAATACAAGGCCGAGATCATCAACGGCACCTTCTGCCAGGACGATCTCTACGTGGAGATGACGTTTCTCGACGTGCTCGACAGGTGCGGAGTCGACGTTGACGCGCGCGAGGCCGGCATCGCCTTCGCCAATTCTAAGTACCGGCTGTGGTGCGCGAACCACAACGCCCGGAACAATCTGCGCCGCGGGATTGCGGCGCCCAGCTGCGGGCACCCGAACTTTCATCCGACCCCGTACGACATAGACTATCAGATCGAGGCCGACTTCAGCGGCATAATATCGCCGGGGCTGCCCAACCGCGCGGTCAGGCTGGGCAACCGGTTCGGCGCGGTGATGAACTACGGCGACGGGCTCTACGCGGGGCAGTTCGTAGGGGCGATGTACGCCGAGGCGTATTTCACGCAGGACCGCCCCTCGGTCGTGCGCTCGGCGCTCAGGCACATTCCGGCGGAGTCGCGCTACGCGGAGATGGTGCGCGACACGCTCGCGGCGTACGGGCGCGACCCGTCGAACTGGCGGACTGCGTGGGAGGCGCTTACGCGCAAATACTTCACGCCCCAGAACTGCAGATTCGTCTCCTTTGCCGGCATCGACGTCAGGCTGAACGGCGCTTACGTGCTGATCGGATACCTGTGGGGCGATGGCGACATGGAGAAAACCGCGAGGATCGCCACCGGGTGCGGATGCGATTCGGACTGCAACCCGGCCTCCGCCTGCGGAGTGCTCGGAGCCTCGCTCGGCGCGAGCCGCATCCGGGGCGGGTTTCTGGAAAAGCTCGACCGCGGCAGAAAGTGGGAATTCACCGACTACGACTGGGACAAACTCAAGGCCGTCAGCGAAAAACTCGTCCGCCAGGTCGTTGCGGCGGAAGGCGGGCGCGTCGAGCGGAAGGCCGACGGGTCGGAATGGATCGTCGTGCCCGTCCAGGAGCCGCGGCCGAACGCTTTCGTTTCGGCGGAGAAGCCCGGTCCGCTGCCTGACGACGTCCGGCTTTCGGACGCGGAGATGGTACGCGTGCGGTTTCTGCCGTGCAGCTGCGCCGGCGGGCAGTCCGTCCCCCGCAAGTGAGTGACAGCCGCCGACGTACCGCGTCCGGCGCGTGCTATTGCCCTTGGCGGCGTATTTTGGTAGAATTAACTTCATGAAAACTGAAAAATCTTTTGTCGACCGACATACCGGCCGCTTGACGGCATTGAGGGCCGCGGTATGCGGCGTTGCGGCAGTGTTCGCGGCGGCGGTGCAGGCGGTGGACGTGGCGGAAATCTCATTTGACGTGGCGATGCCGGCGAAGACGCCGCCGAAAATCGACGGGGCGCTCGACGATGCGTGCTGGAAAGACGCCATGCCGCACACGGTCTACTACGAATACATAAAACCGCGGCCGAAGCACAAGTTCGAGGGCACGAGCGCGGCGATCATGTACGACGACGCGGGGTTGTACGTCGGGGTGTGCAACCCCGAGTCGCAGCCCGGCAATCTGCGGCAACGGGCCCGCAAGAGCGGCGACAATGCGATCGAGACCGACGACATCGGCGAGATTTACCTTGATCCGGTCGGCGACGCGGTCGGGTTCTACAAGTTCATGGTCAATTCGCTCGGCGTCTGTTCCACGCTCTGGAGAATGGATCCGAACAATCCGCAGCCGGCGTGGAAGCCCGACGGCATCAAGAGCGCGGCGAAGATATTCAGCGACCGCTGGGAATTCGAGCTTTTCATACCGTGGGCGGCGCTGCACGGGCGGGCGAAGGTCAGGCCGGGCGAAGTGTGGCGGTTCAACCATTCGCGGTTCCGTTTCACCGAGCGCGGCTGGGGCGATTTCGGCGCTTCGGCGGTGATGGCGAGCTTTTTCTCGGCGAACAGGTTCGGGTATCTGCAGTTTTCCGACGGGGCGAAGCCAGCCGCGGCGACGATACTTAAGATGATCGAGAAGCGCGTGCCAGGGTACTGGGCGGTCGGCATCGGCGGCAAGAGCTACCTGCACGACGAAGACGGCACGCGCGAGATATCGAAGACGATACAGGAGACGCTCGACGAAATCGCCGCGGCGGACAAGGCGGAGACGGACGCCGCGCTCACCAACATAGTCAGGATGGCGACGATGGAGAAGCCGCTGCCGCCGAAGAAGCTGCGGCTCGCCGGCACATACGACCTCAACCCGCCGAAGGAGTACGACGGCCACAACGGCTGGTTCAGGTGGAATCCGAGTCAGACGGCGTACGTGACGCCGCATCTGAAATGGTGCGAAAAATCGCTCGGCGGCGCGGCGAAGGTGCTGTGCATAACCGGAACCGGGCCGTGGGTCCGCGATGCGGTTGAGGTCTGCCAGCGCTGCGATTTCAAGGTGGATGTTTTCCCGATGCCGTTCGGATATTCGTCGATCTTCGCCGATCTCGTGACCGGGGGGCTGCCGCTGCCGCGCTACCGTCAGTTTGAAACGATGCTGGCGAAAAACCCCGAAGTGATCGTGCTTCACTACACCTATCCGTCCGGCATACCGGCGGTGTACCGCTGCGAGATCGTCAGGCGGGTGCATGACGAGGGGGTGGGGCTGGTGCTGCGGGGTTCCAGGGTTGGGCGCGATCTGGTGCCCGACGAGAAGTACCTCGAGCCCGACGAGGAAGGCCGGCGGATACTGTCGGCGGCGGGGCTGTCGCCGAAGGCGGTGAGGGCGTACCGCTACGGCAGGGGGCGCGTGGTGTGCATCGACGTGCCGGTGCCTGAATTCTGGAACTTCGCGTGGAGGGCCAACTACGAGACGCGGTCGACGTATTTCATGAACGCGGCGCGTTACGCGGCGGGGCGCAACCCGGCGTCGACGGTTAAATTCGCGCAGGCCGCCGGCGTGGCCGAGCCGCTGCCGCTCGGCACCGAGCTGTATCCGTTCACCGTGGAAGCCGCGCCCCGCGGCGCGTGCGATTCGGTGAAGTACCGGGTGAGATCGTCTGACAACGAACTGCTGGTCGACGAGACGGCGCCGGTCAAGGCCGGGCGCAACGTGTTCGCGGTCGACATATCCGGTTACTCCGGGGGCGACTACTACGTCGACGTGGTGCCGGGGAGCGGCGGCTGCGACGATTTCGCGTCGGTGAGGAAGTTTACGGTGCAGAGCCCGGTCGGGGCGATGACCGTCAACGGCACGAACAGGATGGTGGTAGCGGAGGGCTGCCGGTTCGACACGGTGATCGCGTGGGAGAAGCCCGTGCCTCGTGGGGAGAAGTGGACGGTCGATGTGCTGCTGCGCGACATGCCCTACCGCCAGGTGCGGGCCAGGTGCAAGATTCCGGTGGGCGGCGGCGCGCGGAGCGTGAGGTATCAGATCGCCGCGAAGCCGTTCCCGACGAAGGCGGGGTGCGTCGACGTGACGTTGAGGAAGGCCGACGGGGGCGCGGCGGCGAAGGTGAAGAAACTGGTGTTCTTCCCGACGCACCGTTTCGAAGACTACGCGATGATCTGCTGGGACGGCATCGGCCCAGGCAATCTCGCGGAACTCTTCGCGCCCCCGCTGATGGATGAAATCGGCTACAACAACCATCTGTCGTCCGGCTCGCTGAGCGCGATATTCAACGGTCGGGCGTTGCCGTATTCGACGCGCGTGTGCCTCGCCGCCGGTCCCAGCGGCACGGTGTGGACGACGCAATGCCCGATACCGAAATCGTCGCGCGGCGATCCCGAAATCAAGCAGTGGTGGGACGCGAACGGGCACGACCTCAACGTGCACCGGCCGGCGGTCCGCGAGCGGCTCGCGCGTTTCTACAACAAGAGAATCGACGCAACGCTGCCGTACGGACCGCTCGCCTGGAGTTTCGGCGACGAGTGCGGGTATTCGTCCGACATCGGCTTCGGCGACGCCGAGAGCGAAGGGTACTACCGCGATTATCTGAAGAAGCGTTACGGCACGCTTGCGGCGTACAACCGGGCGCACGGCACCAACATAGCGGACTTCGCGGAGGCGCCGCACGTGCGCGTGAAAGCGTCCAGGGCGGCGAACGACTGGGTGACGTGGTACGACCAGGTGCAGTACGCGGAGCACCTCTACGCCGACACATTCCACGAACTGACGGCGATAATCAAGAAGCGCGACCCGAAAGCGCGCTGCGGCGCGGAGGGGTCGCCCGGCGCCGACATCGAATACACGCTTTCGAAACTGGAGTTCTGGGGGCCGTACGGCAACAAGGTCGACGACGAACTGGTGCGCAACATCGCGCCGCGCTGCCTGCGCGGCATCTGGTGGGGCGGCTACCAACGCTCGCCGCGCGACGGTTTCGCCGCGGAGCAGTGGGGGTACGTGCTGTGCGGAACCCTCAACGCCGACCTCTGGTTCCAGATGGACCCCGCGAGCGCGGAGTCCGGAATGTCGAGCGATTTTCAGCCGGCACCGTACGTGAAGCGCATGCTGCCCACGTGGAGGCCGCTGTCGCGCGGGATCGGCGCGCTGCTGTGCCGGGTGCCGATGCGGAAAAGCGCCTTCGCGATCTACTATTCCCACGCCTCCAACCACGCGTCGACGCTTTCGGACGATTTTCCGTCCGCCCGCGAGGGCAACGGCGCGTTCATCGACTACTGCTACCGCAACGGCATGGACACGGCGATCGTCACCCGGCGGTCGCTGTGCAGGCTGGACGAGATGAAGGCGTTGTTTCTCTCCGGCGCGGTCGCCCTCGACGACGGCGAAACCGCCGCGCTCGCCAAGTTCGCGAAACGCGGCGGCAAGATATATTCCGACTGCGAACCGGGCGTTCTCGACGGATACCTCGCGCGCCGCGAAAAACCGCCGCTCTCCGGTCTATGGAAGGAGCTCAAGCGCGGCTGGAAAGACGACCGGATAACCGCGCTGCTCGCCGAGAGCGGGATAACGGTGAAGGAGAAGCTTTCCGGGATTTCGACGGACGGTGTCAAGTTCCGGATCCGCGAACTCGGCGACATGACGCTGCTCGGGTTCGTCACCAGCACCTACAATCTCGGCAAGCGGGCGGAAATCGAGCTCGGCGAGGAGAAGTGGGTGTATGAATCCGATGTCGGTTTCATCGGCCGGTCCGACCGCATAACGATCGCGCGTCTCGAGAAACCGCATGCGCTCTACGCGGCGTTCAAGACCGAGCAGCGGCCGCCCGAAGTCAGGCTGACGAAGACGGAAATCGCGCCCGGCGACGAGATTTCGCTGGACACGGCGGTTTTGCGCAAAGGCTCGGTATACCGGCTGGAGACTGAGTCGCCCGCAGGCGCGCGCATCGCGAACCGCGAAACGCTGTTCTGCGCGGACCGCAAGACGAAGGTGGACTTCCAGTTCCCGTATTCCGACGCGCCCGGACGTTACAAAGTTGTGCTGCGCGACATGGCGACCGGGCTTGAAAGCGCGGCGGCGGTGACGCTCGCGGCACCGGTGAAATGAGCGTTGCGGAAAGATTCCGCGGCGCGGGGGAGAAAAGCGAATGAAAAAGACGACCATACTGGCAGCGGTTTCGATCGCGGCGGCCGCGCAGGCGGCCGACAAGACGACCGACAGTTTCAAACTGCACTTCGTCGAGAAGGCGACCGCCCCCGTCGTCATCGACGGCAAGATGGACGAGGCCGACTGGAAACGCGCCGTGCCGCTGACGGAATTCGGCTGCACGACGGTCTCCATCGACACGCGGTGGAAGACGCCGCGCACCGAATTCAGGTGTCTCTGGGACGACAAGTACTTTTACGTGCTGGCCACCTGCTGGGAGGACACCCCGGAGAACATGAAGCGGTTCAACGACGCGCGCAACGACCGCCGGCGGAACTTCATCTGGCGGGACAACGTCGAACTGCACCTCGACGGCAACAACGACCGCCACACGAAGTTCCAGATCTGGCTGAACCCGACCGACGAGAAGGAGATCATCTGGTACTACGACTTCGGCTGGGGCATTCTCGCCGACAGCAACTACGGGCTCAACTCCGACTGGGACAAGGCGTACACGATCGGCAAGGACTACTGGCAGGTGGAGGCGCGCTTCGCGCTGACGCACTTGGAGATGAAAGCGAAAGTCGGCTACATTTTCGGCATGGAGCCCGCGCGTATCAGGCTCTGGAAGACGTGGTATCCGAAACCTGGTTCCGGACTGCCGCCCGACTCGACGCGCGAAGCGATGGCGGTGCTGGGCTGGTCGACCCAGGGGCAGACCCACCACAACGCCGAGCTCTACGGCAAGTGCGTGCTGGTGGAGAAGACGCCGAAGAACCCGGTTGACGGGCTGCGGCTGGCGTATCCTGATCTCGACCGGCGCACGATCTACGTGCAGACCGATTCGGAATACGTGGTGGTCGACCACGGCCGCGAGTCGCGGCTCAGCTATCTCGCCAAGGGCAAGGAGTGCATAGCCGGCTGCGGGGCGAAACTCAAGCGTCTCGACGATTTCGTAGCATCAATAACCGAGCCGCCGAGAAAGGGGTTCTTCGGCGACGTCCTCAGGCGGATATCCAGCCAGCGGGGCGAATACGAGACGGCCAGGTCGAACGTGCTTGCCGCGGCGAAGCTGGACATCGCGGCGGTTTCGGAGCTGGAACGCAAGAACAAAGCGTGGGACGCCGCGTTCGAAAACGCCTACTGGGAGTGCGTGCGCAACCTGATGCGCACGGAGAAGAAAGTGCGCGTGCCGGTGAAGATCAACCCGCCGGCCGACGCGCCGGACAAATTCGCCGAGGAGCCGGAGCGAACGCCGAAGCCGTGGGAACGCCGGAACAGCGAACCGACGCTGTTCCCGTGGGCGAAGAACCTCGCGGAGCGGGCGTCCGGCAAGACGCTCGTCTGCGCCCACCAGCACGGCGCGTGGGAGGCGTGGGCGCTGATGAACCGGCTTGACGTCGACGCGGACGTTTTTCAGTGTTTCGACCGCGGTCTCGGCAAGACGAGCGACTATTTCTACGAAGGCCTGATGCTCGCGCCGGAGAAGCGCAAGATGCTCGAGCGGATGCTCAAGGAGACGCCGTACGAACAGTTCGTCTTTCTCGGCACGTCGATCGATGCGTGGCCGATGGAGCTGCAGTGCTGGCTTTACGGGCGGATGCTCGAAGGGGCGAAGGTGGTGGTGGTGAACGGCAACAACGTGTTCGGCCGCGAAGTCGAGCACGAAAAAGAACTCGCGCGGGGCAACCCGAAGGGGATGGTGAAACTCGTGCGTCCGGAAGGCGGCGGGAGGTTCGATCTTGAAAAGTCGATCGACTGCCGGCTGCCCGGCGTCGCGACCGCGGCGTTCGGCAAGGGTTCGTTCGCCTGCTACAATCCGGGCAGGGCGGCCGGGTGGTGCCTGACGACGCTGATCACGCCCGGCTGGACGCTCACGCCGGACATCGCCTACGAAGACGAATACTGCCTCGCCGCGGCGGCCCGCGCGGTGATGACGGGGCTGGGCATGCGCGGCAAACGCCGCTGCCTCGAAGTAGGCGCTCCGGTGCAGGACGGCGGCACCGGTGCGGCGGCGACGCTGACCACCGCGGGCCCGGCGTGGAAGGGCGAAGTCGTCTGGCGGGTACGCGACACGTTCGGCAGGCTTCTGGCGGGCCCGGACCGCCCCGCGGTGGATCTGCCGGCGGGCACCAACCACGTGACGCTCGCGGCGCCGCGGCTCGGCGCGGGCCGCTACACGGTCGACGCGCGGCTCGAGGCGGGCGGCAAGCTGCTCGATTTCGCTTCAGGCGAACTGGTGATCAAGCCAGGCAAGCCGGTCAAGTGCGGCTGCGGCGGCGCCTACTGCCGCGCGGAGATCGCGCCGCCGGAGTTCGGCGAAGTTCGGTTCTCGGCCGGGCGCGGCACGTTCAACCCGGGCGAGAAGATCGCGGTCAGGGCGGCGGTGAACGGCGCGTCGGCGGGCGGGCTCAAAGTGCGCGGCGATCTGCGCGACGTGCGCAACCGCGTCATTTCGCGGGTGGAGGCGGCGGTCGACGCCTCGGCGGATTCGGTCGAAATCGTCTTCGACCAGAAGTTTCTCGACTGGAGCTGCAACTTCATCGACGTCTACCTTGAAGGCGACCGGGTTTTCGACGTCAGGCGGCTGACCTGTTTTCTCCACCGCGGCGACGCTGGCGCGGACTACCGCATTTTCACCACCGACCCGTGCGGCAGCGGCGAATTCGCTGAGCTTCGCCTTGCATACTTCCAGTACTGCGGCATTGATCTGTGGGAGACCAGCGACGTCAGATCGTGCTTTCGCGGCGGCGACCCGGTCATCCGCGACCGCATACCCGGCAGCACCTCCGACAGGGGCTGCTCGATTTCAAGCCGCTGGTGGCTGAAGCATCTCGAACGCCGCTACGCGGAACACGCCGAGCAGTGTCGGAAAATCAACGGGCGCTTCATTTCGCTCGGCGACGACTCGGGTGCACCGAGCGTAATTCAGAACACCATACCCGACTGGGTGCCGGCGTACCGCGAGCGCAAGGCCGAGAACCTGCGCAGGCAGGGGGTGAAGGACTTCCGGCTGTTCGGAACCGACCGCGATTCGGTGGCGAAGATGGTCGAGAACCTGACGCCGAACGAACTGCCGACGGTCGTCGCGGCGATGCGCGACGCGTACGACAGGGTGGAAGTGATGAACGCGCATCTGAACACGAAGTTCGCCGACTGGAAAGACGTCACGCTCGAGGCGGTGAAGGCGGCGAAACCCGCCGAGTCGCCGCAGTACGTGAACTTCCTCTTCTGGCTGAAGAAGAAGTACGGCACGGTCGACAAGCTCAACGCCGTGTGGAAGACGTCGGTGAAGGATTTTCTCGAAATCGAGCAGAAGCTGATAGAGGAACGGCAGAAGGACGGCGTGTTTGCGCCGGCGATCGACCGGCAGACGTACCTCGAGGACGCGTTCGTCGACCAGGCGGCGGCGATCGCGCGCGGGGTCTGTTCGCGCGACCGGTCGATCGGCTTCGGGTTCGGCGCGTCGACGCTCGGCAACATCAAGTACGACGTGCTCAAGCACCTCAACACGGTCTGCCCCTACGCCGGCAGCGAAGACATCCAGCTCGCGCGGGCAGTTCCGCACCGCTACATCGGCGAGTGCATCGGCGTGTACGGCGGCAAGAAGGTAAAGAGGCCGATTCGCGAACGGCAGGTATGGCACGGCCTTCTCGACGGGTGCAATTTCAGCTGGTTCTGGCTGGGCAGCTACATGGTCGAAGGCGACGGGTCGGTGAACCCCGGCCGCGCGGGGTGGATGTTCGCGACGTACCGCGAAATCATGCGCGGGCCGGTGGCGCTCACCACCCGTTCCAAGCGCGAGAACGACGGCATCCGCGTGCTGGTGAGCCGCAACTCCGGCCATCTCAGCCCGCTCGTGAAAGAGATGAGCACCCACGGCCAGGCCCGCGGCACGCTTGAAGGGCTGGTGGTCGCGCACGGTTTCCAGTGGGACGGCATTTCGAGCGAAATGATCGAGAAGGGCGACCTCAGGAAAGGCGTCAAGACGCTGGTGCTCGGCTACACGCAGATCCTGAGCGACAAGGAGATCGAGGAGATAATTTCGTTCGTCAGGAACGGCGGCAGCGTCATCGCCGACGCGCGCATCGCGACGCACGGGGTGGACGGTGTCCGCCACGCGAAGCCTCCGTTGGACGAACTCTTCGGCGTGAAGCGGCTCTCGCCGGAGGCGAAGGTCGAGCACGCGACGCTGCGCGTGGAGGGGCTCGCCGCCGCGCCGGTGGAGATCAAGGGGGTTCTGGTCGACGCGTCGCTGCGGGCGTCCGGCGCGAAGGCGCATGCCCGGGCGGCGTCCGGCGCGGAGGCGTTTTTCGTCCGCGAATTCGGCAAGGGCAGGGCGGTGCTGTTCAACATCAACATGGCTGCGATACCGTTTCTGGACGGGCGCGGCGAACTCGGCGCGGCGAACGAGGCGTTCCGCCGCGTTTTCGCGGCCTGCGGGCACCGGCCGTTCGCGCGGGCGGTGGCCGACGGAGTGACGGTGCCGGCCGAATTCACGCGCTTCACGCGCGACGGCGCGGTGTGCCTCGGAGTGGAGAAGTCGGGCCGCAGCTGCGAGCGCTTCCCGATGAAGGCGGAGGTCAAACTCGCCTCGACGAACTGGGTCTACGACATCCGCGCGGGCAGACCCGTCGGCCGCACCGACGCGATACCGGTGGTGTTCAACGGGCTCGACGAGTGCTTCTACGCGCTGCTGCCCTACGAGGTGAAGGCGGTGGAGGTGAACGCGCCGGATTCGGCGGCGAAGGGTTCCGACCTGCACGTGGAGGCGGCGGTCGTCGCCGGCGACGCGGGGGCGAAGCCCGTCACCCACGTGCTGCGCTTCGAAATGCTGCCGCCGGAGGGCGAAAGCTTCGAGCGCCTCGCGCCCGTCAAGTTCAAGCTGGTGGACGCGAAGGGGGGCAGGGCGTCGTGCGACTTCCGCGTGGCGTTCAACGAAAGCGTCGACCGCTGGAAGATCGTCGTAACCGACGTGATGACCGGAGTCTCGTCCGAGAAGACCGTCACGGTGAAGTGACGCCGATGTCGTCGATTTCATAACCGGTAAAGGAGATAAAACAACATGAACAGACGTGAATTCATACGGGGCGCTTCGGCGTTCGGGTTCCCGATGATATTTTCTGGCTGTGCGACTGCCTACCGCGCCAATGAGACGGTGCAGATGGCGGCGATCGGCTGCGGGGGCCGACCTGCCGACGACATGCGCGGGCTGGAAAAAGCCGGCGCGAAGTTCGTGGCGCTCTGCGACGTCGACCTCAAGCGCAGCGAGGCGATGCGCAAGGCCCACTCCGCCGTGCCGTTCTTTTCCCACTACCGCACCATGCTCGACAAAATGGACCGCGACATCGACGCGGTGCTGATCGGCACGCCCGACCACTGGCACGCCACCATGGCGGTCGAATGCCTGAAGCGGGGCAAGCACGTGCAGTGCGAAAAGCCGCTTTGCCAGAGCTTCAGTGAAATGGAGTCGATGCTCAAGGCGGCGAAGGAGAATCCGAAACTCGTCACCCAGGCGATGAACCAGGGCCACGCCTTCGACACCATCCGCGACTTCCGCGAATGGATTGAAGCCGGGCTCATCGGGGAAGTCACCGAGGCGCACATCTGGTGCCCGGCCGTGTATTCGTACATGGACGACCTCGCCGAGCTCAAAAAGAAGTGGGAGGTTCCATCCACGCTCGACTGGAACCAGTGGCAGGGGCCGGTTCCGCACCGGCCGTACTACCCGAAGTACTGTCCGGGAACGTGGCGGTGCTGGACGATGTACGGCTGCAACACGCTGGGCGACTGGAGCTGCCATCTGATGGATCCGATTTTCTGGACGTTCGGCTTCGGTCTGCCTTTGAGCGTGCAGGCCGACGTGGTTGGTTCTTGGCGGCCCGAAGTTCACGGTGACACGTTCCCCAAAGGGGTGAAGACGACGTTTTGCTACACGAAGCCGGACGGCAAACCGTTCAAGCTCGTATGGTACGACGGCGTCGCGTGCAAAGACGTGCCGAAGCCTTCGCAGTATCTTGACGACATGAAGTACTTTCCGCCGTACAACAGCAAGGAGGCCCGCGCCGGCCGCAACTGGATGTGCAACGGCGCGTTCGTCTACGGCACGAAGGGGGTGATCGAGTACGGCCACCACGGGGCGAACTTCCTGCGGCTGCTGCCGGACCGCACTCTTGAAAAGATGCGCGCCGACAACGCGCTGCCCCCGCGCAAGTACGAGCGCATACCGGGCGACGCACCCGACGACAAGCCGTACATCGAGTTCGTGAGGGCTGTCGCGGGCGGGCCGAAAGTCGGCAGCGATTTCGTGTACGCCGGCGCGATGACGCAGTGTTCGCTGCTCGGCGTCGCGGCGCTCTTCGACTCGGGCAAAAAGCTTGTCTGGAACGCCTCCGCCGGCAGGTTCGACGGATCGACCCCGGCCAACGGGCGGCTCAATCTGCCGCGTCTCTCCGGCTGGTGACAACAGGATTTGACCAGATTCACCCAAAATAAAAGAAAGGAAAATAAAGATGAACGTATCAAGAAGACAGTTTCTGTCGGCGATCGGCGCCGGCGGAGCCGCGGTCGCGCTGCCGGGCTGCATCTGCTCTAGCGGCAGATCCCTTCAGGCGCGGCTCGCGCTGCAGCTCTACTCCATCCACGCCTACATCGGCGGCAGAAAAGACAAGGACGGCAAGGAAACTGTTCCCGCCGCCGGTCTCGCCAAGGCGCTCGACGACGTCGCGGCGATCGGCTACACCGGCGTGGAATTCGCCGGCTACTACGGCAACGACGCGATCGCGCTGCGCAAGATGCTCGCCGACAGCGGGCTCGTCGCCTGCGGAACCCACGTCGGCAACGGCGAATTCGGTTTCAACACCGCAGAATGGTCGTTCAACCCCGACGTGATGAAGGCGACGTGCGATTTCAACCTCGCCTACGGCAACAACCTCATCATCTGCCCCGGCGGCGGCAACATTCCCCCGGGCGCGAAATGGTCCACCGGCCAGGGCGGCGAAACCTGCCAGCCGACGAAGGAGATCGACGAATTCACCAAGCGTCTCGTCGAACTCTACAACAAGGGCGCCGAAGTCGCGGCGAAGTACGGCTGCCGCATCGGCCTGCACAACCACACGTGGGAACACGGCATCAAGATGACCGACGGCACTTCGTTCTGGGATTATTTCTTCTCCAACACCAGCCAGAACGTCTGCATGGAGCAGGATGTCGGCTGGTCCACCTGCGCGGGCGTCGACCCCAAGGAGCAGTTCCGCAAATACCCGCACCGCTCGCCCACGATCCACGCTAAGGAGAACGGCATGGGCAAGGACGTCAAAGAGTTCGACGCCATTCTCGGCCAGCCCGGCAGGCCCGGGGCAGTCCCGGTCGACTGGGACGGGCTCATCGTGGCGACAGAAGCCGACGGGGTCAAGTGGTACGTGGTCGAGTGCGAACGCCACTTCGAAGACCTCTCGGCGGTGCTGCCGAGCTACCAATTCCTGCGGAACAAGGGGTTCCGCTGAGCGTGATTCCGCAAACCACGATCGCCGCCGGGTTGATTTCCGGCGGCGATTAGTGGTATAATGAAGACATGAAAATAAAAAAGACGATGAAGGTCAAGGCGCCCGGCGGGGTGTCAATCGCGGACCGTCTGCGGCTCGACCCCGTCGACCCCGCGACCGTGCGCAAGTCAGGGGGCGGCAAGGCGGCGGCCTGCGCCGGCGTCGCGGGGCTGATCGCCCTCGCCGCAGCCGGCATTCTGACTTACATTCTCTGGCAGCATTGGGAATTTCTGATGCCCGCCTGAGATGGCCGCGAAGATGAAGGACGTTATGCGCTCCGCGCCGGCCAAAGAGGCCGTCCTGCGCGCGCTGGACGAAGACCTCGTGCCCGGAGGCCGCGGTTCGGCGTCCCGGCGGCGCATTGACGCGACTTCGGAGGCGCTGGTGCCGGAGAACGTCTTCGCCGACGGCGAGATATACGCGCGAGGGGCCGGCTGCGTCGTCGCCGGCGCGACCGTGGCCGCTGCGGTTTTCAAGGCGGTGGATCATGCCGTGAAAGTGCGGATACTCAAAAAGGACGGCTCAACGGTGCGCGGCGGCGAGCCGATTCTCGTCTTCCGCGGCAGAGCGAGATCGATTCTCGCGGCGGAGCGGACCGCGCTCAATTTCATGCAGCGGATGTGCGCGACGGCCACGCTCACGAAGAAGTTCGTCGACGCCACGGCGCACTACGGCACGGTCATACTCGACACCCGCAAGACCACCCCCGGGCTCAGGATGTTCGACAAATACGCCGTTCTGTGCGGCGGAGGTTCGAACCACCGGTTCGGCATGTTCGACCGGGTGCTGATCAAAGACAACCACCGCCGGCTCTGGCGCGGCGGCGATCCCGACGCGCTTGACCTCGCCGTCGCCGCCGCCAGAAAGAAGTTTCCGCGGCTCGCGGTGGAGGTGGAGGTTGAAACGCCGCGCGAGTGCGCGAGCGCCCTCAAGGCGCTGCCGGAATGGATCATGCTCGACAACATGTCGTGCGCGGACATGAAGCGCTGCGTCGCCATGTGCCGCGGCAGAGTTAAGACCGAGGCGTCCGGCGGCATCACCCTGGCGACCGCCCGCAAAGTCGCCGCGACCGGCGTGACGGCCATATCCCTCGGCTGCCTCACCCACTCGGCGGGTTCCATAGATTTAACATTGGAATGGAGGACAAAATGAAAATCAAAACTATCGCCGCGGCGGGCGCCGCGGTTCTGGCGACCGCGGGTTGCTGCGGTTTGAACAGCGCGGAGAAGGGCGCGTGTGCGCCTTCCTGCGAGTGCGGACGGGTCTATCCCGATTCGGTGAACGAAGGTTTCGTGTCGCTCTTCAACGGCTACGACCTCGAGGGGTGGCAGGGCGCCACCGCCATGTACGGGGTAGATCCGAAGGAACCGGGGGTGCTGCAGTGCTTCCCCGACCGCAAACTGCCCCCGGGTCAGCGCGGCGATCTCGTCACCGCGAAGGAGTTCGGCAATTTCATACTCCGCTTCGAGTTCGCCATGCCGCCGAACGGCAACAACGGTCTCGGCATACGCATCTCCGACCCCGACAAGGACGCGGCGTACCACGCGATGTGCGAGCTGCAGCTGCTCGACGACGGCGGTTCGAGTTACTACGACGCTTCGAACAAGGTCGACAAGCTTAAGCCCTACCAGTACACCGGTTCGGTCTACGGCGTAGTGCCGTCTTTGCGCGACAACGTCGACAAGCAGATCTGGGGCAAGGAGAAAAACTTCACCGGCGGCGGCAGCTACGTGCGCAAACCCGGCATGTGGAATTTCGAGGAAGTCAAGGTCATCGGCAGCGAGATCGAGGTTTATCTCAACGGCTATCTGATCACCAAGGCCGACCTCTCGAAATTCAAGGGCGACGGCGACACTCCCGACCACTGCAAACACCCCGGTCTCCACAACCGGCGCGGCCGCATCGGCTGGCTCGGCCACGGCAGCAACGTGAAATGGAAGAACATCCGCATCAAGCCGCTTCCCGACGACGCGAAGATGGGCGAAGTCTGTCCGCGTCAGAAGATGGCCGCGCCCGCCGGTTTCGAGACCTACTTCGACGGCTGCCCCGGCCAGATCGCTAAGATGTGGAAGGGCGTCACGACCGAAGGCGGTTTCGACAAGCCCGCGACGCGCGCGGCCGCCACCGCCGAAAAGAACGCCGAAATGCAGAAAATCGCCGACAAGGGCCGCGACGAGCACTGGCATGTCAGGAACGGCAACCTCTTCTTCGACGGCTACCGCGGCGGATATTCCCTCGCCACCAAGCGCAATTACGGCGATTTCGAAATGTGGTGCGACTGGCGCATCATGTCCATCACCGGCGACTCGGGGCTTTACCTCCGCGGTGTGCCCCAGGTGCAGATCTGGGACGCCCACAACCAGTGGCACATCGGTTCCGGCGGCCTTTACAACAACAACACGGCCAAGACCGGCAATCTCTCGAAGGCACTTAAAATCGCCGACCGGCAGGTGGGCGACTGGAATCGTTTCCACGTGATCATGCGCGGTGACAAGGTGTCGGTTTGGCTGAACGGCGAACTCGTCGTCGACAACACCGTGCTTGAAAACCTGTGGCAGCGGGACAAACCGGTGCCGGCGAGCGAGCAGATCGAGCTGCAGTGCCACGGCGATCCGACCGAGTGGCGCAACATCTTCATCAAGGCGCTGTGAGGGTTCTCGTCGCAGACGTGGGCAACACCTCGACGGCCGTTGGACTGTGGTCCGACGGCCGTGTGAGCTGCGTGAAGCACTTCGACGGAGCTGGTGACGCGGCGATCGCCGCCGCGTCGCGCCTCGCGCCGAAAGCCGAGCGCTTCGCCTACGTCTCGGTCGTGCCCGCGGCGGACCGCGCCTGGGCCGAGTTTTCGGCCCGGGCAGGTTTCGACTTCAAACCGGTGTCGCACCGGGATTTCACAAGGCGCGTCGGCGGCGCTTCGATAGTTCTCGACTACCCGAACCCCGCTACGATCGGCGCCGACCGTCTCGCCGACGCCGCCGGCGCAGTTTCGCGCTACGGCGCCCCGGTGCTGGTGATGGACTTCGGCACCGCCCTTACCGCGGCGGTAGTCACCGGCGACCGGGTTTGGCGCGGCGGGGTGATCGCGCCGGGCTTTCCTCTGATGCGCGACTATCTTTTCGAACGCGCGGCGAAACTGCCGCGCATGAAAATCGGCGCCGGCCGGGCGCCGAAAATCGGCCGTTCCACCGCCGGCGCGATGCGTTTCGGCGCCCTTGTCGGCTACCGCGGCATGGTGCGTGAAATCGCGGCCCAGCTCCGCCGCAATTTCAGATGCGACTTCAAGCTCGTCGCCACCGGAGGTTTCGCCGGCTGGGTGCTGAAAGACCTCGATCTGCCGTTCACGATCGATCCCACCCTCACTCTCCACGGAGCCGGCCTGATATGCGCCAACCGCCGCTGACCGCCGTATTGCTGGCCTTGGCCGTCTCGGCCGCCGTTCTGCCGCAGGGTTGCGGCCCGTTCTGGGTCGACCCCTACATAACGGTGTCTCAAAGCTCCCTCAACTGGGTGGCCGTACATTACTACAATCTCCGCCGCGAACCCGCGCGCAGAGTCTCCGTCATGATTTACGGCAACGGACTCGTGGAGGTTAAAAAGGGCTCCAGCGAGCTCGTCTCGAACGATTTCGCGAAGCGCTATAATAGCGACGTCTGGAGCGACATTAAATCCCATCGTCTGCAGATCACCCCCGAAGCCGCCAACGATATTTTCCAGAATCTCGTGAATTTCGGCCTGCTCGACCGTGAAAAAACCGGCAAGTCGGCCGGCAAAGAGGTCACCGACCGGTTCATCGCCGCCAAGGCGAACCTTTCCAGTTACACTTATTCCGAAAACGTCAACCTCTTCGAGGCAGACCCCGATCTCGCCGAGCAGCTGCTTGACGTCGTCAGGGAATTCGAGAATCCGGCCCGTTGAACGGTTGGACAACCAAGCTTAAAAATGGTAGAATAATCTCATCAGTTATGACTATGACAATCAGAAGTTTGCTTGAGAAATGGGCTGCGGCGTCGCCGGAAAACGTGGCGGTCAAACACTGCGAAGGCGGCGTGTGGAAAACCATCGGCTACGGCGACATGCTGCGGGGTGTGCGCGAGGTTGCCGAGGGCTACGGAACCCGCTTCTCGCTCGTCCCGCGCGAAGACAACGCCGCGATCATTCTGCCGAACGGTCCGATCTGGCTTGAGTCGTATCTCGCGCAGAGCGGCGCGGGGGTGGCCGTGGTGCCGATCGACCCCAAGCTCCACAACGACGAAGTCGCCTACATTCTGCGCGACGCCCGCGTGAGGGTGGTCACCACCGACACCGCCCATCTGCGCATGATCATGACGATCGCCGGCAATCTGCCCGATCTACGCGGCGTTGTCATCGTCGACGGGCTGGTGCGCGAAGGCCAGCGCATACTCGGCCGCGTCGACGTCGTCGAATACGCCAGGCTGAAGGTCGCCGGGGGCGGCGCCTGGTACGACGCCAACGTGTCGGCTCCCGCCGACGTGGCCTCGATCATTTACACATCCGGAACCACCGGCAGGCCAAAAGGGGCGATGCTGACCAATGACAATTTCGTTCAGGACGTCGTCGGCTCCGTCGCCCGGTTCGGGGCCCCGCTTTCCAGCGGCGACTCTTTTTTCGTGGTGCTGCCGCTTTTCCACGCCTTTTCGTTCACCACCAATTTCGTCGTGCCGGTTTACTGCGGCGCGAAAATGTACTTCAACCAGTCGCTGCGCACCGTCGGCCGCGACATCCACGACTTGAAACCGACCGTTCTGCTCGCCGTGCCGCTGCTCGCCGAGAAGCTGCACGACAAAATCGAGGACGGCCTCGCCAAATCGAAACTCGCCAGATTCCTGATGCGCATCGGTCTGCGCGGGCCGGTGATGCACATGGTGAAACTTAAGCTCGGCGGCAGGCTGAGGTTCATAATCACCGGCGGCGCACCGTGTCCGCGGCATGTCATTGAATGTTTCAACCGCATCCACGTGCGGTTCCTCGAAGGGTACGGCCTTACTGAATGTTCGCCGGTGGTCTCGGTCTGCCCGCCCGAGCTGCCCAAGGTAGGCACCATCGGTCTGCCGGTGAAGGGCATAGAAGTGCGGCTCGCCGACAAGAACGATCAGGGCGTGGGCGAACTGCAGATCAAAGGCCCGATCGTGATGAAGGGCTACTTCCACAATCCCGAAGCCTCCGCCGAAGCTTTCGACGACGACGGAGCGGGCGGCCGCTGGCTGCGCACCGGAGATCTCGCTTCCATGGACGAAGACGGTTTCATCACCATCCGCGGGCGCAAAAAGGCGCTTATCGTCAACCGAGAAGGCAAGAACATCTACCCTGAAGAAGTCGAAATCATGATCGCCAAGGAACCCGCCGTGCAGGATGTCGTCGTGGTCGGATACACACATGGCGGCGATCCGGGCGAAAAAGTGGGCGCGGTAATCTACCCGGACGAAGAGTGGTTCAAGCGCCGGAACGGCGGCGTTCTGCCGCCCTGGGAGGAGATAGAAAAGACCGCGGTCAAACGCGCGCAGGAGAAATGCGCCGAACTCGCCGACTACAAGCGCGTGAGAAAGGTCGTGGTTTCGAAGGAGCCGCTCGTCCGCACCTCGATCGGCAAGGTGAAGCGCGTCTTTTACAAGGGACAGCTTGACGAATAACGTCTATCTCGTGTGGCTGGAATGGCCGGAGAAATGCTTCCGCGTCAATGCGGCTTCGCTCGCGGTTCTGCAGTCTCTCGTCGGCGGACGCGGGCGCGTGGTCAGGGTGAGGGGCGAACGCGAATTCCTGCGCCGTCTGCCCGAAGCGACCCACGCGATCGTCTGGAACTTCCGGGAAGAATGGTTCGGGCTCGCGCCGCGTCTCGTGCTGCTCGCCACGCCGGCAGCCGGCCGCGAACTGCTGCCGTCATCGGCTCCCGACCGCGTGAAAATGCATTTCGGCCATTTCCATGGCGCGATCATGGCTGAATCGGTCGCCGCGTTCGTTCTCGCCTGGGCGCACGGTTTTTTCCGTCCCGAACTCCGTAAACCGTGGCCGAGGGTGGAGCTCTCCGACAAATGCCGGGAGGTCGCCGGCACCCGCGCGGTTGTCGTGGGCTACGGCAACGTCGGCAGGGCGATCGGCGCCAAACTCGGGGCGCTCGGGGTGGACGTCACCGGCGTGACCTCGCACGGAGTCTTCCGCGGCGGGCGCCGCGTGCGCGGCGCGGCGCTTGAAAAATCGTTCGCCGCCGCCGACTGGCTGGTTATGGCGCTGCCGTCCACGACCGGCACCGATGATTATCTCGACGCCGCGAAACTGAGACTGCTGCCCCGGCGCGCCGTGGTGATCAACGTCGGCCGCGGCAATTCCGTCGACGAAAAAGCGCTGTACGCCGCGCTGAAATCGCGCCGCATCGCCGGGGCGTATCTCGACGTCAGAAAAAACGAGCACACGGTCACGCTGCCGGTGTTCGGTTCCAACGCCGCCGAACTCGCCGCGCTCGACAACTGCATCACAACTCCGCACTCTTCGGCGTTTTCGCCGCGGTACCTCGAATACTGTTTCAGGGAGCTTTCCGTTGACGGGTGTCTTTGAGACCGCGTCGCCCGAAGCGACCTGGGCACTGGCGCGGCGGTTCGCCGCGGGGCTGCGCCCCGGCGACGTCGTCTGCCTTGAAGGCGACCTCGGCGCCGGCAAAACCACCTTCGTACAGGGGCTGGCGGCGGCGATGCGCGTGCGCGGCCGCGTAACTTCCCCGACGTTCTGCATCGTGCAGGAACACCCGCCGGCGGAAGACGGTCTTACGCTCGTTCACATGGACCTATACCGTCTCGGGGGCGAAGAAGACGTTCTCGCCGTCGGCTGGGAGGATTATCTCGCCGCTGGTGCGGTTCTGGCGGTGGAATGGCCGGACCGGGCGGGGTCTCTCATACCCTCCTCCGCCCGCCGCGTCGCGTTCGGCATCTTCGGCGACAGCCGCCGCATCACCTTCGCCTGACCGGTTTGCCGCCATCGCCGCGCCTGCTTTTGCCGGGGCCGCCGGGACAGGCGCTCCCTTGGAGGTTCCCCGTTTTTTCCGTGCGCAAAGACGCGAAGAATGTGTCGCGGGCGAGTTGCGGACATCCGCGACATGCGCCGGCGCGATACACAAGGCGGGAGATTTTTGATATAATTAAGCTATGTTCAACAACACTGTTTATCACAAAATAGACGATCTGGCCGGTTCGGTGGCGACGCTCCGCGCGGAGGGTGTCAAGTACCACGAGATAGCGGAGGTGGTCTCGCGGGCTGGAACGTCGCTTGCGCAGGTCATCAAGCTGGACGGGCCGAACGTGACGATTCAGATTTTCGCGGGGGCGCGCGGTGTCGACACCGCGGCGAGCGTGCGGTTTCTCGGCGAGACGATGAAAGTTCCCTTTTCCTACGATCTGCTCGGCCGGGCGTTCACGGGTTCGGGGGCGCCGCGCGACGGCGGGCCGGAGATAACCGAGAATCCATCGCCGATCGGCCAGCCGTCGGTGAACCCGGCGAAACGGGTGATGCCGCACGAGATGGTGCGCACGAACATACCGATGATCGACCTGTTCAACTCGCTGGTGAAATCGCAGAAGCTGCCGATTTTCTCGCGCGCCGGCGAGCCCTACAACGAGCTGCTCGCGCGCATCGCGCTGCAGGCCGACTCTGACGTGATCGTCATCGGCGGCATGGGGCTCAAACACGACGAGTACCTGAAGTTCCGCGACACCCTCGACAAATCGGGCGCGCTCGCGAAGACGGTGATGTTCGTGCACACCGCGGCGGATCCGACCGTGGAGTGCGTGCTGGTGCCCGACATATCGCTGGCGGTGGCGGAGAAGTTCGCGCTCGACGGCAAAGACGCGCTGGTGCTGCTGACCGACATGACGTCCTTCGCCGACGCGCTGAAGGAAATCGCGATCACGATGGAGCAGATACCTTCCAACCGCGGGTATCCGGGCGATCTCTATTCCCAGCTCGCCGCCCGCTACGAGAAGGCGGTGGATTTCGAAGGCGCGGGCTCGATAACGATTCTCGCGGTGACGACGATGCCGGGCGACGACGTGACCCACCCGGTGCCGGACAACACCGGCTACATCACGGAAGGCCAGTTCTACCTCAAAAACGGGCGCATCGAGCCTTTCGGCTCGCTGTCGCGCCTGAAGCAGCAGGTAAACAAGGGCAAGTCGTATTCGACGCTGCAGCGGTCGGTGCTCGGTCAGGCCGAAGCCGGGGAGAATTCGGCGAAAGAGAAGGATTGGTTCCGCGCGAACAACTGCACGCGCGAAGACCACCGCACGATCATGGACGCGATGATCAAGCTTTACGCCCAGTACAAGGAAACGGTCGAAAAGCAGTCGATGGGCTTCAAAATGTCGGAATGGGACGAAAAGCTGCTGAAGTACGGCGTGGAATTCGAGCGCGAGATGATGGATCTCTCGGTGAACATCGACCTCATCGACGCGCTGGACCTCGGCTGGCGTATACTGGCGAACAATTTCGAGCGGGGCGAAGTGGGCATACCCACCAAATACACCGACAAGTACTGGCCGAAGCCGTGAGGCGGCGACGGGAGCGTTCAATCACATAAACCAACATGGGAAACGAGGCAATCGAATGAGCAAGACGGACAGAAGGAACTTCATCAAAGGCGGGGCGGGCGCGTTTTTCATCGCGTCGGCGAAGAACGTCATCGGGGCGGGCGCTCCGTCGAACCGGGTCCGGGTGGCGGTCATGGGCTGCCGCGGCGCGTGCCGCGGCATTTGGGTGATGCGCGCGGCGTCGGTGACGCCCGGCGTCGAAGTGGCGGCGATCTGCGACGTCGACACGCGGCCGGAGGGGATGCCGGCGGCGGTGGCGGAAGTCGAGAAGCGCACCGGCAAGAAGCCCTATCAGACGACGGACATCCGCAAGATCCTCGAGATGAAAGACATCGACGGGATCATCTGCGAGACGCCCGACCACTGGCACGCGCCGCTGGCGTGGATGGCCATGCTCGCGGGCAAGGCGGTGTACGTCGAGAAGCCGTGCAGCTACAACGGCGAGGAGGGGCAGATTCTGCTCGACACGTGGAAGAAGACAGGCCAGGTGCTGCAGATCGGCTGCCAGCGCCGCGCTTCGCGCGTGTACCGCGAGATGATACCGCGGCTCAAGGAGCTCATCGGCGATGTAAAGTACGCACGCTGCTGGTACACCTCCCGCCGCGGGACGATCGGCGTCGGCAAGAAGGTCGCCCCGCCGAAGTGGCTGGACTGGGAAATGTGGCAGGGGCCGGCGCCGCGCACGGACTTCCACGACAATTACGTGCATTACAACTGGCACTGGTTCCGCCGCTGGGGCACCGGCGAGATGGGCAACAACTCGCCGCACTTTCTCGACATCGCCCGCTGGGGCATGGGCGTGGACTACCCGGTGAAGACGGTTTCGCTCGGCGCGAGGTGCT
This sequence comes from Kiritimatiellia bacterium, assembly GCA_017652705.1. GTDB lineage: Bacteria > Verrucomicrobiota > Kiritimatiellia > RFP12 > UBA1067 > UBA1067. The sequence continues at coordinate 45,880 of JAGCAM010000079.1, read as the reverse complement.
TCCACTCCGGCGACGACTGGGAATGGCCCGACACCCAGCACGCGAGCTACCAGTTCGCCGACGGGCGCATCATCACTTTCGAATGCCTCTCGTCGACGAACGTGAAGGCGCCGCACGACATCGGCACGGGGTGCATGTTCTTCGGCCCCGGCGGTTCGGTGCTTTTCCACCCGCAGGACGGGGTTTTCCAGTACGACAACAAGAGCAAACTCGTCGGCAAGTGGCTTGATCAGAGCGCGTTCGAGTGGATACAGTCCACGACCGGCGCGAGCTACATGGACACCGACCACGTCAGCAACTGGGTGGACGCGATCCGCGCGAAGGATCCGAAACTATGCTTCGCTGGTCCGGACAAGTCGCTCGCGACGACGCAGATGGCGCACACCGCCAATTTGGCGTGGTCGACCGGCGAAACCATCCGGCTCGACGCGAAGACGGGTGCGCTGCAGAACAAAGGGGCTGCCGCGAAGCTGTGGTGCCGCGACGAATACGCGAAAGGCTGGGAGCCGCCGGTGCGGTTCCGCGGCTGACGGCGGTGCGGCGATGAGAGCGGTATGTTGAAAAGCCCAACATCGCCGAAGGCTGGCTTCACACCCGCGGTTTCCGCGACAAATATCTTTCAGAACGGCAGAGTCTGCAGCTCTGGACTTTGAGAATCGAACAGCCACAACCACTAACCGGAGTCATGAAAATGGACAGACCACTTCGCTCAATCGCACTTCTCGCGGCGGCGGCGGCCGCGGCCGCCCCGACGGCCGGCGAAATCAAGATCGGCGTCATCGGCGTCGACACGTCGCACGCCACCGAGTTCACCAGGCACATCAACGTCAAGCGCGACCGCGAGATATTCAAAGATTTCCGGGTCGTGGCCGCGTACAAGTACGGCTCGCGCACGATACCCGCGGTGACGAACAACTACCCGAAATACATCGGGCAGATGAAGGAGATGGGCGTTGAAATGGAGCCGAGCGTCAAAGACGTGCTGGCGAAGTGCGACGTGGTGCTGCTTGAAACGCAGGACGGCCGCGAGCATCTGGCCCAGGCGCGGGAGGTTTTCGCGAGCGGCAAGCGGGTGTTCATCGACAAGCCCCTCGCCAGCGACTACCAGTCCGCCACCCGGATATTCGACGAGGCGCGCCGGGTCAACGCCAATTTCTTCAGCTGTTCCGCGCTGCGGTGGACTTCGAAGGTGCAGGCGGCGCGCAAAGGGGAGCTGGGCGTGGTGCGCGGCGTCAACTACGCTGCTCCCTCGCCGCTTGAGCGCACCCACTCGCGGTTCACCTGGTACGGCATCCACGGTTTCGAGCCGCTCGTGGCGGTGATGGGGGTCGGTGCCGAATCGGTCAGCTGCTTTTCGAACGAAAGCAACGATTTCGTGGCCGTCAGATGGCGCGACGGCAGATTCGGCGGTCTGCGCATGATGCGCGGGCCCGGGATGTGGAATTACTCCGGCCAGGCGTTCACCGCCGACAAGGGGGTGGTCGATCTCGGGGGATACGAGGGTTACGCGCCGATGCTCGAGGAGATACTCAAGTTTTTCAAAACCGGGGTGAAGCCTTTCCCTTCCGAGGAAACCGACGAGATCTTCGCGCTCATGGCCGCCGCGGAGGAATCGGGCAAGCGCGGCGGGGCGGTGGTGCGCGTCGACGACGTCCGCCGCAGGGTTTATCATGCGCAGCGCGCCCCGATGAACGTGAACGCGCGCGATCTGACGCCGGTGAAAGATTTCCGCTGGCTGGGCGGCGCCGGCGCGACCGTCGCTCTCGGCTCGATACCGGCGATGGACATCGTCTGCGAAGATTCGCGTGACGGGCAGTTCGCCGCGCAGTTCATCGCCTCGGTGATCGAGGACATGACCGGCGCCAGGCTCAGGATCGTGCGCGAGTGCGGCGGCAGACCGGTCACCAACGCCCCGGCGATCTACATAGGCGATGTAGCGGCGACGCGCCGCGCGGGGCTCGCCACCTACCAGCGCGAGCGCTGGGGCGTCGACGCGCACGGGTTCAAGGTGTGCGTGAAAGACGGGTCGGTCTACCTTTGCGGCGCGCGGTGCGATTACGCGGCGACCGACTTCGCGGAGCGCGCCCTCGCCGTGCGCGAATACTGGGACGTCAAGAACGGCGGCCGCACTGTGGTGAAAACATACGGGCTTTCGCTGCCGGCGTTCAGTTACTCCGACAAGCCGGTTTTCGCCAAGCGCGACCTCTGGCCGTACGAAGGCAACGAATGGTGCCGGGTGTGGAAAAACGGCGACAGCCACTGCGGAGAGCACCACGTGCATGCGCCCGGGGCGTGGAACAGGAACACCAACCTCAACTTCATGTTCACGCGGCCGGAAATCTTCGCGCTGACCGACGACGGCAAACGGGCGACGATGCCGCTGCTCTGCTACGGCAACCCCCGCACCCTCGAAACGTACAAGGAGCGCATCCTCGCCGAAATCGCCAGCGGTTCGCCACGCGGCGACATCACCGCACCGCTGGCGAAGTGCATCACCGTTTCGCAGTGGGACATCGCCGTTTTCTGCAACTGCAAATACTGCAAGGCGATACTCGCCAGACACCCGCAGGAGAACATCGCCGAAAGCCGCGTGAGCTTTTCGAACGTGCTCTGGGGCTACTTCACGAAAGAACTCGCCAAGTGGGCGAAGAAGGAACTGCCCGGCTGGAAAATAGTCATTCTGCCGTACCACAACACGACCGACATACCCGACGGGGTGGACTTCGTCGAAGAGGGCAACGTCGAGGCGTTTCTCTGCACGATGCCCGGTCTCGCCATGCTGAAGGAGAAGCCGGTGAAGGAGTTCCAGGAGCAACTCATCCGCGACTGGGCGCGGGTGACGGGTCGGCCGGTGCAGAACTGGCACTACATCTGCTGGCCGGCGGAGACCTGCCAGGCGCCGTTTATCTTCGCCAAGACGGCCCAGCGCCACTACCGCGACACGCGCGAAATCACAGCGGGCAGCTTTCTCAACGGTCGTTACCCGGTAGACCGGCTGGTGCTTTCGGCCTACTGCTGGATGCGCCTGCTGTGGAACCCCGAGCTGAACATCGACTCCGTCTACGACACCTTCGCCGACCGCATGTTCGGGCCCGCGGCGAAACAGCTGCGCGAGATCGTCCGCCTGCAGGAGACAGGCTGGGAGCGGCAGTGGAAGGTCTCCCGCGTCAACAACCGGAACATCTACACGATTTCCTATCCGCGGGCGGAAGTTCTGAGGATGGAGGGGCTCTTCGCCGAGGCAGAGCAGCTCTGCGCCGGCGACGAGCTGCTCATGAAGCGCATCGCCTACTACAAAGGCGGCTTCACGCAGTTTTTCAAGGAATCGGCCGAATACGCCGCCGGCAGCGCCTTTGCGCCGCTCATGATGCAGAAAGTGTCGCAGGACCCCGTGATCGACGGCAAGCTCGACGACGCTTGCTGGAAGCTGGCCGAAGCGCAGGAGTTCACCGGCGCGCGCAAGGAGGGCACGACGCCGAAAGAGGGCACGTCGATACGCGCGGTGTGGACGCCGACCGCAGTCACGTTCGGCATGGACTGCCGCGAAAGCGACATGGCGAACCTCTGCAACGACGGCCCCACCGGCAACTACTGGGTCAACGACTGCGTCGAAGCGCTGATCGACCTCGGCGGCGACTACGGCGCTTTCGGCCGCGTGATTATCAACGCGAGCGGCAAGTTCGAGTGGTACGACGGCTTCAAGAAGGCCCAGGGGCCGGAAGGCGTCCGCTGCGCGATCGCGAAGAACGAGAAGTCGTGGAGCATCGAACTTTACGTGCCGTACAAGCCGATGATCGCGCTCTACAAAGACGCGGTGCACCCGACGACTTCAGGGGGCATGTCCTGGACGGGGAACTTCATCCGCCTCCGCCGCGGCGACAAGACGATCCGTCCGCTCAACAAGCGAACCCCGCACACCACCGAGATGTCCCGCCTGCATACGCGCGGCAACGGCTACAACAGCGATCCGGGAGCTTTTTCAAAGTTCATCTTCCGCGAGAACTGAGGCATGCGAAAGATCATTTTTCCGCTCGCCGTTCTCGGCGGCGTCTTCGCCGCCGGTGCGGGCACGGTTCCGCTCGACGGCGGATGGCTGTACATCCGCGACTTGAACGGCGACCACCTGCGCAACATCCAGGCGGCGGATCCGACCGAAGGATGGCGAAAGGTCGAAGTGCCTCACGACGCCGCGATCGAAGGCCCGTTCAACCCCCTGGCCGGGCCGGTCACCGGCAAGCTGCCGTGGAAGGGGGCCTACATGTACCGCAGGTGGGTGGACGACATTCCGGCGGCGGACTGGGCGCTGCTCGAGAACGGCGACAAAGCCTACCTTGAATTCGACGGCGTCATGGCCGACGCGAAAGGCTACGTCAACTGGCGGCTGGCCGGCGGCTGGGACTACGGCTACATGAGTTTCCGGATGGACGTCACCGGGCTGCTGGCGGCAAAGTCGAACCACGTCGTCGTCGCGTGTTCGACCTACAACCACGCTTCGCGCTGGTACCCGGGGGCGGGCATCGAGTGCGGAAGGGGCTGCCGAACTGACCGCGAGTTCCGACGGCCTTGCGCCGGCGAAAGTGGCCTTCAAATGATTTTTCAACCCGCAAAGGTTAAAATCCCACACGGAGAAGTCAAATGAACATGAAAATAGCCGCTGGTTCCATCGCCGCGTTCGCCGCGGCATCCGCCGCAGCCATACCTTCCGACTACCGCCGTTCCGAATGCGAGCTGCGCGCGCGGACGATGGTCGAGCAACTCTCCCCAGAGGAACGCGTCGATCTGCTGATGATGGACTCCCCCGCCGTCGACAGGCTCGGGATTCCCCGCTACCACTGGTGGAACGAGGCGCTGCACGGCATCGCCCGCGCCGGTCTCGCCACGGTGTTCCCGCAGTCGATGGGCATGGCCGCCTCGTTCGACTCCGGCTTGCAGGAGCGCGTCGGCGACGTCGTCTCGACCGAGACGCGCGCCAAGTACAACCTCTTCCGCGAACGCGACCAGCGTGAAATCTACAAAGGGCTTACCCTGTGGAGCCCCAACGTCAACATGTTCCGCGATCCGCGCTGGGGGCGCGGCCAGGAGACGTTCGGCGAAGACCCCTACCTCTCCGGCGTAATGGGCGGAGCGTACGTCCGCGGGCTGCAGGGGTACGACAAAAAGTATCTGAAAACCGCGGCGTGCGCCAAACACTTCGCGGTGCATTCGGGGCCCGAGCGTCTGCGCCACGGGTTCAACGCCAAGGTTTCGGCGCGGGATCTCCGCGAATACTATCTGCCGGCGTTCCGCACGTTGGCGATGCACGCGAAAGTCGAGGCGTTCATGGGCGCCTACAGCGCCCTCAACGGCGTGCCGTGCTGCGCCAACCGCGAACTGCTCACGGACATCCTCCGCGGCGAATGGGGCTTCAAAGGCCATATCGTCAGCGATGTCGGCGCGGTCGCCGACATCCACACCGGACATCATTTCACCGCCGACAGGGTGGCGGCGTGCAAAGCGGCGATCGCGGCCGGTCTCGACCTTTGTTCGGAAGGCACCTACGCCTGCCTCCGCGACGCCATTAAAGAGGGCAAGGTCACCGGCGACGAGCTCAAGCGACCGCTGGTGCAGCTTCTCAACACCCGCGTTCTGCTCGGCCAGTTCGACAGAAACGGTTCCACGCCGTGGGATCACCTCGGCGAAAAGGACGTCGCGACCGAGGCCAACCGCGATCTCGCGCTTGAGGCCGCCGAGAAATCTCTCGTGCTGATTTCCAACAACGGCGCACTGCCGTTCGACCCCAAGAAAGCCGTCTGCGTGGGCGTGGTCGGTCCGCGCGCGATGGACGAAGTGGCTCTTATCGGCAACTACTGCGGCTACGCTGCGCGTCCGTCAACAGTCTTCTCCGGGGTGGTCGAAGAGGCAGGCCCGGGGGTTCGCGTAATCGGCGTGCCCGAAGGCGCCCACGGCAGCGACATCGCGATAGTCTGTCTCGGCATCACCGCCGAAGACGAAGGCGAGGAGGGGTGCAGCGTCAACAATTCCGGCGGCGACCGCACCTCCTATTCGCTGCCCCAGAACCAGTTGAAACTGCTTGAGGGCTACCGCAAGAGCTGCAAGTGCGTAGTCTCGGTCATCTTCGGCGGCAGCCCGTTCGATCTCGAGCCGGTCGTCAGAAATTCCGACGCGGTCATTCTCGCATGGTATCCCGGTGAACAGGGGGGGCGCGCAGTCGCCCGCACGATATTCGGCAAAAACAACCCGGCCGGGAGGCTCCCCATCACCTACCCGAAATCCTACGACGACCTTCCCGCGTTCGCCGACTACACCCTCGTCGGGCGCACCTACCGCTACGCCACGAAAAAGCCGGCGTATCCGTTCGGTTACGGACTTTCCTATACGACTTTCGCCTACTCCGACATCCGGGCCAAAAAGACGGCGTCCGGCGCAGAGATCACCGTCAACGTGAAAAACACCGGCAAGCTCGCCGGCGACGAAGTCGTGCAGCTCTATCTGAAAGCCCCCGCCGCGGCCGGCGACCGCCGTCTGCACCATCTTGAGGGGTTCACGCGCGTTCGCATCGCCCCCGGTGCGTCGCGGAACGTCACCTTCACGCTGCTGAACGAGCAGTTCGCGGTTTTCGGCGAAGACGGCAAAGCGACGGTGCCCTCGGGTGAAACCGCGGTTTACGTCGGCGGCGGACAGCCCGGTTTCGTCGATACGCTCTCGACTTCCGTGAAGTTCTGAAATGGCGCGGAAAAATGACAAAGACAGCACAGGTTCTTTTCGCCGCCGCGGCAATCCTTTCCGCCGCCGCCGCCGCGGCGCCGGCCGTCGGATTTACCGGCGCCTCGGGCGACCGGCAGACGCTCGGCAAGGACGACGTCTACGTCGCCTTCGAGGCAAAGGTTCCGGTCTGCACCGCCGACAGCGTGAAAATGACGCTGCGCGACGCGTCCGGCAGGATGCTCCGCACGCAGTCGGTTCCCTTGCGGGTCGGGCGCAATGCGCTTTCGCTGCATGTCGAAGATCTGCCGGCCGGTGAGTATTCAGTTCTCTTCGAGGCGTACCGCCGGACGTCGCGTACCGCGCTCGCCACCAACTACTTCACCAAGACTTCGGCCGCCGCCGCGGAACGGAAAGGGAGTTTCGTCACCGCGGAGGACGGATCCAGAGCGCAGCTCGCGCCCGGCAATCCGCGCGCCAAAGACCTGACCCCGCTCACCGCGTTCTCGGCCCCTCGCGGGGAACCGGTCGTGGTCGTCGCCGACGGCGTCGCCCGCATGCCGATCGTGGCGGCCGAAGCGCGCGGCGAAGCGGTGTGGCTCGCTGAAATAATCGAAAAGATGACCGGCGCCAAGCCGCCGGTTCTCCATCTCGGCACCAACACCGCCTACACCGGCGGCGGCGCGATCTACATCGGCGACACCCTCGCCGCCCGCGAAGCCGGCGTCACCCGCCCCGGCACCCCCGACACCCGGTGGGGCGTCGGCGCACACGCCTTCCGCTGTCTCACCAAAGGAGGGGACGTTTTCCTCATCGGCGCGCATGCGACCGCCTCCGGCTACGCCGTCTACGACTTCGCCGAACGGATACTCGGCGTACGCCAGTACTACCCCGACCGCAAGATCGGCGAACTCGTTATCAAAACGGAAGGTCTCGCCCTGCCACGGTTCAACTGGTCGGACAAACCGGTCTATGAATTCCGCACCGAATTCGCAGCGGGTCACCGCGGCTGGAAATTCGGCGACGCCCACCAGTCATCGCACCGGGTCCACACCCCGAGCTACTGGCACGTCGACCCCAATCTCGGTTACAAGCCGAGCCGCTGGACGGGGCGACCGGAAATCTTCGCCCTGTCCGAAAACGGCGAACGCGCCCGCACCGCCATGCTCTGTTACGGCAACCCCCGCACGCTGCAGACCTACAAGGAGCACATCAACCTGACGGTCGAGGGCAAACGCCGCGGCTTTATGGGCGACCCCGTCGACGTGCAGCGCAAAACCGTAACCGTTTCGCAGTACGACGCCGCCGTCGTCTGCCACTGCGATTTCTGCAAAAAACTCGTGGACAAGTCAGCCGCGCCCACGGGCGACGCTTCGCCGATAATCTGGGGGTATTTCACCAAGGAACTCGCCAAATGGATGAAGCGGAAATATCCCGACTGGCGCATTTCCATACTTCCCTACATCAACACCTGCGACGTGCCCAAAGGTCTCGATCTCACGGCCGAAGGCAACGTGGACGCGTTTCTGTGCACCATGCCGGGCCTCGCGCTGCTCGCCCAGGAATCAGCCCGCAGACACGAGGAGGAGCTCATGCGCCAATGGGCGAAGGCGACCGGCAACCCCGTGCAGAACTGGCACTACATCTGCTGGCCGGCCGACCGGACTTGCGCCCCTTACGTTTTCGGCGGCACCGCTGTTGAATTCTACCGCAGGATGAAGGGCGTGATCTGCGGATCTTTCCTGAACGGGGGGTATCCGGTCGACCGGCTCGGGCTCTCCGCCTACGTCTGGGTGCGGGCGATGTGGAACCCCGGCTTCGAGGCGAAAGACGTCTACGACGAATTCGCCAGTCGGATGTTCGGCAAGGCCGCCGCGCCGATGCGCAAACTTATCGACATGCAGGAGAAAGGGTGGGCACGGCAGTGGAAGCGGCCGAGCGTCACCAGCAAAAACGTTTTCGGCATCAGCTACCCGCGCGCCGAGGTGGAGGAGATGGAACGCATAATCAAAGAGTCGTTCAGGGCTCTCGCCGACGATGCGGCCGCCTCGAACCGTCTCGCCTACTACGCCAAACCCTTCGAGCGGTTTTTCAGGGAAAGCTGGGAGTACGCCAACAACAAGGCCTTCCCCGACCTGCACATGCGCAAGGCCGCCGAACTTCCGAAAATCGACGGCGACCTCTCCGACCCGTGCTGGAAGCTCGCCGAGCCGCTCTCCTGCGCGCTCGCGGGTATCGACGGCAGCGGCAGCCGCACCAACACCGTGGCGAAATATCCGACTTACGTGCAGGCGGTATGGACTTCGCAAGGCGTGGTGTTCGGCATCACCTGCATGGAGAAGACCCCCGACCGCCTGCAGACTTCGCACCCGGCCGGCGACTGGTGGGGCAACGACTGTCTTGAAATTTTCGTCGACCCCACCGGCGAGCTTGAAGGCGTCTATTTCAAACTCTGGATCGACGCCGTCAACCAGTTGCGGGTTCAGACCAAGAAGTGGGAACCGAAGGGGCTGAAGAGCGGGGCGAAAATCAACAAAGACTCCTGGTCGGTCGAAATCTACATACCGTACAGCGACCTCGGTTTCTTCGCCGACGCGAAAATACCGACCACGCAGGGCGGCATCCACTGGAACGGCAACATCGCGCGGCTGAGAATCGCCGACGCCTGGCTCAAAGACAAGTCGAAGCGCACCCCCGGTTCGGTGTGGGAACTTTCGCGGCTTTACAACAGGTTCGGCAATTTCAACAGCGATCTCAACGCCTTCGGCGTACTGAAATTCGTCGAGCAATGACCGCCATTCAGTGCGACAAAACAAAATAAGGCCAATGAAACGGAAGCTCCGCCTCGACTATCCGCTGCACAGCGACTGCGGCGACGTCGCCAAGTTCAACGGGAAAGGCCGCGACAACCCGTATTACAAGATTATGGGCCGCTACCGTTTGCGCTGGTTTGACGTGCGGTGGGAACCGGGCGAACTCAGGGCGGTCCGCTATCTCAGGGGCAGGAAGATCGGCGTGGCCAGCGTGAAAACCGCCGCGAAAGCGGACGCAGCCGGTACGCGCGTTCCCGACGCCGGCGACCGAGTCGGTTTCGCGGTCCGCGGCGACGCCGTCATAGAAGCGGTAGGCAACGGCGACCCACGCGATTACGACTCGGTCAAGGACGTCGCCGGCAACCGTCTTTTCCACGGCAAGGCCCTGGTAATCCTTCGGCGCACCGGCAAAGGCCCCGCCACCCTGACGGCATCGGCCCCGGGACTCGCCACAGGCAAAATCAACATCAAACATCTGTGAAAGCTTCACCCTTAAAAGGAGACCGCTGAAATGAAAAAGAAACTCTCTGTCGCCGTCGCAGCGTTCGTTGCCGCCGCTGCGGCCGCCGCCGCCAACGACTACCCGATCCGCTCCGCCGACATGACCAAGGTCAGAGTCACCGGCGGCTTCTGGTACGACCGGCTGGAGACGAACCGTCTTTCCACCCTCAAAAACTGTTTCGACAAATGCAACGAGACGCCGCGCATCGCCAACTTCACCAACGCCGCCGCCCGCGCCGGCAAGTTCGGCGGAATTCCCTTCGACGATTCCGACGTGTTCAAGGTGGTGGAAGGGGCGGCCTACGTGCTCGCCAACCACCCCGACCCCGAACTTGAAAAATACTGCGACTGGCTTATCGGTCAGTTCGCCAAAGCGCAGGAATTAGACGGCTACCTCTACACCGCCAGAACGCTCGGCCACTGGCACTTCAGCAAAGGCGGCGGCAGCAGCGGCATGATGGGCCCCGTTCGCTGGTCCAACATCGGCTCCAGCCACGAACTTTACAACAACGGGCACATGATCGAAGCCGCCTGCGCGTGGTTCCGGGCCACCGGCAAGCGCAATTTCCTCGACGTCGCCGTAAAATCCGCCGATCTTTTCTGCCGCGTGTTCGGGCCCGACCCGACCCAGCTCAAAGACGCGCCCGGCCATGAGGAAATCGAGCTCGCCCTCGCCAAGCTCTACCGGGTGACCGGCAGGAAGCGTTATCTCAACCTCGCGCGCCACTTCATTGAAATGCGCGGCCGCGGCAGGTCTCTCGAAGACGGGCGGCCGGTCGGCCCCGGCGGTGAACCGGTCGACCCCATCGTCGCCCCGGGCGCGGGCATCCAGGATCACATGCCCGTCGTCCTCCAGCGCGAGGCGGTCGGCCACGCTGTGCGCGCCGGCTACCTGTACTGCGGTGTCGCCGACGTCGCCGCCCTCACCGGCGACAAGGCGTACCTCGACGCGATTTCCGCCATCTGGCTCAACGTTTCTGGTCGCAAGCTGCACCTCACCGGCGGCGTCGGCGGAACCCCCCGCGGCGAGGCGTTCGAGCGCGACTATCTGCTGCCCAACGACTACCGCGTGACCTATCTGGAAACCTGCGCCGCGATCGCCAACGCCCTGTGGAACGAACGTATGTTCCGCTTTTCCGGCGAATCCAAATACGTCGATATACTCGAGCGGGTCATCTACAACGGATTCCTCTCCGGCGTGTCACTCACCGGCGACGAGTACTTCTACCCCAACCCGCTCGCCTGCAAAGGAGGTTACAGACGTTCGAAGTGGTTCGGCTGCAGCTGCTGCCCGGTGAATGACGTCCGCTTCATCCCCCAGATACCGTCCTTCGCGTGGGCGACCGACGGCGCGAACATATTCTGGAACCTCGTCATGCAGGGCGAAGCCGAGGTGGAAGGGGTCAAGTTCAAATGCGACACGGGATATCCGTGGAACGGCCGCGCAACGCTGGCCGTCAGCCCGGCCGCCGAAAAGCGGTTCACGCTAAAACTCCGCGTTCCCGGCTGGGCGAAAGGTGAACCGGTGCCCGGCGACCTGTACACCCAGACCGTGCCCGCAAGCGTCAAGGAAATCACTCTCTCGGTGAACGGCGCCGCTCTTGACCCCGCACCGGGCAAAGACGGCTACATCGACATCGACAGAAAATGGAAGGCCGGCGACAAAGTCGAAGTCAATTTCCCCATGCCGGTCAAGCGTATCCGCGCCCACCGCGCCGTCGTCGACGACCTCGGCCGTCTCGCCGTCGAACGCGGCCCCATGCTCTACTGCGCCGAAGGCTGCGACAACGGCGGCGCGGCCTACGACGCCGTTCTTCCCGAAGACGCCACTTTCACCGACGACACCATCGTGATCGGCGACAAGACCTTCCCCGCGCTCAAAGCTTCCAACGGGCTGAAACTGATACCGTACTTCGCGTGGGACCACCGCCAGCCCGGCAACGACATGCAGGTCTGGTTCCGTGAAAAAAAGCCGGCCGCTCCGCCGGCCGGGGCGCTTAAAACATCCCTCGTAATCGGCACCGACGAACTCTCCGACCGCTGGGTGGACCGCGCGGTGAATCTCGGTCTCCACAATCTTTCCATCCATCCCGGCGGCGGCGGCCAGGCCGAAGTCGCGCTCGATAAAACACTCGCCAGACTGAAAGAGCCCGGCTACCGCGCCCTCATCGACCGCGCCAAAGCCCTCGGCATCGACATCGGCTATGAAATCCACGCCGCCAGCTGGCTGCTGCCGCGCAACCTTTTCGACGTTCACCCCGAATATTTCCGCATGGACGAGAAGGGCGCCCGCTGCAGGGACAAGAACTTCTGCTTCTCCAACCCCGAAGCCATGAACATTGCGGGGAAACGCGCGGTCGAACTCGCCAAGGCCCTCTACGGCGGCAACCGCCGCTACTGTCTGTGGCTTGACGACGTGCACGGCGGCGTGTGCAAATGCGAAAAATGCCGCGGATTCTCCGCCAGCGACCAGCAGCTGATTTTCGCCAACGCCATCGTGACCGAATTGCGCAAGTTCATACCCGACGCCGAACTCTGCTACCTTGCCTACGCCGACGCCATCAACCCGCCGGAGAAAGTGAAACCGGTCAAAGGCGTGTTCCTTGAATACGCCCCCATCAAACGCGATCTCGGCCGTCCCCTCGCCGACCAGAACAACGGCGAGACCAAGCCCCTTAAAGCCCTGATTGAAAAGTTCGGCTCCGCCGGTTCTCGCGTTCTCGAATACTGGTTCGACAATTCCCTGTACTCCCACTGGACATCTCCCGTGAAACTTTTCCGCCAGGCGAAGGACGTCGTCGCCGCCGACGTGGAATACTACCGCCTCCTCGGTTTCGAGGAGATATCCTCCTTCGCGGTAACTCTCGGAGACCGCAATTACGTTCCGCTGTGGGGTGAACCCGACCTCTCCGCTTTCGCCAGGGAAAACGTCGACTCGGCGTTCCGATCCATCTCTCTCGACGGTGACGCCTGGGAATTCCGCCGCGGCGGCTCCTCCGCTTGGTCAAAGGTGCGGGTTCCCCATGATTGGGCGATAGCGGGGCCGTTCAACCACACCAACGACTACGCCACCGGCAAGCTGTCGTGGTGCGGCAAAGGCGACTACCGACGCAGCTTCGTCTGGCGCAAGTCCGGCAAGCCGGGCGAGCGGGTCTACCTTGAATTCGACGGAGTGATGGCCCGCCCGAAAGTCAAGGTCAACGGCAAAGACGCCGGCGGGTGGGATTACGGCTACGCATCCTTCATCCTCGATGTGTCCGCTCTTGTCGTCAACGGTGAAAACAGTCTTGAAGTCTCCGCCGACACGACCGACCACAAATCGCGCTGGTACCCCGGCGGCGGCATTTACCGCAGCGTTCGCCTCGTGACCCGCGGCGACGGTCACGCCATCCCCGGCTCGGTGGCGATCACCACTCCGAAAATATCCGCCGCCGAGGCGACCGTCAACGTCAGCTGGCGCACACTTTCGGGTCCAAAGTCCGCCTCGTTCAAAATTCTCAAACCACGTCTCTGGGACGTGGACGACCCTTATCTCTACGAATACGCCGTCGCCGGTGAAAAGTTCCGCTACGGGGTGCGCTCCGTTTCCGTAACCACCAACGGACTGTTTCTCAACGGACGCCGCCTGCAGATTCACGGCGTCAACCTCCATTCCGATCTGGGGCCGCTCGGCATGGCGTTCGACCGCGACGCCGCGAAGCGCCAGCTTCTCTGCATGCGCGACATGGGCGTGAACGCCGTACGCACCTCGCACAACTGCCCCGCCCCGCAGTTGCTCGATCTCTGCGACGAACTTGGCATCCTAGTCTGGGATGAATGTTTCGACAAATGGGACGGCACCGCCGGGCGGCTCCCCGGGGAGAATCTCGAAGAATACGTCGAGCGCAATCTTAAGGCGTTCGTCCGCCGCGACCGCAACCATCCCTGCGTGTTCACCTGGTCGCTCGGCAATGAAATCTATTTCAACTGCGAGGAATATTCCCAGGGCACCTCCCGCGAACGCTGCGACCGTTTCCGCAAGGCGGTTCTCTCCGAAGACTCCACCCGTCCGGTCGGCATTGGCTGCTGCTACGTAAAGGCCGTCGAAAAAGGCGATCTCGACGGACTCGACCTCAACGGCTGGAACTACGGCGGCAGCTACCGCCACATGCACGCGCGCAACCCGGCGATGCCGCTGTTCTATTCGGAATCCGCGAGCGCGTTCTCCGACTACGGCTTCTACCGGGTTCCGTTCGCCGGCAACGAAGAACGCGAGGGGTGGTCCAACACCAACAACACCGAGCACGGAGAATGGTTCCGCGCCGACGTCAAAAACTGGAAAGTCGACGGCTACGACCAGATCGCCGCGACCTGGGGCGACATCGCCGACGTCGAATTCGACCGGATGGAACGCGACCGCTACGTTTGCGGCGAATTTGTCTGGTCGGGCATCGACTACATTGGCGAGCCCACCCCCTACACACTCTGGTTCCTCGGCGCCAGCGAGTTTGGCAGCCACTATGTCAAGGCGGCCGGCCGCAGCTTCACCGTCGCCGACACTTCGCGCAGTTCCTACTTCGGCGCCGCCGACATCTGCGCCATTCCAAAAGACCGCTGGCATCTCTACCGCTCGCACTGGAACAAAAAGGCGGAGACTGTGCACATTCTTCCGCACTGGAACTGGAATGATCATAAAGGGACCAAAGTGCCTGTCTACGTCTACACATCAGGCGACGAGGCGGAACTTTTTCTCAACGGCAGATCGCTCGGCCGCCGCCGCAAGGGGGTGGTGGAACGCAACCCTGCGCTCACCAACAGGTATTATGAAGTGTGCGCGAAGTACAGACTGCGTTGGTTCGACGTGCCGTACAGGCCTGGTGAGCTGAAAGCTGTGGCGTACCGCGGCGGGGAGAAAATCGGCGAAGCGAAGATGAAAACGGCAGGTGCGCCGAAGGCGATCAGGCTCACGCGCGATCCGTATTCGGCGGAAGGCTCCGATCTGGTTTTCGTGCAGATTGACGCGGTGGACTCGAAAGGCAACCGTTCGCCGGTCTCGGACGCGAAGTTCGACGTCTTGTTGAAAGGCCCGGGTGAAATCGCGGCGGTAGGCAACGGCGATCCCCGGTCGATGGTGTCTTTCAAGAGTCTGAAAGGGCACTCGCTGTGGTTCGGCAAAGCGGTGGTGGCGGTGAGGCGCTACCGGGGCACCGGCGACGCCCCTGAGCTGACTGTAACCGCACCCGGTCTGAAGCCGGGCACGATTAAAATCGCAGGCCGATGACCGCCTTCGCATTGACAATCGCGGGTTTGAAATGATATCATACACGGAACTAACGATTACTCGCCGCTTCGTTTTCCAAGTGTTTGGCAATGACGGAAGAAAGTTCTGACAAAAACGCGGGATCGTAGCTCAACTGGACAGAGCGACGGTTTCCTAAACCGTAGGTTCCGGGTTCGATTCCCGGCGGTCCCACCAATGAAGTTTCTGTGCTGACATGAAGAAAAAAAGCGACGAAGGAGATTAGTCATGACATTGTGGATGTTGGCGCTCGCCGCGATAGTCGGCGACGGAATCGCGGATGACACCGCGGCGATACAGGAACGTCTCGATTCAGGGGCTGCGTGCGTGTATCTGCCGCCGCCGGCCGCGCATTACCGCATCTCCAAAACCCTTCGCATCGGTTCGAACACGGAATTGCGGCTCGACCGTTTCTCTGTCGTGCGCCTGGCGCCGGGTTCGGACTGCCCTATGCTCGAGAACAAATGCTACCGCGGCGGCGGCACCAACCGTTTCGTCGCCGTCACCGGCGGCATCTGGGACGCCGACAACGTCAGTCAGACCGGCAACTTCATGCATCTGCCGGAGTTGCGGGCGAAGATCCCGGAAAAATTCGACCCCGAATGGTTCATCGGCATCGGTATGCGTTTCTGCCACGTCGAGAATGTGACTCTGCGCGGCGTGACGATACGCAATCCAGTGACGTACGGCATCGAATTCGCCAAGGCGTCGTACGTCACCGTCGACGACGTTACCTTCGACTATAAAAAATGGAATCCGATACCGCTCAACCTCGACGGCGTCCATCTCGACGGCTTCTGCCACCATTTCCGGATAACCAACCTGCGTGGAACCTGTTTCGACGACATGGTCGCGCTCAACGCTAACGACGGCATCTGCTCGCCGGAAGAGGGCCCGATAACCGACGTCGACATCGACGGACTTTACTGCGAATACTGCCACAGCGCCGCGCGTCTCCTCTCCGCCGGCGCCGAACTTAAACGCGTGACCATCAGAAACGTCCACGGCAACTTCTACTGCTACACGGTGGGGCTCACCCATTACTTTCCGCAGAAACCACGGGGAGTCATGGACGACATCGTGATTACCGACGTGTTCGCTTCCAAGGAGTTCGGCCCGCCGTCGATGGACGTCTGGTACCGGCGCAGGATGCCGATCATCGAGGTGGAGGGGCCGAACGACATCGGCAATCTCACCGTGGAGCGCGTTTACCGCAACGAAACCCGGTTGCCGGCGGACACGATCGGCGTCGATCCCAAAGCGACCGTGCGCAGACTTACGGTCCGCAACTGCAAAATGGACAACCGCACGGGCAAGCCGATACGCTTTCTCGGGCTTGACGGCAAAGTGTCGCAAGTCATAGCGGAGAACAACGAGTTTCTGCCGTCCAGAGACGCCTGGCTGGAGACCGAGCCCCGTGCGGAGGTGAAGAAATGAAGCCTGCATTCGCCAAAATCGGTTTCGCCGCCATGTGCCTTGCGGCGGCTGGCTGTTCGAGCGTTCCGAAATCCGGTGAATTCACCTACGCGAGCTGGAACATCGGCCATTTTGCATGGGGACGATCCAGAGCCTCCACCATTCCGCCGGAACAGGCAGGCGAACGCGGACGGGCGTACAGGGATTTCCTCGACAAGGTCGGTGCGCAGGTGCTCGGCGTCTGCGAATTCTCCGAGGCGTTCACAACCTGCGGCGGAATCTCGTCCGAAGCGGCGGTTTTCGGCCGCTACAGCAAATGCGTCAAAGGGCCGGGCCATGATTATCAGTGGAACGCATTCTGCCTGAACGGTTTCGAAATCGCCGAGACCAAAATCGTCGAGTATCCGCAACACGACCAGCGGGTGTACTACCTCGCGATTAAACTCAAGCCGTCCGGCGCCGAACCGTTCTGGGCGGTGCAGACGCACCTTGACTGGACCACCTTCAAGACCGGCCACGAAGACGACCGCAAACTCCAGATGAAGAAACTGATCGACGATTTCCGCAACGAGCCGCGGGTGATAATCTCCGGCGACTTCAACATCGGCTTCTGGGAAGAATACGACGTATTCATGAAAGCCGGCTACAAACTGGTCAACGGCGACGCCACGCCGACTTACCCCTCGAACAATCCGAAATCTCCGCTGGACAACATCATGATTAAAGGCATGGACTTTAAAGACGCGCGTTTCATGCCCGCCGGCGATTTGAGCGACCACGATCTCGTCAGTTGCACGGTCGTCTACTGATTTCACCGGGACGAGACAATCGGCGTGGTGAATAATCCGCCAATTGCCATCCGCTCCCTCCCCGGCGACCGGTTGTTCACAAGCTGTTTACAGCGGTAGACATGTGTAGACAACGCATTCGGCGCAGAAGGTTTTTTTCTGGTATAATCTGCGGCATGGAAGATTTGAAAGCACCACCGAACAACCCCGCCGCCGAAAGGGCGGTTCTAGGGTCCATCCTTCTTGACGCCACCACCCACGGCGATGAACACGTGCTTGATGAATGCCGCACGCGCGGGATAGTGCCCGAAGCGTTTTTCAATCCGGCGAACCAGACCATATATTCCGCCATTCTGAAGATGAGCGTCGAAGCAAAGCCGATCGACGCGCTTGTGCTTATCGAAGAGTTGCGCGGAGACGGCCGGCTCGAGGCGATCGGCGGGGTCGGTTACATCCAGTCGCTTATCGACCAGGTGCCGACGACGGCGCACGCGGAGCATTACATCGGCATACTGCGGGCCAAATATCTGCGCCGCGTGATGATCGAGCGGGCCACCGACGTGGTCAAAAAGTGCTATGACGAAGGCGAGTACCCCGACCCGCAGGTCGTGCTGGGCGAGGCGGAGAAGTCCTTTCTCGAAATCGGCGGTTCCGCCGGTGAAACCATGCCGTGGCCGGACGCGGTGCAGGAAAGTTTCAACCGCATCGACAGGCTGTTCGAGTCCGGCGGCAAACTGATGGAAGGGCTTTCAACCGGCTACAAGTATCTCGACGAAGTTCTTCAGGGGTTGAAGCCCGGCGAAATGATCGTGATTGCGGCGCGTCCGTCGATGGGCAAGACGTCGCTGGCGATGAACATCGCCGAGAGCTGCGCGACGGGCATGGCGATGAACGACATGCCGGTCAAGTACGACGGCGGCAAAAAACACCCGGTGGCCGTTTTTTCGCTGGAGATGCCCGTGGTGCAGCTCACGAAGCGGATGCTGGCCGGGCGAGCGCGCATCAACATGTGGCGGTTGAACCGCGAACTGGTGGCGCGGAGCGAGAAACAGCGGCTGACCGAACAGCTCATGGGGGCGCTGGGCGTTTTGAAGTCGTCGCCCATTTACGTGGATGACGCCGCGGGTCTTGACGTGATGGATCTGCGCGCACGGGCCCGCCGGATGAAGAAACGGTTCGGCATCGAGCTAATCGTCATCGACTATCTGCAGCTGTGCTGCTGCCGCGAAGGCGCGAGGCAGGGGCGGCAGATCGAGGTCGCGATGATTTCGCAGCAGATCAAGGCGATGGCCAAGGAGCTGCAGGTGCCGGTGATCGTGCTTTCGCAGCTTTCCCGAGCCACCGTGCAGCGCGGAGACAAGTTCGAAAAACCCAAACTCTCCGATCTGCGCGATTCCGGCGCGATCGAGCAGGACGCCGACGTCGTCTTTCTGCTCCGCCGCCCGGCGCGCAACGCCAACGATCCCGAATGCGGCGACGCCACCCTCGCGTATGTTGACATCGCCAAGAACAGAAACGGTGAAACCGGCGAAGTGAAATTGACCTTTCTGCGCGAATACGTGAGGTTTCTCGACCGCGAGCCGGACCGCGGCGAAGGGGTGGAGAACTTTAAATCGTCTGAGCCCGAGCCTGACATGATGCAGGGTGAGTTTTCGCCAGACCCGATGGCGTGAGGTGGCGGCGCGGGAAGGCAAGCGGATGCAATATTTGATATAATACACATCCATGAAATGCGAACTGTGTCATAAATCCGACGCCGAGACGGCGATTGGCAGCGACGACAACGAGCTTTACGTCTGCCGCGCCTGCGCCGCGGCGGAGCGGCAGCGCCGGCAGAAGAAGAGCCAACGCACCAGAAAGGTAAAGGGTGCCGGCGGTGAAGTGTCGATGTCTGTCACCGAAATCTCGGCGCCGGTGGACGGGGGTGAAGCGCCTCCCCAGATCATCGGAGCGATCATGAACGCTTTTCAGGACATGGTTTCCGATCTGGAGAAGGCCGCGCGGGCTTCTAAAGAGGAGAAAAGGCCTGAATACCGCGACTATTCCCTAGCCGGGGTGGATCCAGCGTACCTGATCGGCGGGCGGCTGCATCTCGAGGCGCTTCATCTCATCGGCGAGCTGGATGCGGTAAAACGCGCCGCGAGGGCTTTGAAGATGGAACTCGCCGGGGTAGACGCCGACGGGGTGAACGACGCCGGTCACGTTTTCTCGCTGCGCTATTCAGGTCCGGAAGACCGGGCGAAACGCGTCGTCGAAGATCTGCTCCGGGAGGAACGCAACGCCCGGGTGCGGCTTTTCGAGGAGATGCCGCGGGTGCTGGGCGATTCGCTCTGCCGCGCGCTGGCGGTCATGAAGAACTGCCGGCTGCTGTCGCCGGGTGAATATTTCGATCTGCTCTCCCCGCTCAGAATCGCCGCCGCCGAAGAGATGCTCGACGGCATCACCGGCGACGAAATCGAGAGGATGCTCGCAGCGGTTGATCTGAGCGGTTCGGAGGATAAACTCGAATCCGAAGACCGGGATAAAATCGACGCCGAGCGCGCCGACGAGATGAACCGCCGGTTCGAAGACGTGGTGCTGAACGAGCGCGCGGAGGATAAGTTCCTGTGAAGGTGGTTTTCACAAAGCACGCCGTCGACGCGTTGAACGCGTCGTCCAGCTGCGCCCGTCAGTTCGGCCACGACCATATCGGCGCGGAGCACATCTTTCTTTCCATAATCGCGATACCGCAGTGCGAAGCCTGCCGACGGCTGGTGACGCTGGGGCTGGCGCTCGAAGATCTCGCCGAGTCGGCGAAGTCGATGATTTCCGGCGGCGCCGAGGGCATTCTGCAGCGGGGGCAGCTGCCGCTCACGGCGCGCACGAGAAAAATACTCGACATGGCCGCGCTGGACGCCGGCGACGGCAGACCGGTGGGCACCGCGCATCTCGTGCTCGCGATGCTCCGTGAAGGGGACAACGCCGCCGCGCAGCTGCTGTTCAACGCCGGTGTCACCGCCGACAAGTTCATCGCCGCCGGCAGCCAGGGCGGCGACCGCCGCGGCGACGAAACGCCGGAGCGCCGCGAGGCCGATGAAGATGTGCGCGACGCCCGCCCCGGGGCGAACGGCAAGGCCCAGAAAACGCCGACGGTCAACGCCTACGGGCGCGACCTCACCGAACTCGCCAGGCAGGGGAAACTCGATCCCGTGATCGGCAGGGAGAAAGAACTCAGACGCATAATTCAGATTCTCTCGCGCCGCACCAAAAACAACGCCGTGCTGATCGGCGAGGCCGGCGTCGGCAAAACCGCCGTCGTCGAGGGTCTCGCCCAGGCGGTGCATCGCGGCGAGGTGCCCGAAAAGATGCAGAACAAGCGCGTGGTGGCGCTCGACATGGCCCGCGTCGTGGCCGGCACCCAGTACCGCGGCCAGTTCGAAGAGCGGCTCAAGAAGATAATCGACGAAACGAAGCGCAGCGCCAACATCATCCTTTTCCTCGACGAAATACACACCATGGTCGGCGCCGGCGGCGCCGAGGGCGCCATGGACGCGGCGAACATCCTCAAACCCGCGCTCGCTCGCGGCGAACTGCAGTGCGTCGGCGCCACCACCCTCAAAGAATACCACAAGTCCATAGAGCGCGACGCCGCGCTGGAACGCCGGTTCCAGTCGGTGCAGGTCGACGAACCGACCGTCGTCGAAGCCGTCGGCATCATCGAAGGCATCGCCCCCAAGTATTCCGAATACCATTCCGTCGCCTACACGCCGCAGGCGATCCGCGCGGCGGTGGAGCTCACCGCGCGCTACCTGCCGGCGCGCCAGCTGCCCGACAAGGCGATCGACGCGGTGGATGAAACCGGCGCCAGACTGCGAGCCGGCGCAAGCGCCCGTCCGAAGAAACTCACCGAAATGCAGGCCCGCATCGACACCTTGCGCGGCCGTAAGGAACAGGTCGTCGCGAAAGGCGACTTCGATTCCGCGGCGCAGTACCGCGACGCCATCCGCAGCGCCTGCGAAGAATTCGAAGCGGCGCTCGCCAAATGGAAGGAGACCCACGCCGAAGAGGTCATCGAGATCGGCGAGAAGGACGTCGCAGAAACCGTTTCTTCGATGAGCGGCGTGCCCGTCGAGAAGATGTGCGCCACCACCGCCGAAAAACTGCTCGGCATGGAAAAAGCCCTCGGTGAAGTGGTGGTCGGGCAGACACCGGCGGTTAACGCCATCGCCAGGGCGCTCCGCCGCAGCCGCGCGCTGATGTCCGACCCGAAGCGCCCGATCGGATCATTTCTCTTTCTCGGACCGACCGGCGTCGGCAAAACCCATCTCGCCAAGATGCTCGCCGAACGCGTTTACGGCGACTCCAAGGCGCTGATCGCGCTGGACATGTCTGAATTCCAGGAAAAATACTCCTCCTCGCGCCTCGTCGGCGCCCCCCCGGGTTACGTCGGCTACGACGAAGGCGGCCAGCTCACCGAGAAAGTGCGCCGCCGGCCCTATTCGGTCGTGCTGTTCGACGAATTCGAGAAGGCTAATTCCGACGTCTGCAACATGCTGCTGCAGATTCTCGACGAAGGCCGCCTCACCGACGGCCAGGGCCGGATGATCGACTTCAGAAACACCATCGTGATCTGCACCGCCAACCTCGGGTTCGATTTCGCCCGCGAAGGCCACACGCTCGGTTTCGCCAAAGACACCGCCGAGACGAGCTACGACGTGCTGAAAGAAAAAATGCTCGGCGAGGCGAAGCGGGCTTTCCGACCGGAGCTCCTCAACCGGTTCGACGAGACAGTCGTCTTCAAAAAACTCGAAAAGGCCGATCTGCGGCGCATACTCGAACTTGAACTCGCCGGACTCCAGGCGCGGCTTAAAAACGCGCACATCACGTTTACTCTCGACGACAAGGCGGCGGATTTTCTGATTGAAAAAGGCTACGATCCTGCGCTCGGCGCCCGCCCGCTGCGCAGGGTGGTTCAGGATTTCGTGGAAGATCCTCTCGCCGATCTTGTGCTCTCCGGCAAAGCCGGGGCGCGGATGCGCGCCAGACTCGCCAAAGACGGAGCCGCCCTGGTTTTCCGCCGGGCGGGGAAGGCTAAGTGAAATACGGCGTCATTTCAGACGTTCACGGAAATTTCCGGGCGCTTGAAACCGTGCTTGCCGACGGATCCGCGCGTGGCGTGGACAAGTGGATTTTCTGCGGCGATGCGACCGGTTACGGCTATGACGCTCCGGCGTGCGTGGCGGCCCTGCGCAAGTGCGCTTCGGTGGCGCTGCTCGGCAACCACGACGAAGTTTGCGTGGCCCGGAGCCAGACCGTGGAGATGCGCGTCAACCCCAACTACGACATCGACCGCCTCGACCGTAAGCTCCTTTCTGCCCCGGATGTCGCCTGGCTGCGCAAACGCCCGGTCAGCTGGTCCAACGGAGATTTCGCCTGTGCGCACGGCGACTTCACCAGCCCCGCCGATTTTAACTACATCATGGATCTCTACGATGCATCCCTTTCGTTCAACGCCACCCCTGAAAGACTGCTGTTCGTCGGGCATCTCCACCACGCAGAGATTTTTCTGCGCAGCCCCAAAGGGGTGATCAAGCGCTGGAAGCCGCGATCGTTCAAAATCCGCGACGGGTGGCGGTATCTGGTGAATCTCGGTTCGGTCGGCTACCCGCGCAACGACATGGTGACGACATACTGCATCTACGACGACCGGGCCGGCGAGCTGGATTTCCGGGAGCTGCGGTTCGATTTCAAGGATTACATCGAAAAAATGCTGAACCACGACCGCCCGCTGCCCGGCTGGCTGACCGCAATGCTTCTTTCCGCCGTCGGCGGGAAGAAACGTTCATAGACAGCTCCGGGAAACCGGCATGACACCTGGAATGTTTGCAAGCGAAAAGGAATACCATGCAGAAAACTACCGGGTAAATGTCGAAAGCCCGGAGCCGCGACATGGCCGGGGGCCGGATTTCTGGAATGGGGCAGGGCGTGGTTCCGTCGGTCTTTCCCCGGCCCCACAGCTATCCGGCGGGGCGGCTTTTCTGCCTTGATATCCTGCGCGGACCGGAGCCCGCGTTCTGGCAGCATCTGGCTTCGCGCGTCACGATGCTGTTTGCGCTCGGCATGGGCGGAGGCGATGAAGGCGTTCAGGGGCTTCATCGAGCCGATCCGCAAGGTCCTGAACCCGCTTCTCGTCGTCCTCGTCGGGGAGCGGAGGGACGAGGTCTGCGCCTATACCGGGCTTACCGTGTACTGGACGGTGATCCTCGGGTTTTTCCTTGCCGAAAGCCGACTGGTGTTGATTTCAGGCCGCAGACAATGATATAATACACTCAGTAAAACCGGAGGAGAAGTCAGATGAAACTAAGCAGAAAAGAATTTGTTTTCGCGGTGTCGGCCGCGGCGCTGGCAGGCTGCGGCGGTTCAGGCGGGAACGACGTAAACGGGGCTGAAAAAGAACCGCCGGCGGCGGGAGGCGCTCCGGCCGCCGGCAAAGAAGTGAAAGGAAAGAAAATGAAAACACTCGTCGCCTATTTTTCCGCCACCGGCACCACCAAGGCAAAAGCCGCGCTCGTCGCCAAAGCGACCGGGGGCAGACTTGTCGAAATCACCCCCGAGAAGCCCTACAACAGGGAAGACCTCGACTGGCACAACAAACAGAGCCGATCTTCGGTGGAGATGAACGACAAGAAGTCGCGGCCGGCCGTCAAAACCAGAATCGCCGACATCGCAGATTACGACGTCGTCTATCTCGGTTTTCCGATATGGTGGTACGTCGCGCCGACAGTCGTCAACACCTTTCTCGAGGCCCACGACTTGAAGGGAAAGAAAATCGTGCCGTTCTTCACGAGCGGCGGCAGCGGCGCCGGGAAAACTCTGGATTACCTGAAACCGTCGGCGCCGGGGGCGACTTTCGAGACCCCGAAAAACCTCACCGATGCTTCGGAGACCGACATCGCGGGCTGGGTTTCCGGCCGCTGAACCAGTTTGAGGGAGATAAGACATGAACAGAATCACAGTCGCCCTTGCCGCCGCCCTGTCGGCGGGGGCGGTGTCTGCCTTTGACGCCGTCTCGCTTGAAAAGGTCGAAATAACCGCCACCGGCGGCGAACTCACCAACTACGCCGCGGGCGAACTCGCGCGGCTGCTCGGGCGCGCCGGGGTCAAGGCGTCGGTGCGGACGGCGGCCGGCGCAGGCGAATCCGTGTCGCTCGGGGCGCCGCGCCAATGCGACGTCTCCTCGGTGCGCCACGACGGGTTCGTCAAGAGTGCCTGCAAAGACGGTGTGACGGTCGCCGCTGCGTGCGGCAAAGGCGTTCTCAACGGCGTCTACACCATCGCCGAAGAACTCGGCTTCTCCTTTATCGCGCCGGGCGAAAAGGGGGAGCTGGTGCCGCGGCGGATGAAGCCGGTGAAAGACGAGGTGAAGACGGTGAATCCGCGTTTTGAACGACGCGGGCTTTTCGCGTCGAGCGCCTGCGTGTCGTACACGGTCGAGGAGTGGTACGCGTTTCTCGCCAAGCTCAAGTTCAACTCGATCTGCGCGCACTCCGCGCGCATCGTTCCGGAGCGCATGGATCTGCTCAAAAAACTCGGGTTCAGGGCCGAGGCCGGCGGCCACGGCATGAGCTCGTGTCTGCCGCGAGAACTTTTCGACAAAGAACCCGAACTCTTCCGCATGTTCCAGCCCGAGGATTTCAACGGCAAGCGGATGAAGGACTCGAACTTCTGCGCGACGAATCCGAAGACGCGCGACATAGTGAAGCGCAATTTCAAGAAGCGTCTCGAGCCGGCAGTCGGCGGGGGGGTCCACGCGATACACGCCTGGGCTGACGATTTGCCCGGCGGCGGCTGGTGCATGTGTTCGCGCTGCCGCGCTTTCACCGGCACCGACCAGAGCGCGCTGGTGATGAATATCGAGGCGGAGGCGGTGCGGGAGCTCGGCTCGTCGCTGCGCGTGCCGGTCATCGCCTATCACGACACGATGTTTCCGTCGAAGTTGTTCGCGCCAGCGAAGGAGTGCTTTCTTCTGTTCGCGCCGCGCGAGCGCTGCTACGCCCACGCGCTGAACGATCCGTCGTGCGCACACAACCGCACCTACCACCGCGCGCTCAAGGAATACCAGCGCCGCTTCGAAGGCGTGGACGACGCGCACACTTTCGAGTACTACAACGACAAGATACTTTTCCGGGGGCACACCCCCTATCTGCCGCAGGTGCTGATCGGCGACGCCGACGCCTACATCGACGGGGGCATCACCTGCTGGATGTCGCTGCATGTAGGCGGCGAACTGCAGGGGGTGGACTGGAACATGCTCGCCATGTCTCTGCTGGCGTGGGAAGGCGGGCACACACCGGATTCTCTGACCGCCCGTCTCGCCGCTGCGGTCGATCCGGAGAATCCCGGCCCGTGGCGTGATTATCTGAGCGGGAACGCCGCGGCGTATCTGCGCGCGTGGCAGTTCTGCAATCTGCCCTACGATATATATTTCGACTACCGGTTCATGCCCGAACGCGGCGGCGAGAGCGGCGCGGAACTGGTGGGCAACTTCGGGTTCGGCGCGAAGAGGATGCGTGAAGCGGCAGACGCGCTCGCGACGTCCGCCGCGGGAACCGCGAGCGCCGGGCTGGCGGCAGCCGAGGCGGGGCGCGCGCGTTTCGAGGCGCTCGATCTCGACGCGATGACCTTTCACCAGCGCGGCCTGAAATCGCTGGCGGAATATCTCGCCAGCGGCGACGTCGGCAAGGTTGCGGCGGCAATCGCCGATCTTGAAAAAGCGGCCGCCGGGCTTGACGCCGCGCTTGCCGAATTCAACCGTATATTCCCGCCCAAGACCGGGCAGTACTATCCGTCGTTCGTAATCAATTGGACGCGGCCCGAGATCGTCGCGAAAATCCGCGTCTACCGCCAGGCGCTGGAATTGGCCGCAGCCGGGAAGTGACGTCTGCCGGCGGGCGAATGCGCAGGTGAAAAAATCCGTCAAGCGGCGCGTTGGAATCGCTGAGGGAACGTTTCGCCGCGCGGAAATCGCGATGGGGTGCCCGGCTGAGGGGTTCGCCGCCTTCGAAGCTCGGCGAAAGAATCTGCGCACCGCTTTCGACGCGGTCCGCGATGCAGCCTATGCCCGTCTCAACGGCCGCCTTGAAATCGCCGCCAGAGAGCTGCGTTCGGCGCTTTCGGCCGGGCCGGGGAAAGCCGCGGCGTCAAAATCAGCGCCAAGAAGCGCCGCAATATGATATAATTGCAGGCATGAAAAGAGTTCTAAAGGCAAAGAAGATTTGCATCATCGGCGGCTGCGGCCATGTCGGCACGCCACTTGGTCTCGCCTTCGCGAGCAGAAACTTCGATGTGACGCTCCTCGACGTCAATCCGAAGGCGGTGGAGAATGTCAACAAGGCGCACCTGCCTTTCAAGGAAGACGGCGCGACCGAGCTCTTGAAAGCGCACGTCGGCAGGAATCTGCGCGCGACGTCGGACGCCGGAGTGGTGAAGAAGCAGGATGTCGTCGTGTTCGTCACGGGCACGCCGGTCGACGAGCATTTGAACCCCAAGATACACGACGTGATGAAGGTGCTCGCCGCCTATCTGCCGTACCTCAACAAGCGCCAGTTGGTGGTCTTGCGCTCGACGATCTTTCCGGGCGTGACGCGCATCGTCGAGGATGCGCTCAAGGCGAAGCTCGGCGCGGCCAATTTGGCGTTCTGCCCCGAACGTATCGTCCAGGGAAAGGGCATCGAGGAGATATTCAACCTGCCGCAGCTCGTCTCGGGCGTCAACAAGAAGGCCGAAAACGCCGCCGCCGCGCTCTTTTCAGCGATCGCGCCGAAGATCATCCGCATCAAGCCGGAGGAGGCCGAGCTCGCCAAGCTGATGACGAACGCCTGGCGCTACCTCGAATTCGCCATCGCCAACCAGTTCTACATGATGGTGGAGAAGCAGGGGCTTGACTTCTACCGCATCCTCCGGGCGATGAAAGACGACTACCCGCGCGCGAAGCACTTCGCCGGCGCCGGCCTGGCCGCTGGGCCGTGTCTCTTCAAAGACACGATGCAGCTCTCGGCCTTCCACAACAACGAGTTCTTCCTCGGGCACTCCGCGATGCTCGTCAACGAGGGGCTCCCCAACTTCCTCGTCTCCCAGTTGGAGGCGAAGATGGGTTCGCTCAAGGGTAAGAAGATCGGCATCATGGGCATGGCGTTCAAGCCGGATAACGACGACATCCGCGAATCGCTCTCGTTCAAGGTGAAGAAACTCCTGGAGATGAAGATGGCGAAGGTCCTCGTCACCGACGAGTTCGTGCCCGGCACGACGCCGCTCAAGGCATTCGTCAAGGAGTCGGACGGCATCATCCTCGGCGTACCCCACTCGGCGTACAGGAAATTGCGGATAAGAAAGCCTTTCGTTGACTGCTGGGGATGTTGGCGCAATGGGTGACGCGGTTCTGACATGTTCGGTTCGACCAGGTTCGACTCTCAATGATGCCGAATGGACCGAGGTGTCAGAACTTTTCTCCGTGTCGTACGGGCTCTGCAGTCAGAAAGAGCCTTCGGGCAGGGCGGGAAGACGCATCCGCCTGTCGCCCGGCTATTGCCGTCGCAGCTATGCGACTGACGACTGTCAAGTTGCATTTTGCCGCGGTGCGGGCAAGTTGGTCGCGGAGGCCGGGTCTGACTTCGAATACGATGCCGATTCCGGCAAGGAGATTCCTTTAATCACAAAAAAGAGGTAAGACATGAAAATACTGGTAACCGGTTCCGCCGGGTTCATCTGCGGATATCTCGTCGAAGAGCTGCTCAACCACGGACACGAAGTCGTCGGCATCGACAACTTCTCCAAGTACGGGCCCGTCAAGAAGAGCTACGACAACCACCCCAACTACCACTTCACCCGCGGCGACGTCAAGGACCTCGACCTGATGAAGGACCTGGTCAAGGACTGCGACCAGATCCTCGGCGCGGCTGCGATGATCGGGGGCATATCCTACTTCCACACCTTCGCCTACGACCTCCTCGCGGAGAACGAGCGAATCGCCGCGGCGACGTTCGACACCGCCGTCTGGGCGAAGAAGAACGCGAAGCTCAAGAAGATCAACGTCCTCTCGTCGTCGATGGTCTTCGAGAATACCGCCATCTACCCGACGCCTGAGACGGAGGCGCGCAAGTGTCCGCCTCCGTCCTCGACCTACGGCTTTCAGAAACTCGCCTGCGAGTACTTCGCGCAGGGCGCCTGGGAGCAGTACCAGCTTCCCTACACCGTCATCCGCCCGTTCAACTGCGTCGGCATCGGCGAGAAGCGCGCCTTGTGCGATACGGAGATCGAGAGCGGGAACGTCAAGCTCGCCATGAGCCATGTCGTGCCGGACCTGGTGCAGAAGGTGTTCAAGGGGCAGGATCCGCTCCACATCCTCGGCGCCGGCAACCAGGTTCGTCACTACACCTACGGCGGCGACCTCGCGCGGGGCATCCGCCTCTGCATCGAGAAGCCGGAGGCGGTTAACGAGGACTTCAACCTCTCCACGCCGGTCTCGACCACGGTGCTGGAACTCGCTCAGAACATCTGGAACCGCCGCCACAAGGGCGCGAAGCCGTTCAAGTACGTTTCGGACGAGCCGTTCAAGTATGACGTCCAGAAGCGCGTCCCGGCGGTGGACAAGGCCAAGAAGCTCCTCGGCTTCTCGGCGGACACGACGCTCGACCAGATTCTCGACGAGGTGATGCCCTGGATCGAGGAGCAGATCCGGATCGGCGGCATTTGAGCGCGCGCGTCTCCATCGTCGTCCCCGTCTACAACGAAGGGGACAACATCCGCACGACCTTGGCGGAACTCGACGCCAAGGTCGCTGTTGAAGCCGAAACTTCTCTCGTCTACGACCGGGACGACGACACCACGCTCGCGCCGGCGCGGGAGCTGGAAGGCAAAACGAGGCTTCCGTTCACGCTCCTGAAGAACAAGTACGGACGCGGCGCGCTCAATGCGATCAAGACCGGTCTCGAAGAAGCGCCGGGGGAGTTGGTGGTGGTCACCATGGCGGACTTGTGCGATCCGCCCGGGGTCATCAACGACATGGTTGCCGCCGCCGACCGCGACAATGCCGACATCGTCTGCGCCTCGCGCTACATGAAAGGCGGCAGGCAGTACGGCGGCCCGAAGTTCAAGGGCCTTCTCTCGCGCACGGCAGGCTTGCTGCTCTGCTGGTTCGCGCGGCTGCCGACGCACGACCCGACCAACAGTTTCAAGCTCTACCGCAAGTCGTTCCTGAAGACGGTGACCATCGAGTCGACGGGCGGTTTCGAGCTCGGCATCGAACTGGTGGTAAAGGCGCGCGCCGCGGGCAGGAAGATCGTCGAAGTCCCCACCACCTGGCGCGACCGGGTGGCGGGCAAGAGCAACTTCAAGCTTTGGAAGTGGCTGCCCAACTATCTCCGCTGGTTTTTCTACGCCTTCCGGCCGTGATCCCTTGCCGCAATCATTGCGACTGTTTTCCGACGCCAAAAAGCAATCTTTCTGGCGATGCCACCCTTATCCCGGAAAATCCGGGATAAGGGTGGCACAAGACGTACGGCAGCCCGTGGCGGCCGCCGCGTTCCGCAAATACAATTTTTGCCGCGCCGTGTTGGAATCTGCGTGGCGGAGGTGATCCACAAGTGCACGGGGACGTTCCTATGCAACTATAGCGGCAAAGGGGTACCCCAAAATCGAAAAGTGGGTACCCCCGCGAGCGGCTAAAGCCATGCGAGTGTTCTCGCGCCTCTATTCTGCCCGCTCGCAACAAATTCGCCCTTCGCGTTCACCAGCCAGCGACTGCCGTCAATCAGGCTATATCTCCACGCATACCCCGATTTTTGACGGCATTTCCTGCTGAACCTCTGAGCGGCCAGGGAGCGCGAAGCTTCGGGCGCAGCGGTAGCGGAGCCTTCTTTGCAGGCCATCGGAGTTGACTTCGGGGCTGGGCGTGGCGATGGCGCCGCGGTTGACCGTCTGCGCGGCGGTGTGGTATAATTCAAAATCAACCTGACGCAAAAAAACTTAGGAGGGAATATGGAACTCAAAGGATCAAAAACCGAAAAGAATCTGCAGACCGCGTTCGCCGGCGAATCGCAGGCCCGCAACAAATACGACTACTTCGCCTCCCGCGCGAAGAAGGACGGCTACGAGCAGATCGCGGCGATCTTTCAGGAAACCGCGCTGAACGAGAAGGAACACGCGAAACTCTGGTTCAAGGCGCTGGACGGAATCGGCGACACGCCGGCGAATCTGCTTGCCGCGGCGGCCGGCGAACATGAAGAGTGGA
This sequence comes from Kiritimatiellia bacterium, assembly GCA_017652705.1. Taxonomy (GTDB): domain Bacteria; phylum Verrucomicrobiota; class Kiritimatiellia; order RFP12; family UBA1067; genus UBA1067. The sequence continues at coordinate 15,115 of JAGCAM010000079.1, read as the reverse complement.
CCGGCATGTACAAGCGATTCGCCGAGGAGGCGAAAGAAGAGGGCTTCACCCAGCTGGCGTTTCTCTTCTCAAAGGTGGCCGAGGTTGAAAAACACCACGAGGAGCGCTACCGCAAGCTTGCGAAGAACATCGAAGCCGGTGAAGTCTGGGTGCGCGTCGGCGTGAACAAATGGCAGTGCCGCAACTGCGGCGCGATCGTCGAGGGCGAGAAGGCGCCCGAAAAGTGTCCGGTCTGCGCACATCCGAAGGCGTACTTCCAGCTGCAGCAGGACAATTTCTGAGGTTCCGCGGTGGGTAAAAAAGTACTGATTGTCGGATCCGGGCTGATCGCAAGGTTCCACGCGCGGGCGGTGAACGCGTCCGGAAACCTCGAGCTGGCGGGTTTCTGCGACACGTTCATGCCGGAGAGCGCACGGAAGGCGTCCGCGGAGTTCGGCGGCGGCGCGTGGGGCGGCCTCGACGCGGCGCTGGAGGAGTCCGGCGCGGGCATGGTGAGCGTGGCCACCGCTTCGGGCGGTCACGACGAGGCGGTGAAGGCCGCCGCCGCGCACCGCGTTCCGGTGCTGGTGGAGAAGCCGCTGTCGATAACCACCGCGCGCATCGACGAGCTGATCGCCGCGTGCCGAGCGACGTCGACGCCGCTCGGCTGCATTTTCCAGACGCGCTGGACCGACGAGTTCCTCGAGGCGAAGCGCAAGGTGGAGAACGGCGAACTAGGGCGCATCACCTACGCCGGGGTGCGCATACCCTGGTGGCGGGGCGACGAGTACTACACCAAGTCGTCGTGGCACGGCACCTGGGCGGTGGACGGCGGCGGCGCGCTCATGAACCAGTCGATCCACATGATCGACTGGCTTACGGCGCTCATGCCCGAAGTCGTGGAGGTGAAGGCGTTCGCGGCGACGCTGGCGCACCCCATGGAGGCCGAGGACACGGTCTCGGCGGCGATTCTTTTCAAGGGCGGGGCGCTCGGCGGCGTATATGCGACGACCGCGTCGTTCCCCGGGCGCGGTAAAATGCTGGAAATCACCGGCACCGCCGGCACTTTAGAGGTGACCGACGCCGTTACCGGCGCGTCGCGTCCGGACCAGCTGGAGTACGAAGGGCATCTCCGGTGCTTCGAGGCGTTCGCCGGTTCGCTGGACAGCGGTGCGCCGTATCCTGTGCCAGGCGAGGAGGCGCGCAAATCGGTTTCGCTGATCGAGCGCATCTACGAGAGCGGCGGGCTGCGCCGAAATATGGTATAATGTTCAACTATGAGATGGACAAAGTTTTTGATTCAGACGCTTCGCGAAGATCCCGGCGACGCGGAAATTGACTCGCACAAGCTGCTCGTCCGCGCGGGGCTGATGAAGAAGGTCGCCGGCGGGCTGTACACCTATCTGCCCCTCGGCATGCGCTCGCTCAACAAGATCCAGCGGATAATCCGCGAGGAGATGGACCGCGCCGGCGCTCAGGAAATCGTGATGCCGATTCTCCAGCCGGCCGAACTTTGGAAGACGTCCGGCAGGTGGGAGTCGATGGGGCCGGGGATGTTCCGGCTGAAGGACCGCGCCGCCCACGACTACGCGCTTTCACCCACTGCCGAGGAGATGGTGACCGACGTCGTCAAATCGGTGGTCAGCTCATACCGGCAGCTGCCGCTCACCGTCTACCAGATTCAGTGGAAGTTCCGCGACGAGATACGGCCGCGATTCGGGCTGATGCGTTCCAAGGAGTTTCTGATGAAGGACGCATACTCCTTCGACACTTCGCTGGAGGCCGCGGACGCGAGCTACACGGCGATGTACAGGGCGTACAGGCGGGTGTTTGAACGGTGCGGTCTGAAGGCGTATCCGGTCGAGGCCGACACCGGCGACATCGGCGGCAAATTCTCCCACGAATTCCACGTGCTGGCGGATTCGGGCGAAGACGGCATCGCCTTCTGCGACGGGTGCGGTTACGCGGCGAATCTCGAGAAGGCCGAACGCCGTGCGGCGGCGGCCGCGGCCGCCGCCGAGTGCGGCGCGCCCGAAACGATACCCACGCCGGGGGCGAAGACGATCGAGCAGGTGTCGAAGTTCATGGGGGTGCCGGGGTCGGCGTTCGTCAAGTCGCTCGTGTACAGCGCCGACGGCACGCCGGTGATGGTCTGCCTGCCCGGCGACCGCGACGTCAACGAGGTGAAGCTGCGGCATTTTCTCGGCGCGAAAAAAGTGGAACTCGCCGATTTCGACACGGTGCTGCGCGTGACCGGCGCCAACGCCGGTTCGGTGGGCCCGGTGCGGCCGACCGATTCTTCGCTGCGCATCGTCGCCGATTTCGATCTGAAAGGGGCGTCCGGGTGCATCGTCGGCGCCAACCGGGACGGTTATCACACGAAGAACGTCGATCTCGCCCGCGACGCGAAGATCGCCGTGGGGGACTACGCCGATCTGGCGATAGCGAGAGACGGCGACGCCTGCGCGAAGTGCGGCCGTCCGCTGGCGGTGAAGCGCGGCATCGAAGTCGGGCACGTTTTCAAACTCGGCGTCAAATACACCGCCGCGTTCAACGCGGTTTACAAGAACGGCAACCTCGAAGACCAGGTCATGGCGATGGGCTGCTACGGAATCGGCGTCAGCCGCACAATGCAGGCGGTGATCGAGCAGAGCCACGATAAAGACGGCATAATCTGGCCGCCGTCGGTGGCGCCTTTCCAGGTGTGCGTCTGTCTGCTCGACCCGTCCGACGACGGCGCCGCGAAAGCTGCGTTCGATCTTGAGGCGGCGCTCGAGGCGGAGGGGATCGACGTCATCGTGGACGACCGCGCCGAAAGACCCGGCGTCAAGTTCAAAGACGCGGATCTAATCGGTTTCCCGGTGCGGGTGGTGGTCGGCGCCAAGGGTCTCGCCAAAGGCGGGGTGGAGGTCAAGCGCCGCCGCGACGACAAGACGAAAACCGTGATCTCCCCGGCAGCCGAAGCCGTCGCGGCGGTCAAGGCGGCGCTGCGGCCGGATGGCGCGGAGCAGCTTGATTTCAACTGAACGACAGAAAGGAAAGCAAGAACTGATGAAATTCGAACAAGTCGCCGCGGCTGCGGGTGCAGCGCTCATTGCAGGGTGCGCGATATTCGGGCGCGATCCGTTCGCGGAACGCAAGATGAACGGAACCTGGTGCAGTCTGGGAACGTCCATCTCGTGGTACAACGACAACGTCAAGGCGTCCGGCGGCAGATTCTCCCGCGGTTATCAGAGCCGGGTGATGGACGTTCTCAAGTTCGACGGGTTCGTGAACCCGGCGATCAACGGCGGCACGGTGGTGGGGCAGGCCGCGCACGACGTGCCGAGGGCCGACTACTACACCGTCGAGCACGGCATCAACGACTGGGGCAAGCTCACCAAGGTGGGCGACATGTCCGAATATCTCGCCGGATCCACCAACAAGACCTTCTACGCCAGGTACAGGGTGCTGGTGGACAAAATGCGCGCGGCGAATCCGAAGGCGAAGATAATACTCTGCACGCCGCGCAAGTCGTACGGTTTCGGCAAGTATCTGCCGGCGCATTCGTACGATGCGAAAAACGGCGTGTATCTCAAGGAATACGTCGACGCGGTGAGGGCGATCGCCGCGCACGAGGGTTTCAAGGTGGCGGACTTCTACGCGAACTGCGGCGAGGAGGGGGAACTTAAAGACCTGTCGATCGATGTCGCGCTGCATCCCAACGACAAAGGGTATCAGCGCATGGCCGACGAACTGCTCAGGGCGTTCGCAGAAGTCGACTGACGATCAACCGTAAACAAGGAGACTGCGGAACATGAAAATGATCGGACTTGCCGCGTTCGCCGCCGCCGCGGCACTGGCGGCGCCGGTTCGGGCGGCCGACGGCGCCGCGCCCAGACGCGAACGCATATTCTTCGTCGCCGGGCATCCCGACGACACGGAGGGTTTCGCCGCGACGGCGTTTCTCCTGCGCGACAAATACGAGCTGCACGTCATCGACCTCACCCGCGGCGAACTCGGTCTCGGCTGGCCCGGGCTCTGGGACGGTTCCACCGCCGCCCGGCGCGTGTCCGAAGAGAAGGCCGCCTGCGCCTATCTCGGCGCGACCCCGCACTTTCTCTGCGAAGTCGACGGCGACGCCTGCGCCGGCCGCGACTCGGTCGAGAGACTCGTGACCATGATCAAGCATTTCAAGCCGGTGGCGATCTTCACGCACTGGCCGGTCGACGCCCACACCGACCACGTGCAGGCCGCCGCCACCACCGCCCACGCGATCGCAAAATCGGGCTGGACAGGAGAACGCTACTTCTTCGAGGTGCTGATGTGCCAGACGCAGAATTTCCGCCCGCTTTACTCGGTTGACGTGACCGCCACCATCGACAAGAAGGTGGCGATGCTGCGCAAATACGTCTGCCAGAACGCGAACGACTCCCTGGCGATGGAGAAGCGCGCCCAGGCCCAGCTGCGCGGCGCCGAGCGCAACCCGAAGTGCGCCTTCGCCGAGCTGTTCACGTCTTTCGACGGGCGCCCGGTCAAAGGCGGAGTGCTGGAGAAACTGCCGCAGACGGTGATCGTGAAATAACAGTCGGCTCCGGCGGGAAAGACATTGGACGGGATGAGAGATACTTTGACCGCCGCCGCAGCGTTGGCGGCCGCGGCCGTCTCATTCGGCGCGGTTTTCGACACCGCGGTGCCGTTCAACTACCGCGTGATGGGGGTCGATAAAGCCTGCTCCGAAATCCGGCGGTTACGTGAAAAAACCGGTATCCGGAGATTCTTCCTCACCGGTCCCGGTTTCAACCAGGTGATGTACGGCAAGTTCCCCGACGGCGTCTATTCGCAGATCGGCAGGGATCTCGCCGAAATACGCGGCCGTCTCGCGGACACCGACGTCAGACTTTCATGGTGGTGTGCGCCGTCGATCCGGTATTTTTCGGACTTCCCGTCGATTGAAGACGCCAACGGCAACCGCAGCAAAGACAACAAGAAGTGTCCGCTGGACCCGGCCTTCGCCGCCGACTTGGCCCGCAAAATCGCTTCGGTCGCCGCAGTGCATCCGGAATTCATCTGCATCGAAGACGACTTCACGCTCGCCTGGGGCCGCGGACTCGACGGCGGCGCGTGCTTCTGCAAACGCCATCTCGCCGACTTCGCGAAGCGCTACGGCAGGGCGCTGACCGGGCCGGAGATCGACGCGGCGTTCAAGAACCGCACCAGCGGCAATCTGCCCGTGCGACGCGCGTTCGCCGAAACCGTGCGCGGTTCGCTGGTGTCGCTGGCCGAAAAAATCCGCGGCGAGGTTGACAAGGTCGACCCGTCCGTGCGCATGGTGCTTTGCGAAAGCGGTTCGTGCTCAGATTTCGACGGCGACGCCGCGGAGGCGGTCGCGCGCGCCCTCGCCGGGGGAACGCGGCCCGCGATCAGGCAGGCGGGTTCCATCTACGGGGCCGAAACGACGCCGGCGAGCATCCCCGGGGCGCTGTCGCACACGATGTGGACCACCGAGCGGCTGCCGAAGGACGTGGAGAAGTTCTACGAATCCGACCCGTACCCGCACAACCGTTTCTACACCTCGGTTTCGCAGTTCTTCTCGATGATGGCGGCCTCGGTGGCGATGGGGACGGACGATTTTCTCTTCTACTGTCTGCAGTATCTCGACGACCCGTTGGAAGACCCCGGTTACGCCGACGCCTACGTGCGACACCGCCCCCGGCTGGAGGCGGTGAGAGAATTCATCCGCAGCCGCGACGCACGGCTCGTCGGTCTCAGGTCGGTGTGGAGTTCGGAGGATCTGTCGCTCACGCGCAGACACGGCTACGGCCACGGCGAAGGAGTGCTCGCCTGGAACGCCTACCTCTGCGCGAAGTTCGGTTTTCCCTACACCACCCGCAAAGACTCCCGCGGCGTTTCGCTGCTGATCGGCAGGGCGGCGGAGACTTTCTCCGACGAAGAAATTCTTTCGATGCTGAAGGGCGGGCTGCTGCTCGACGCCCCCGCCGCCGAACTTCTGCAGGAACGCGGCTTCGGCCAGTATCTCGGCGTCGAGGTGAAGATGGCCGACGGCAGACTGCCGATAATAGACGAGGTAATCCAGCCCGCGGCCGGTTGCAGCCGCCCGGGCGTACACGTGAACGCATTTTACGTCTTTTTCGCCGGCACCGAAGGCACGGTGGAGAAATTCGCGGAATTGCGGCCGCGGCACCCCACCGAGGTGTGGAGCCGGTTCTACGGCGTCGGCGGCGTTGAAATAACCCCGTCGATCACTCTCGCCACCAATTCGCTCGGGGGGCGCGTCGCGGTGTTCGCCACCTCGCTTCTGTACAACCGCGCGTCGGGCCTTCTCAACCTGCGCAAGCAGGAACTCATCCGCAACCTCCTCCTGCGGCTCGACCCGGAAACGCTGCCGGTCTCGGCGCTCGGCGTGCCAGGAGTCTGGCTGCTCGCCAACGAGTCCGCCGACGGCAGGGAGATGATGCTGATGGTGAACAACCTTTCGGGCGACGTGTGCGACGCCGTTCCGCTCGCTTTTTCGCCGCGGTGGACCGGCGCCGAGGTGTACCGCGTCGCCGAAAACGGCTCGGAAATCCCACTGGGGCGCACCACCGAGGTCTGGAACACGCCGATGGAACTCGGGCAGATGACGCCGGAATTTCTGCACATTGTAAAAAGGTAAAGGAAAACGCCCCGCCATGCCAAGTATCGCCGATATGCGCGGCAAAGCGAAAGAAGCCGCCCTCATGAAACTCGACAGGCTCATCGCCGCGCGGCAGCGCGTCCCCGACTGCGAGCTGTCCATTCCGCCGTCGGAACTCTGCGCCCGCTACGAGCGTCTCTACACCGGCGCGATCAACGACGTCATGCGCGAACTCTGCCTGCTCGACCGCAGCCTGCCGAGCGACATCATGCCGCTCCGCGACGAAATGACCGTGTGCGGCGAGGCGTTCACCGTGAAGAGCGCGCCGAACGTGATGATCGAAGGCGAAATGACGTTCAGGGCGCAGATGCTCGACGAGTTCAAGCCAGGCGGCGTGGTAGTCTGGGACACGAGCGGCGACGTCGAAGCGTCGCTGTGGGGCGGCGTCATGACCGCCACCGCCAAGGCCAAAGGGGTGCGCGGCGCGGTGATCGCCGGCGGCATACGCGACACCAAGCAGATACTCGAGCAGAACTTTCCGGTCTTCTACCGCTACCGCACATCGAACGGTTCGCTCGGCCGCTGCATGATAACCCACTACCAGGTGCCGGTCAAGATCGGCAAAGTCACCGTGCGCCCCGGCGACATAATCTTCGGCGACATCGACGGCGTTTTGTGCATCCCGCGCGAAATCGCCTGCGACGTGCTGCTGCGCGCGGAACGAATCGAAAAAAACGAAACCGACATCTTCAGCTGGGTGCGCCGCGGCGATTCCATCGCCGAAATCGTCGACAAGGGCGGCTACTTCTGACGGATTGACGCGACAGGAATGAAAGGAGCTGTATAAATGCGCATACTGATAACCGGCGGCAAGGGAATGCTCGGAAGGACGCTTCAGCGCGAACTCTCCGGACACGAAATCATCGTCGCCGATCTGCCCGAATGGGACATCACCGACGACGAGGCGTTCACCGGGAAAACCGTCGCCGCCGCGCCCGACGTCGTCATCCACTGCGCGGCGATGACGAAAGTCGACGACTGCGAAACAAACCGCGATCTCGCCTTCAGACTGAACGAAGACGGCTCCCGCAACGTGGCGCTCGCCGCCAAGGCGTGCGGTGCGCGCCTGATCGCCATTTCGACCGACTACGTGTTCGCGGGCGATCCGCCGGGCGAACCCTGGGCCTGGAAAGAAACGGACATCCCGCGGCCGCGCACCGTCTACGGCGCGAGCAAACTCGCCGGCGAACGGATGATCGGCATGATTCTGCCGGAGGCAGCGGTGCTGCGCATCGCCTGGCTTTACGGCGCCGGCGGCCCCTCCTTCGTGCACACTATGGCGCGGCTCGGCGCGGCGGAAGGCGCGCCGCTCAAAGTGGTGGACGACCAGCGGGGCAACCCGACGAGCTGCAAGACCGTGGCCGGCGTCGTCAAGTTCCTGCTTGGCCGCCCCGACGTCAGCGGCGTCGTGCACGCGACCTGCGAAGATTCGTGCACCTGGTACGAACTGACGGTCGAGCTTTTCCGTCTGCTCGGTCTTAAACGCGCCGTCGAGCCATGCACCACTTCGGAGTTTCCCAGGCCGGCGCCGCGGCCGAAAAACTCCGCCCTGAAAAAAAGCGTGCTCAACCTGCTCGGCTACCGAACCCCGTCATGGCGCGACGCGCTCGCCGAATTCGTGAAAGAGGAGTTCTCCTCCGCCAACGGATGATTTACACCGCAGACAAAACAGGAGGCTGTAATATGACAAAGACGATAATCGCCGCCGTCGCCCTGGCCGCAGTCCGCACCGCGATTGCGGCCGCCCCCGAACGCGGCGTGCCCGCAGGGTGCGACCCGTCGGTGATGAGCGACGGATACTGGCAGGTCTGGAACGCGGCCGAACAGGCCAAAATCGACGCCGCCATCGAAAAGAACCGCAAAGCCGACGCCAAAATCTCTGTCGCCGCCCCAGACGGCGCCGATGTGAAGGTCGAACAGCTTGACAGCGACTTCCGTTTCGGCGCCCACATCTTCAACTTCAACCAGCTCGGAAAAAAGCAGTACAACGACGCCTACAAAGCGAGCTACGGACCCGGCGGCATATTCAACCAGGCGACCGTCGCGTTCTACTGGAAAGAGTACGAGCCCGTGCCCGGACGCCTCCGCGCCGGCGGCGGGTACGAAGACACCGAACATTTCTGGAACTCCATGACCCGCGACGAAGCGATGGATCATCCGTTCTGGCGCCGCCCCGCCCCCGCGCCGGTAATCGACTACCTGCGCTCCCGCGGCGTCACCATCCACGGGCACATCCTCGTCTGGGGCAGCGCCAAGCCGGACTGGATTTACGACTGGTACTGCCCGGAAAACGAAAAGCGTTTTTTCGACACCCTCGGCATACCCCGCAACGACGGCAGCGTCACCGCCAAAACCCGCAACTGGGTCGGCGCGTACAGCATCGCCTGGAGGAATGCCTGGGTCAAGGCGTATGCGGACAAGGGCTTCTCCGAAGAGAAAATCGCCGCCGCCGCGCCCGTCTTCGTCGAGCGTATGAGGCAACTGTTCCGCAAACGCGTCTTCGACGTCGCCGGCGCTTTCGGCGAAGTTGTCGACAGCTGGGACGTGGTCAACGAAAGCTCCCACGACTGGACGGTGTACCGCAAATCGAACACCGCCCTGCCGGTGTGGAAGTCACGCTACGGTCTCATGCCCGGAGATTACCCCCTCAACGCGCTTCTTGACGCCAAGGAGGCCTTCCCCGAAAAGACCCGGCTCGCCATCAACGACTACAACATCTGCAAAGATTTTCTCGCCCAGGTGCGCGATCTCGACGCCGAAGGCGCTAAAATCGACATCGTCGGCTGCCAGATGCACCTCTTCAACACCAACGACTGCATGCGCCTGGCCAAAGGCGAGACGAATATCGGCTGGGTGGGAACCCCGAAAACGATCTCCGACCGTCTCGACATGATGTCGCAGACCGGCCGCCCGCTGCACGTTTCGGAAATTACCATCACCTCGCCCGGAGCCGATGAACGCTGCCGCATGATTCAGGCTATTCTGACGCGAAACATCTACCGGGCCTGGTTCTCGCACCGGGCGACGATGGGCATAACCTGGTGGAACACGGTTGATGGCGGCGCGGTGAAGGGCGAACCGCTCGTCTCGGGGCTTTTCACCGCCGACTTGCGTAAGAAGCCGGCATATCATGCGCTTGACGAACTGATCAACCGAGAGTGGAAGACCCGGACGAGCGTGAAAGCCGCCGGCGGCCGGGTGGCGTTCCGCGGTTTCCGCGGACGCTACCGTCTGTCCTGGAAAGACTCTTCCGGCGCAGACCGGTCCGTTTTAGCCGAAGTTAAATAGTGAAGAGCGGCCGCGCGGCCGCTCCAGAAATCGCCGCCTCCGCGCACATCACGCCGCAAAATATGATATAATGGCGTCATCTCGGGCGAAACAGGCGTCGCCCGCGGTGGTCGTCACGACGTGAAAATGCATCTCAAATTCGCCGCCTCCGCGGCGGCTCTTCTCGCGTCCGCGTGTGTATGCGCGTCGGAGAAAACAGGTTTCGCTTTCGAGGGGCTGTCGGCCCTCGCCGGACCTTTCCCCGGCGTGGACATGAAGGGCAAAGCCTTTCTCGTCGAACGTCTGGGCATGGTCGGGCCGATACCGCTCGAGGCGTGCTGGTCGTCCGGCTGCGACGAGACGTCGGTTCTGCTCGGCCCCGGCTGGCGCATACCGCTTTTGGAATCGCGCTACGTGCCCGAAAACGAGCGCGACGGTCTGCTTGTGCAGCCCGAAGGTGTGAAGCGCCTCGTGCACGCTTTGAAGGACGACAGCGCCGCGCTTTTCAGCGACGGCGTGTGGGAGGGCAAGAAGAGCGGCGGCCAGACGAAGTTCCGGCTGAAAAGCGCGAAAGGCGCAGCCGGCGCGGTGGAACTCTTCTACGAAAACGGCAGACTCTGCAAAATGCGCGTACCGGAAGGCGACTTCTCCTTTGAATACAAAAACAGGCGGCCGTATAAAATCAACCGCTCCGGCAAAACGCTGCTCACCGTCCAGACCGACCCGAAAAAACCAGACCGCGCCGTACTCGTTTTCGGCGACGGCAAAAGCCTTGTCTGCGAGAAAATCGCGGGCGGCGTCGCGTTCATCCGCTCCGACGGGTCGCGCCGCGTCTACGCGGCGAAAGGGGAATACAGCTCCTCGGCGATGGACACCCCGTACGGCAAGATCGAATGGGACGCCTCCACCGGGGCGATACGATCCTTCGGCGGTTGGACTTACACGATAGGCGCGCCCGAGCCGGACTGGAACAACGCTCGCATCAACCGCCGCTGCGACGCCGACGGCCGGAGCGAGAGCTATTACTTCGACCGCAAAGAAGGCGAAGGCCGTCATGATTTCCCCAACGGCTCCTCGATCGCCTGGGGGGTGTTCCCCTCGGGGGTGAACGGCGGCCGTATGCGCTGGAAGGAGGCGAGCGACGGCTGTCAGACGCTTTGGAAAGTGCGCTACCACTACGGCGCCACGTCGCTGTACGCCGCGCGCATGAAGGTGCTGCGCAAAGACGGAACTTACGAGAAACGCGAATACTGGTACAACGAAGCGGGCCGCGTGATCAGGCGCCGCATTGACGGGAAGGACGTCTCCGAATGAAACCTTACCGTCTGTTCAGCTGCCGCGGCGTTAAATTCGCCTACCATCTCGGCCTCGGCAAATTCCTGACGCTCGCGCCGGACGCCTGGGAAATGCTCGCGCTGCGCCGGACGCGTCCGCGCGCCGCTGCGGAAGCCGCTTTCAGGCGTGCCCGCCGGCGTTCGGCAAAGACCGTTCTCGCCGACATGCGGCGCCTCGAGGCGGACGGTTTCTTCGAGCCGGCGTCGAAAGCGCTCTGTGACGACGCGACCTTCGAAAAAGCGCTTCTTGCGCGCGAGAATGCGCCGACCACCACACTGGAGCTCTCGCTCTCTGAGAAGTGCAATCTCGCCTGCCGTTACTGCTATTGCGGAACCTGCCGCGGCGAACTCCCGCGCGGCGGGTTGATGTCCGGCGGAACCGCGGCCAGGGCGGTGGAATGGCTCTTCGCCGGCAGCGGAGAAAACGACGTTAACGTGACTTTTTTCGGCGGGGAGCCGCTTTTGAACAAGCGGGTTCTCAAATCGACTGTGGCGCTTTGCGAAAAGCGCGCGAAAGAGCGCGGCGTGAAAGTGACTTTTTCGATGACGACCAACGGCACGCTCGTCGACGACGAAACGGCCGACTTCATCGCCGCGCACGGTTTTTCACTCATGGTTAGCCTGGACGGCCCGCGCGAGATTCACGACGCCCAGTGCCCCACGCGCGGCGGCAGAGGGTCATGGCGGGCCGCCGTCGCCGGTGCGCAGCGGCTGATGGCGAGGTGTCCCAGCCTGTCAGTCAGATGCACGATGTCGCACCCGGCGCCCGACATGATGAAACTCGTGCGGTTTTTCGACGGTTTGGGCTTTTCGCGCATCGTCATGGGGCCGGCGGTGAACCCCCAGTTCCCCAGCCGGTGCGACTTTCTCGAAGAGGACCGTCTCTCCGTCGCCGGACAGATGGCGGACGAGATCGTGCCGTGGATGCTCGCCGAAATCGCCGCCGGCCGCGAACCGAAGTTTGACCCGTTCGCCGATCTGGAGGCGACGCAGCTGTCGGGCGTACCGTCTCCGCCGTATGCTATGAAGTGCGGCGCGTGCCACGGCACGGTAACTGTCGGCGCCGACGGTAGAATGTATCCGTGTCACAGATTCGCCGGGCAGAAAGCGCGCGTGTTGGGGACGCTCGAAAGCGGACCTTCGCCGGAAGCGCGCCGCGCGTTCTGGCGGGGTTACCGCGAATGCATCAAGAAGACCTGTTCCGGCTGCTGGGCGTACCGTCTCTGCGGCGGACCCTGCCCGTGGGAAATCTCCCGCATCGACGGCTCCTTCAAAGCCGACCCCGCTATTTGCAGAGACGTGAAAAGATGTCTTAAACTTGGCGCCTGGTATCTTGATTTGAAAAGACGAATGAAAACCCAACAAAAAAAGGAGCAAAATGCAAACACGGAAAAAATTCGCTGCAAAACTGCTGGCGACCATCGTCGGCGGTGTTTCATGCATGACGCTCTCGGCCGAGCCGAGTAAGGACAAACCGAACAAACCGGAACATCCGGAGCATCCGGAACACCCGGAGCATCCGGAACACCCGGAACACCCGGAACATCCGGAGCACCCGCAGCACCCGGAACATCCGCAACATCCCAGCCAGCCGGATCCGCAGAACCCGCCTTCCCCCCCCGGACCTGACATCGGCCCTGGCGGGTGCAAAGCGAAGGCGAGCGACACGCCGGTCAATCCGCCGTGCAAGTCCGGGTTGACCGCTTCCGATCTGCCGGAATGACGGTCCGCGCCGCGGTTTCTGCGGCCGTTCCCTTCGCCGCCGTGGTTTTCTGCATGACGGCGGCGGCGGGAACGGTTCATTCCCAATTGCCGCCGGCGGAAGGCGTTTCCGCCGCGGCGTTCGACTATCTCGACGACGTGCCCGCGTCCGCGGCGCGCGGTGTGGTCGTGCTGGTGCCGGGCTGCAACGGAGACGGAGCTGCTCTTCTTGAAGACCGCGACTGGGCGGACTTCGCGAGTTCGAATAAATTCATTCTCGCGGCGCTGACTTTCAAGTCCGAAATCGACGATTTGAAGAACGAGAAAGGGTATTACGCGACCGAGAAGGGTTCCGGCAAAATCGCCGAAAGCGCAATCAGGGCGCTCGGTCCGCGGCTGCCGGTGGTGATGTACGGGTTTTCCGGCGGCGCCCATTTCACCGCAAGTTTCGCCGAACGCAGTGCGAAATTCCTCCGCGGCTGGTGCGCGGCCTCCTTCGACGCCGAAAACCGGCTCGAGCCGGTGAAATCGCTTTCGTCGGGACACGCCCCTCCGGGTATCGTCGCCTGCGGCTCCGAAGACAACACCCGCGTGGGCGGTGCGCTCTCGTACTTTTACGCGGGCCGCGAACTCGACCGCAAGTGGACATGGGTTGAAATCGACGGCATCGCGCACTCTCGCGATCAGCGGTTCGAAACCTTCGTGAGAAACTGGTTCGCAGTCGTTCTGAAGGGCGGCGCCAAAGGCACGTGGGTGGACATCAGCGGCGGCGACGCTCCGGCCGGCGAGCCCGTGCCGAAAACCCTCAAATGCTGGCTGCCCTCCGAATCTCTGCGTTCCTCGTGGGCAGCGCTCATGGTCGACGCCGGTGGCGGCAAGGTTGTCGAACACATGGTCTACACCGGTTTGAAAGGTTACGAAAAGTTCACCATGTTCCTCCGCATGCCGTCGTCCGGCGCCGCGCCGAAGGGAGTTTTGTGCCTGTGCCTGCTCGGCAGAAGCGTCGGGGCCATCCGCGCCAGAGTTGAAAGCGCGCAGGGGCCTTTTTTCGACTTCGCCGAATCACGGGACTTCGCCGTCGTCGCCTGGGGGTCGCACCGGCTGTGGGACCGTGCGCGCAACTACGATGAACTCTCCGACGCCGAGGCGAGAAAAATCGAACGCAACTTCGAAAGCGTCGGCACCGCGTGGGAGTCCGGCGTAAAATGGTTCGCCCAGCGGTACAACCTTCCGACCGGCGGTTTTCTGATGACCGGTTCGTGCGGCGCCGGACAGTTCGTGCAGCGGCTCGCCCTGCGCAAGCCGAAACTTTTTCTCGCGGTGCACATGAACATCCCCGGCAGTTTCGGACGGCCGCGCAAAGGCGGTGAAGACGTTCTATGGTGCATCACCACCGGCGAGCGGCTTGAAATCGGCTACGAAAACTCGCTTGCGTTCTTCGCCGACATGCGAAAATTCGGCTATCCAGTCGTTTACAAGGCCTACCCCGGAGTGAGCCACCTGATTAAATCGCCGAAATCAACCGAGCTGGCGCTCGCCGTCTTCGACTACGCCCTCAAAGAGGCTGAACGCGCCCCCGCCAAAAGCGGACGCCCCGGAACAGTCGACTGGCGAAAGACCTTCTTTAAATCACCCGCCTACGTCGCCGACATCGTGAATCAGAACGTCCTCAAAGCGCAGGACGCAGACGCCGTGCCCGAAGAATACCGCATTCCCATTCCGGCGGAGCTGGTCAGAATCTGGCTGGAGAAATGACTTCCGCGCTGTCAGCGATCGCGGTCGGCGGCGTCCCCCGCTGGGAACTGTGGTTCGGAAATCCCAACAAGGCGGCGGTTCTTTTCGCGGCGCTGTTCATTTTGTCTTTTTACCTGACGTCGCTTTCACGCCGCCGCGCGTTCATCGCCGCGGCTTGGATCTTCGCGGGGGTGTTCTTCTATGCGCTCGTCCACACCGTTTCGCGGGGGGGAATCGCGGCAGGTCTCGCCGGTGCCGCCGTACTGCTCGCCGCGGAATGGAAGAAACGCGGCGGAATTCGCGGCATTGCGCCGTTTGCGGTCATCGCGGCGGCGGTGTTGTGCCTGCCAGCCGGGCGCGCGCTCGTCGACCGCGTTGCTGAAAGTTCCCCGTCGTCCGACGGCTCGTCCGCCAACCGGCTGCT
>JAGCAM010000078.1 GCA_017652705.1 Kiritimatiellia bacterium | reverse complement strand
GGTCGGCGGCGGCGCAGCCGGGGGCGGCGACGATGTCGGTAAGCGCCACCTCGTCGCCGGCTTGGCGCAGCTCGCGGGCGAGATGGCCGGCGACGAAGCCCGCGCCGCCTGTGACCAGAACTTTCATGCGCCGGCGGCCGCGGCCTGACCGCGGACCAGAGCGAGGTCGCTTTCGACCATCATTCTGACGAGCCCGTTGAAATCGACTTTCGGGCGCCAGCCGAGCTCCTCCCGCGCCTTGGTCGGATCGCCGAGCAGCTGATCCACCTCGCTCGGGCGGTCGAACCGGTCGTCGTGGACGACGTGGGCGCGCCAGTCGAGACCGACCGACGAAAACGCCGCTTCGAGAAATTCCTTCACCGAATGCATCTCGCCGGTGGCCAGCACGAAATCGTCGGGGCGGTCGTGCTGCAGAATGCGCCACATGCCCTCGACGTAATCGCCGGCGAAGCCCCAGTCGCGGCGGGCCTCGATGTTGCCCATCGCGATGGTCTTCTGGAGGCCGAGCTTGATGCGAGCGACGCCCATGGTTATTTTGCGGGTGACGAAATTCTCCCCCCGCCGCGGCGACTCGTGGTTGAATAGAATGCCGTTCGACGCGAACAGACCGTAAGCCTCTCGGTAGTTTTTCACCGCCCAGAACGAATACAGCTTGGCCACGGCGTAGGGGCTTCTCGGGTAAAACGGCGTGGTCTCCCGCTGCGGGACTTCCTGCACTTTGCCGAAGAGTTCGCTCGTCGACGCCTGGTAGAAGCGCACGGACCGGCCGAGCCGGGCTTCCCTGACCGCCTCCAGCAGCCGCACGGTGCCGAGCGCGTCCACGTCACCGGTGAACTCCGGCATGTCGAAGGATATCCGCACGTGGCTCTGCGCGGCGAGGTTGTACACCTCGTCGGGATGTATCTCGTAGACGAGTTTCGTGAGCCGGGAAGAGTCGGTCATGTCCCCGTAATGCAGAAACAGGGTCCTGCCGTAGATAGCCGGATCGAGACAAAGGTGGTCGATCCGTTCGCGGTTGAAACTCGAAGCGCGGCGCACCACGCCGTGCACTTCGTAGCCCTTGGCGAGCAGCAGTTCGGCGAGGTACGACCCGTCCTGCCCGGTGATGCCGGTTATCAGCGCTTTTTTCATGCCGACATTATATCAAATAAAAGCCGGGCGTGGGCGTTTCAGCGGAACCGGAAAGCGGTGTACCCGTAGCAAGCGAGAGGGCTGTCGAAAACGAGCACGTCCCCCTCGCGCGTGTATCCGGCCGGGC
This sequence comes from Kiritimatiellia bacterium, assembly GCA_017652705.1. Classification (GTDB taxonomy): domain Bacteria; phylum Verrucomicrobiota; class Kiritimatiellia; order RFP12; family UBA1067; genus UBA1067. The sequence continues at coordinate 11,070 of JAGCAM010000078.1, read as the reverse complement.
GGAAAGAGCCGTCGGCGGCGAGCTCGTCCACTTCTTTGAAGGGGCATTTCACTCTGACGCGCGGACGCTCCAGCGGGTCGCGGTTGGTGTTCACGAGCAGCAGCAGCCTGACGCCGTCAGCCCGTTCGCGCGCGAGCGCCACGATGTCGCGCATGTCGTCGGAGACGAATGGCGCCGGTCCGCCGCCGATCAGATCGAGAGCGCGCACGAACCAGGCCTTGCGCGGTTCGCAGTAGCGGAAGAACTTCTGCAGCGACCACCCCCTGCCGGCGTCGAGTGTATAGGCCGCCGACAGCACCCGGCCGCCGAGCTGGTTTTCGAAATAGACCGTCGCCGGCGCCACCCGCCTGCGGTCGGGCGCGCCCCCGTAGGACTGGAACTCGAGCCAGGTGAGAACCTCGGCGCCTTCCGACTCCACGAGCGTCGGGACGGGATGTTCCTCGATCAGGCGCAGGGGGTAGTAGCGTTTGCCGTCCGCGGAACGCTCGTTGACATAGTTGATTTTGCGGTTCTCGACGGTGAGTCCGAGATGGCGTGAGAACCCCCGTGCGGCCAGTGCGCGCACCGCGTCGCCGTCTACCAGCAGTCTGCCGGAGAGCAGTCTCCGGATCTCCGCGTCGGTGAAGCGTTCCACCGAAGCGGCGCCGGCGATCGCGTAGACGCCGCCGTCGTCCAGCGAAACCGAACAGCGGAACGGCACGCCGAAATTAGCCGCCATGTAACCGCCCCAGTCGATGCCGGGCACGAAATCGCCAATGCCGCGACCGTCGAAATGCCAGCCGGGGTAGTTGGTCTGCACCGGCACCGTGAAGCCGACCGCCTTCGATTCGTCGGCAAACGCCTTGAGTGTCTTGAACCTCGCCAGATTGTCCTCGAACGCCCGGATGTAGTTCTCGGTGACGGGATGCCCCCACCGGTGGGCGCAGGTGTACCACAGAAGCCCGCCGTCGACGCCGCACATGAACGCGACGGCGAGTTTGGTCTTCAGGTTGGACCCCGACTTGTTCCAGAGATTCTGCGGGAAAGTGTCGGACTCGTCGAGCAGCGTGAAGTCGCGGCCGTAGAGCGCTTCGTATTCGGCGGTGTGGCGCACGAGGTAGGCGAAGGTTTCGCGGTCGAACTCGTTGTAGCCGGCGTCGTTGGCGATGCGCATCAGCGGGCGCTGCCCCTTCGCGGCGATCGCCCGGGAAAGGTCGCCGATGAACCGGTATTCGATGCCGCTCATGCACATGCCGGCCGGCACCGATGGGTCGACTTCGTCGATCGCCTCGCGGATGAGTCTGCACACGCCGGTTACGGTCTCGCGCTGGAGGTCGAAGAACGCCTTGTAGTCGGCGTCGCCGACCTTGCTCGCCTTGACGATCTTGCGGAACTCCTCCGCGCCGCAGGAGCGCCCGGTGCGGCGGTTGAACTCCGCCCGGTGGAGATCGCAGAAACACTCATCGTACATGTGGATGTCGTCGTCGCCGAGCACGAACGACGGCTTCTCGGCGGCGATGCGCTTCACGAAATCGCGGATGTAGGCGCGGAAGGCCGGGTCGAGCGGGCAGAACCGGTACACTTCCCCGCGAATCGTCACCGTGCGCATCCACGGTTCGATCTTCTCGTCAACGCGCGCCCAGTGGCCCATCACGCTCTGGATCAGCGCGCCGAGCCGCACGTCGGACCCTTCAAGCAGCTTTCGCGTCTTGCGGTAGCTCTCGACGAGCATGTCCGCCTTGGCCTTGGCGGGAAAGCCCTCCGGGTGGAACGACATCGACAGCAGCACGACCGGGCAGCCGGTCCGCCGCACGTACTCCTTCGCGTCGGCGGCGGTCTGCTCTTCCCGGCCGACCGTCGTGGGAAGGATGTTCATGTGAAAAGGTTCGCCGGCGGACGCCGCCAGCGCCGCCGCCGCGGCCGCGGCGGTTGCGAGTTGTCTTATTTTCATGATTCTCCCGTTCTCCGGTTCGATTGCATCGCGTCGGTCAATCGAGCACGCCTTTTGACGGCGCCTCCCGTTCGTCCCACCAGGAACCTTTTGCCGAGGATATCCTGGCGATCGGTTTGGTGGTAAGCTGTTTGCCCTTCGCGCCGGCGCCGCGCACCGCCACCACGTCCTGGTCTTCGGGCTTGCCGGTCGCCTGATTGATCCGCTTGACCTGCTCTTTGGGCAGAAAGTACTGCTGATGGATCTTCTGCCCCTTCGCCGGCTTGAACTTCACGTACACCGTGTCGGGGCAGCCCTCCTGCAGATAGATTAACTTCGACTTCGGCTTCTCCGGCGCAAGCCGGTACTCCTTGTTGCGGATGAGCCCTCCGAACCGGAAACGCTTGATGTAGCTGAAACCGTAGCCCCCCTCCTCGTAGACGCAGGTGAACTCGCGCGTGTCGCGGTCCTTCTCCTGGTTGTAGCGGTAGACCGCGAGCAGATCCTTGTCGACGAAAATCTTGTCCTCCGGCTGCACCTTTCGGTAGCGGCCGTCCTTCCAGACGAGGATGAGTTCGTCGAGCGACGAGCACTTGAAGAGTTCGTCGCCGCCGCGCAGGCCCGAACCGACGTAGTTGTTCTCGCGGTCCCACTTGATGGTCAGCTCCGACGCGGTGATCGCCCGCACGTCCACCTGCTTGAACGGGTTCCGCGCGATTTCGGTGTGGCGCGGATACCGCTTGCGGTACTCCTTCACCAGCCGTTTCAGATAGGCGACGACGAAGGCCCTGAGATGCACGAGGTTGTCCCTGACCTGGCGTTCCTCGGCCTTGATGTCTTCGATCTCCTGGCGGTTCTTGTCGATGTCGAACTGTGAGATCCGGCGGATCTGCAGCTTGAGGAGCCGCTCCACGTCTTCGTCGACGACGTCGCGGCGCAGCTCCCTGCGGAACGGCTTGAAGCCCTCCTTTACGGTGGCGAGGATGCCCTCCATCGTCTTCTCCTTCTCGATGCGCTTGTAGATGCGCTCTTCGATGAAGATGCGGTCGAGCGTGCGGGCGTGGAAGAGGTCGTCGAGTTCCTGCAGGCGTATCTCCTGCTCGCGCCTGGTGAGCGCGGTGAGCCGTTCGGCGTTTTTCTGCAGAATCTCCGTCACCGACATGAGCCGCGGCCGGCCGCCGTCCAGCACGATCGGCCGCGACGAAAGCGACTTCTCGCAGTTGGTGAACGCGTAGAGCGCCACGATCGCCTTCTCCTGGCTCTCGCCGGTCTGCAGTTCCAGTTCGATCTTCACCGTGTCGCTCGTGAGATCGTGGAGTTTGCGCACGGGCACCTTCTTCTTCTTGATCGCGTCCTCGATGGACGCCGCGATCGTGTCAGTCGTCTCGCCCCACGGCAGTTCGGTGATTACGAGCTTGTTCTTGTCCTCCTTCTCGATGCGCGCGCGAACTTTCACCTTGCCGAGTCCGTCCTGGTATTCGCTCGCGTCCATGATGCCGCCGAGCTGGAAGTCGGGGTGGATCTCGACCGGCTTCTTCTGGATGACGTTGATCTCGGCCTCCAGGAGCTCGATGAAATTGTGGGGCAGAATCGCGGTTGAGAGGCCGACGGCGATGCCGTCCGCCCCGAGCATCAGGAGCAGCGGTATTTTGGCCGGCAGGTAGACCGGTTCGTCTTTGCGGCCGTCGTAGTTTCTGACGTATTCGGTGGTCTTCGGGTTGAAGACTTCTTTTTTAGCGAGTTCGGTGAGCCGGCATTCGATGTAACGGACGGCGGCGTGGGGCATGCCCGTGAGGAGCGACCCGAAGTTGCCCTGGCCGTCGATGAGATAGCCGTTGCCCTTGCCCCAGAGCTTGTTGGCGAGCACCACGATCGCGTCGCCGATCGAAGCGTCGCCGTGGGGGTGGTACTGCATCGTCTGGCCGACGATGTTGGCGACCTTGGTGTAGCGCCCGTCGTCCTGCTCGTAGAGCGCGTGCATTATGCGGCGCTGAACCGGTTTGAGGCCGTCCTCCACCGCCGGAATGGCGCGCGCGCAGATGACGTACGCCGAGTACTGGCGGAAGTTGAAGTCGTATAGCTCCTGCATCGGGCCGCGGCCGGTGAGCCCCTTGGCCACCGCGTCCGCGGCGGGGTTCGCCGGCGGTTTCGCCGCCGGCGTCTTCTTCGATCCGCTTTTCGGGGCGTCTTTGCCGCCGTCGCCGGACGGAGCCGGCGCGAACATGTTCAGGTTGTCGAACAGGCTCGGCGGTTCTTCGTGCTTCTTCTTTCCGCTCATGTCGTCGTACTCAGAACTCGCTGGAGTCGCAGACGAGCGACTCCATTATGTAGTCTTTGCGCTCGGGGGTGTTGGCTCCCATGTAGAATTTGATGGTCTTCTCGACGTCTACGTCGTCGGAGCAGGTAACCGGCGTAAGACGCATGTCCGCGCCGATGAAGCCCTTGAAGTCCTCCTTGTCGATTTCTCCGAGACCCTTGAAGCGGGTGATTTCGCATCCGCGGCCGCATCTGGCGATCGCCCTCTCGCGCTCTTCGTCGGTGTAGCAGAAATAGTGCTCCTTCCTGTTGCGCACCCTGAAGAGCGGCGTCTCGAGAATGAACACCCGCCCGTCGAGGATTAGCTGGCGGTAAAACCGCATGAAGAACGTCGTAAGCAGCATCCGGATATGGAGTCCGTCCACGTCGGCGTCCGTCGCGAAGATGATTTTGCCGTAGCGCAGGTGCTCGAGCGTGTCCTCGATGTCGAGCGTCTTGATGAGATTGAAGAACTCTTCGTTCTTGTATAGCACCTCCTTGCCGACGCCGCACGTGTTGAGCGGCTTGCCCCTCAGAAAGAACACCGCCTGGTTCATGGCGTCGCGCGCGCCCCCCAGGGTGCCGCCCGCCGACTGCCCCTCGGTGAGGAAGATCATCGTGTCCTCCCCTTCGGCCTTGCCCGTCTTCTTGTTGACCTTTTCGAGCCGCAGGTGGTTCTTGCTGTCCTTGAGCTGCGGTACCCGCACGGAAGTCGCCTGGGTGCGCTCCCGCGCCTGCTTCTTGATGGTGTTGAGCTGGCTGCGGATTTTGCCGGTCTCTTCGACCTTCGCGATGAGCTTCTCCGTTTCGGGGGCGGAGCGGTGCAGCGCGGCGAGAATCTCGCGTTTCATCTCCGCGACGAGATCCGCCTTGATGTCGTTCATCACGAACTTGATCTTGGTCTGCCCCTCGAACACCGGGTTCATGATCCGCAGCGACACCGCCCCGATGAGCCCGTCGCGGATGTCGTCGCCGTCGAACTTCTTCTTCGCGTCGTACTCGTTGAGCGCCTTGGTGAGCGCCTCCTTGAACGCCGTGAGATGGGTGCCGCCGTCGGTCGTGTACTGGCCGTTCACGAAAGAATGGTACTCCTCGCCGAAACGGTTGGTGTGCGTGAAGATGATTTCGAGGTTCTTCGTCTTGACGTGGAACGGCGCGTACAGCTTCTCGAACTGGGCTTCGTCCGCGATCATGTCGGCGAGCCCCCGGTCGGATCGCAGCTCCTGCCCGTTGAGGTTGATGGTCAGCCCCGCGTTGACGTAGCAGTACATCTTCATGCGCCGGAGGACGTGTTCCTCTCGCACCTTGAAGTGCTTGAGCACCTTCACGTCCGGCTTGTAGCGTATGTAGGTGCCGCTGCGTTCCGGGGTTTTCAGTTTGCCGCGCCGCTTCGATTTGAGCCGCCCCTCCTCAAAATACGCCTCGGAGAATTCGCCTTCGCGGAACGACCGCACCTCGAAGAACTCCGAAAGCGCGTTGACCGCCTTGGTGCCGACGCCGTTCATGCCCGCGGAAAACTGGAAGGAATCGGAGTCGAACTTGCCGCCGGTGTTCATCTGGCTGACGCAGTCGACGACCTTGCCGAGCGGTATGCCGCGCCCGTAGTCCCTGACGCTCGTCTCGCCCGTGTCGTAGTTCACCGTCACGTCGATCCGCCTGCCCTGCCCCATCACGAACTCATCGACCGAATTGTCGATGACTTCCTTGAGGAGTATGTAGATGCAGTCGTGGTACATCGCGCCGGTGCCCGGCTCGCCGACGTACATCCCGGGACGCGTCCTTATGTGCGTCACCGGATCCAGCGTTTTGATGCTGGCGTCTCCGTAATCCTTCGCCATCCGCCCCCCCGCCGGTCGCCGCGCGGCGGCGCCTCAGCCGTTGCGCTTTTCGAAGTCTTTCATGAAGCCGACGAGCGCGTCCACCCCCGACACGGGGAAGGCGTTGTAAATCGACGCCCGGAGCCCTCCCACCGAGCGGTGGCCCTTCAGCGAACTCATGCCCAGCGCGCCGGCCTCGGCGACGAACTTCTTCTCCAGATCCTCGTCGCCGCCCTTGATGCGCCACGTGACGTTCATGTTGGAGCGGAACTCCTTTACGGCGGTGCCGGTCCAGAACTCGGAGGAGTCGATGACGTCGTAAATCTTCTTCGCCTTCTCGGCGTTGAGCTTGAAGAGGTTCTCCTTGCCCATCTTCTTCACCCACTTCATCGTCTCGCCGAAAATGTAGATGCCCCAGGTCGGCGGCGTGTTGAAGAGCGAATTCTCGTTCACGTATGTCCGGTACTGCAGCATCGTCGGGATGCGGTCGTCGCCCTTTTCCGCGAGTTCCTTTCTGATCGCCACGACCGCCATGCCAGAAGGCCCGAGGTTCTTCTGCGCACCGGCGTAGAACATGCCGAAGCGGCTGTAGTCGCGCTCGCAGGACAGAATGTCGGACGACATGTCGCAGAAAAGCGGCGAACCGGTTTCGGGAAATTCCTTGAGCTCGGCGCCGGAAATCGTCTCGTTGGAGCAGATGTGGCTGTACGCCGCGCCCGGCGTCCACTTCCACTCCGAAGCGGAGGGCTGCCGGGTGGGTATGTCTTTCTGGCAGTCCGCCGCCACGTTGACCGACGCGCCGCGCAGCGCGGCGAGTTTCTGGGCCTCTTTGAGCGCCTTCGCCGACCAGGTTCCCTGCTTGCCGTAGTCGGCGGTGGCGCCCGCCTTGAGAAAGTTCATCGCGATCATCGCGAACTGCATCGACGCGCCGCCCTGCACGAAACAGACGGCCCAATCGTCGCCGAGACCGCAGAGTTCCTTGAACGTCGCGATCGCCTCGCCGTGAATCGCGTCGTAGTCCTTGCCGCGATGGCTCATCTCCATCACCGACATCCCCGTCCCCTTGTAGTCGACGAGTTCCTTCTGCGCCTCCTGGAGCACTTCGAGCGGCAGCGCCGCCGGCCCCGCGGAGAAGTTGTATGCACGTGCCATTTTCATTCCTTCCTTTCTTCAGAGTTTATCTTTCAACCGCCGTCAGAGATTATCGGTCGGGCGGGTTGGGGGGAGATTATACCACTTTCACTCGGTTTCTTCAAGCGGGCGCGGCTTGCGCTCGCGGATCAGCAGCGACGGATTGCTCTTCAGCTCCGACGTGAGGTCTTTCACCGAAGCCGAAGTCTGCAGCAGGTTCTCGATCAGCCTGTCGACTTCTCCCTGGCTCGTCTCCAGAATCGTCTTCGCGGAATTCATCGCCTGCGCCAGCGATTCCACCGAATTGTGCACGTTGCTCCACACCGCCGCGAGGTCGATTTTGTTTATCTGGTTCATCACCCGGGTGGCGGAGGCCGAGAAACTCTCCATGAGCGACACCTTCGGGGGTATGAACGCGTACTTCGGCTTCCACGATATGGCCGGTATCTCAGGCCGGTTTTCTTGGTGGTTGAAATCGCATTCGATCGTCGAAAGCCCGGTGATGCCGCTCGCGGTGACCGTCGCGCGCAGACCCAGCTTTTCCACGAACCGGCTGACCAGCTCCGAGAATTTCTCCTGGGAACCGGCGCAGCTGTCGATTGTTTTGTCGTCGAGCGCCATGAGGATGTATATTCGCGAGTTGTCCGCCCCGTGCACGTCGTACTTGCTGCCGACGAAGGCGATTTCCCGCACTTCGCCGATTTTCACCCCCCTGAAGGTGACGGCGCTACCGACCGAAAGCCCGCTCACCGTTTTGTCGTAATAAGTCTCCGCCAGAAATTCATCGCTTTTGCCGCGCATCCCGCCGAGATACACGAGCGCGGCGATTATGGCGCCGACTCCGATGGAAACGGTGAATCCTATTTTCGCGTAGTTCGCGTGATTGTCAGCCATGGCTCTCCCCCCTGTTGAAGAATTTTCGCACGAACGGGTCGTCCGACCAGTCGCGCAGTTCCTGCGGACTGCCGAGCGCGATCATGCCGCTCCTCGCCTTGTCGAACATCGCCGCGCGGTCCCCTATCTTGAAAATGCTGGGCAGCTCGTGGGTGACGACGACGAAAGTCTTGCCCGTTTCGTTTTTAAGGCGCAGAATGAGGTCGTCCAGCGCCGAAGAAGTTATCGGGTCGAGCCCGGCCGACGGTTCGTCGAGAAACACCACCTCCGGATCGAGCGCCATCGCCCGCGCGATCGCCGCCCGCTTGCGCATGCCGCCGGATATCTCCGCCGGCAGCCGGTCCGCCGCGTCGGCCATCTCCACGTCGTTCAGCAACGCCATCGCCTTCTCGCGCCGATCCTTCCCCTTCAGCCGGGTGAACTCCTCCATCGGCAGCATCACGTTCTCCAGGCACGTCATCGAGCCGAACAGCGCCCCGGACTGGTACATTACCCCGATCTTGCGGAAAAGTTCCGCGCGCGTGCGCCGGCTCCACTCCAGCCCCGCCACGGTCAGCCGACCCGCCAGCACCGGGTTGAGGCCGATCAGGTGGTGCATCACCGTCGTCTTGCCGCAGCCGGAGCCGCCGAGCAGAATGAACACCTCGCCGCGCCGCACCGAAAAGGTGACGTCGCGGAGTATCACCTTGCCCGGATAGCCCGCGTCCACGTGTTCAAGCTCGATTATATTTTCCATATGTAGCAGAGCACCGCCAGCAGACCGTCCGAAACCGCGATCGCGATTATCCCGCCCACGACCGCGGCCGTGGTGGCGGTGCCGACCCCGTCCGAGGTCTTCGACGCGCGCATCCCCGACGAACAGCCGATCAGCCCTACGAGCATCCCGAAAACCGCCCCTTTCGCCAGACCCAGGAGAATCATGAACGAATTCGCCGTCGCCGTTACATGCCGCCAGAACACGACGTTGGGCACGTTCATCATGTCGAGAACTATCGCCCCGCCGATCAGCCCCGCCAGTTCCGCGAATATGGTCAGCACCGGCATTGCCAGCATCGCCGCCACCACCCGCGGCAGCACGAGAAACCTCACCGGCGGCAGCCCCATCGTCGTCAGCGCATCGAGTTCTTCGTCGACTTTCATCACCCCGATCTCGGCGGCGAACGCGCTGCCGGATCGCCCCGCGAGAATGATCGCCGTTACCAGCGGCCCGAGCTCCCGGAAAAGCGCGATCGTCAGCAGATCCGAAATGTACACTTCGACGCCGAACTGCTTGAGCGCCGCCGCCGACTGAAAGGCGAGTATCACCCCAAGCAGAAAACCGATCCCCGTCGAAATCGGCAACCCGTCGAAAGTCGAGCGCTGGAACGCCAGCGCGCAGTCGCGCAGCCGGAACTGCCGCGGACGGATCAGCGCCGTTACCGCGCAGACGACTGTCTCGCCGAGAAACGACATCCAGGAGTGGAACCCCCTGAGCCGCTCGACCGACCCCCGCCCGATGCTTTCGAAGACGCCCATCAGCGGTGCTCGCCCCTCACTTTATCTCGCCGAGCGCTTCCGAAAGCGCCGCCGACACCGCGCGCGAAAAAGACGCACCGTAGTTGCCCGCCGCGGCGTCCGCCTCGCCTTCGCCGGTCGCGGCGAAAACTATCTCGCCGCCGCGCACCAGCCTCAGCAGCGTTTCCGCAACCGCCTTGCGCCCCCCCCCCTCGCGGCAGTCCAGCGCCAGCCGGGTCACCATCACTTCGACCGAAACCGCCGACACCGCGGAAGAACTCGAGTTAACCACCGCCGAGAATTTGCCCGACGCGGTCAGCGCGTCGAAAACCACTCCCTTCAGCAGCAAAGCGGGCGCGGCCGCGAAAAGATTGTACGCATCGGTCTCCAGCGTGCCGCCGGAGCGCATTACCGCGATGCCCTCCGCGCCGTACGGCGCACGCACCGTCACCTGCGACACCCTCGCGACGCCGTAGACCGGCGCCGATTCGGCATTCCCCGCGCCCTTGAACTCCACCGGCCAGTGCGAAACCGCCGGCGGCGTCGAGGTCAGACAACCCGCCAGCGCGGGCATGGTCAGCATTGCCATTAATCTCTTCATATTCTTCATATTATATCAAATCCTGCTGCCTCAGCAGGGAGGAAATTTCAGGATCCCGCCCGCGGAATTCGCGGAACACCTCCAGCGCCGAACGCGATCCTCCGAGCGCCAGGACCGTCTCGCGGTATTTCGCCCCCAGCCGCCTCACCGCCGCATCGTCATCGACGCCCGCCTCTTCGAACGCGCCGTAGCAGTCGGCGCTCATGACCTCCGCCCACTTGTAGCCGTAGTATCCCGCCGCGTAGCCGCCGGCGAAGATGTGTGTGAACGCGCAGAGGAACCGGTCCTCGGGGATCAGCGGGAGCCCGAAGTGCTCGAAGTTCTCCCGCTTCACCGCGCCGGGGTCGGCGGGGGGAACGCCGACGTGGAGGTCGAGGTCAGTCTTCGCGAACGCCATCTGGCGCCTGCAGGCGGTCGCCGCGCGGAAGTTCTTCGCCGCGCGCACCTTCTTCTTCAGCTCGGAGGGTATCTCGATGCCGGTGCGGTCGTCCATGCACCAGTTCTCCATGAACTGGCTCGCGACCTCCACGGCGTCCCACTCGACCAGGCTTATGCCCGCCGCGCCCTCCTCGCCTACGCGCGTGAGCATGCACTGCAGCGCATGGCCGAACTCGTGGAAAAGCGTCTCCACCTCGCGGAACGGAAGATGCGAGACGCCGTCCTCTCCGGGCAGGGGGAAGTTCGTGACGACGACCGCCAGGGGCTTCCGCCCGAGCCGGTCGCAGCGGTTGCCGAACTCGTTCATCCACGCGCCGCCGGACTTCAGCCCGGAACGCACGTAGGGATCGAAGTAGAAGTGAGCCAGCGTCTCGCCGCCCTCTCGCACGGCGAAGAATCGCACGTCAGGATGCCAGACGGGCGGCTTCCCCTCGCCGACGATCTCCTCGACGTCCACGCCGAAGAGGAACTTGGCCATCCGGAACAACCCC
>JAGCAM010000077.1 GCA_017652705.1 Kiritimatiellia bacterium | reverse complement strand
CGGCGGAGCGAATGGATCGCCCGCCGGGGGTTCGCCGCCGCCGACCGGGATGGTCCTGGTTTCGGCCTCCAGCCGGAAAGCGTCCTGCCGGTCAACCGCCGGAACCGCCGACGCGGGAAGCGGGGGCGGGCCCGGTTCGGCGGCCGGCTCCTCCGGTTCCGGCTCGGGGGCCTTCTCGTGCACGGCGGCCGCCGGCCGCTCCCTTATCACCGGCTCGCGGTTGCCTTCGAGCATTTCCATGAATTCCGTGATCAGCGGCTTGGCGTCGATGCCGACGGCGTCGCAGTAGAGTTTGACGAATCCCCTCCCGTATATTGGTGCCGCGATGCGGGAGAAGTCCTCGTTCTCCAGATCGGCGATCGTCGAAGGCATGAGTTTCGTCGCCTCGGCCAGTTGCGCCACGGTGAACCCCCTGGCCTCGCGCGACTCGCGCAGCGTTTTGCCGAATTCGATCATGATTCATTCTCCGTTTGTGGGTTGTTGTAAGCGAGTTCCGCCGTGGCGGCGCCGGGGTCGCCGCCGCCGTTGAAAATGTCGAGCAGCTGCTGCTGATCCATGATTATCGGGCGCGGGCCCGCGCCGGACTGCGGGCCGATGATGCCGGCCTCCTCCAGCATGTCCATGATTTTCGCCGAGTGGTTGTAGCCCCAGCCGAGTTTGCGCTGGAAGTGCGAAGTCGAAGCGCGGTTGGTGTTGATGATGCATTCCACGGCTTTTTTGAAGTCCGCCGCGTTTTCTTCGCTCTTCACCATTTCGCGCTGGTTGGCGGCGGCGGCTTTGGCGGCGGCCTCATCTTCTTCGGGTTCGGCGAAAATGTCGATTTCCTCGTCTTTGATGGTGCCGAGTTTTTTGGCGAATTTAGGATCGAACTGCACCGAGGAATGCTGCTCGATGAACCTGATGATGCCGGCGATTTCCGGATCGCTTATCCACGCGCCCTGGGCGCGGATGAGCGACCCGTCTTTCCCCTTGAAGAGCATGTCGCCTTTGCCGATCAGGTTTTCGGCGCCGGTGTCGTCGAGAATCGTCCGCGAATCGATGGCGGTGGCGGTTTTGAACGCGACGCGGCCGGGGATGTTCGCCTTGATGGTGCCGGTGATGACTTTCGCGTCGGGGCGCTGCGTGGCGAGGATGAGATGGATGCCGGCGGCCCGCGCTTTCGCGGTGAGCCGCGCGATGTCGGGCGTAACCTCCTTGCCGTTGGACGACATGAGGTCGGCGACCTCGTCGATGATGATGACGATGTAGGGAACGGTGCGCGGCATGTCGGAGCCGACCGCGGCGTCGTCGCCGAACATGTCCGTCTGGGTGAACTGCGGCCTGTGGTTGTAGTCGTAGATGTTGCGCACCCTCGCCCGCGCGAAAAGCTTGAGGCGTTTTTCCATCTCCATCACCGCCCAGTGCAGCGAGAACACCACCTTCTTGTTGTCGGTTATGACCGGCACGATCAGGTGCGGCAGCGAGGCGTAGGAGTTGAATTCCACCGACTTCGGGTCGACCATTATCAGTTTCAGCTGTTCGGGGGTTTTCGTCATCAGCAGCCCGTTGATGATCGCGTTGAGACAGACCGACTTGCCCTGCCCGGTGGCGCCGGCGACGAGCATGTGTGGCATGGAGGCGAGGTCCGCGACGAGTTCCCGCCCCGCGGCGTCTTTGCCGAACAGCAGCGGCAGTTCGCCCTTGAAATTCCTCCATGCGGCGGATTCGATTATTTCCCGGAAGGAAATTCCCGCTGGCGCGCGGTTCGGCACTTCGATGCCGACGCACTCTTCGCCGGGGATGGGCGCCTCGATGCGCAGCGATTTCGCGTGCAGCGCCCCCATGAGGTTGTCGGAAATGTTGGTGACGGACGAATAACGTATGCCGGGGGCGAGTTTCAGGGCGTACTTCGTGACCACCGGCCCCTGCACCGTGCGGTCGAGTTCCGCGTCCACTCCGAAGAGTTTCAGCGTGTCGATGAGCTTCACGGTCATTTCGTCGACGTCGCTGTGATCGGCGGCGGTTTTTTTCAGCGGGTTCAGCAGCGACATCGGGGGCAGGATGTACGGCCCCTTGTCGTCAGCGTCGGACCGTTCCGCGCCGGTCTGCACCGCGGCGTTCTGCGCCGGCAATCCGGCCGGCTGCTCTTCGGCCCGGCCCCGGGCCGCTTTTTTGGCCGCTTTGGCCGCGGCTTTCTCGGCCTTTATGCGTTCTTTTTCCCGCCGGGCCTCCTCTTTCGCCGCCGCTTTGGCCTCCATCGCGGCGCGGTACTGCCGCTCGCGAAGTTTTTCTTCTTCGTCGTTGTCTTCTCCGTCGCTCTCCCGCCCCCCGTCGCCGGGTCTGGCCAGCGCCCAGCGGCAGACGCCGGCGATGAACCGCACAATCTCCCCGACGCCGATCGCCCCCGCGAGCGACACCGCCATCAGCGCCGCCATCAGCACCGCCGAACCGAAATCGGAGATGAGCGGCGAGAGGAGTTTGGTCATCAGCAGATAGCCGACCGCGCCGCCGGCGTTCTGCACGTTGAGGCCGGCGATTTCGCTGGCGACCGAAACGGTGTGCTTGCCGATCGCCTGCATCAGGCATGAAACCGAAATGAGGAAAAGCGCCAGCCACAGCCCGCGGCTCCAGCGCCGGACCCGGCGCCCGGCGAGAACGCCCACTCCCAGCACGATGCACACCGCCGGCACCACCCAGACCGCGAGGCCGAATATTTCGTAGCCGTAGTACGCGAACCGGTCGCCGAGGGAGCCGATCCAGTTCGTCGAAGGCGCCGGCGGGGTGTTCAGCGCCGGTATCGACCGCCAGTCGTAGGTGAGCAGCGCCGCCAGCGGGAAAAGCGCCAGCGGGAAAAGCGCCCACGCCAGTATCCTGCGCCCGTAATTCTGTTCAGTGGTGCTGGAAGATGCTTCTGCCATCGTTTTCAACCGCCGCGGTGTATCTCGTCGCCGGGCCTTTCTTAAGGGCGTGGTATGTCAATATGGCCAGGATGAGGGCGAGTAACCGGAGCCCCCAGTTGCCGTTTTTGATGAATTTCATCTGCCCGCCCTCCTTGTCAGGCGATCTGCGATTTTGCCGAACAGGCTCCGGGCTCGGCGGCCTTCGGGCATGGCTTTGTCGATCCAGCGCATGAGCGACTGCGCGCGCTGTTCGCCCGAGTAGCGTATCAGCTTGCCGTTGTGCGCCACGGAGACGACGCCCGTCTCCTCCGAAACGACCACCACCAGCGCGTCGGTTTCCTCCGAAAGCCCCACCGCCGCGCGGTGGCGCATGCCGCTGTCGGCGAGATCCGGGTTGTTCGACACCGGGAAGACGCAGTGCGCCGCCGCGATGCGGCCGTTGCGTATCGTCAGCCCGCCGTCGTGCAGCGGCAGCGGCGGCGTCAGAATCGTCTCCACCAGTTCCCGCGAGAACACCGCGTCGGTAGCCACGCCGGTGTCTTCGTAGCCGCGCAGTGAAATGCCGCGTTCGAACGCTATGAGCGCCCCGATCCGGCGGCTTGAGAGGTGGAGTATGGTTTCGGTCACGAATTCGGTGGTTGCGCAGCCTTCGGGGGTGTATTTCGGCTTTTCGAAGTACCCGAACGCCCCCACCTGGCTGAGGATGCGCCGTATCTCCGGCTGGAAGATGACGACCGTCGAAATCGCGAGATAGATGAGCAGCGCCTGGACGATGGTCGAGAGCACGTCGAAGTGGAAGAGGAACGTCACGGCGAACATCGCGATCGTGATGACGCCGACACCCATCAGCACCTGGCCGAAGCGCGACCCCCTGGCGTACTTGAGGATCGCGTAGATCACGAAATAAAGTATCGCGATCTGAACGATCGCCGACACCGATACGGCGTTCCAGATTTCGCTCACTGCGCAGTCTCCTTCCCCGGCGCCGGTTCGGCCGACCCCGCCGCCGCGCCGTCCGCTGTTTGCGCCGCCTCCTCCTCCGCCGGCCCGCCCCGGAGCAGCGCTTCAACGTCGCGGCCGTCCATGGTCTCGCGCTCGAGCAGGGCCTTGGCCAGTGTTTCGAGCTTGCCGCGGTTCTCCGTGATGATGCGTTTTGCGTCGGCGTAGGCGGCGTCGATCATGGCCTTCACCTCGGCGTCGATCTCCTTCGAGGTTTCTTCGCTGAACGCCGGGGGCAGCGTGTCGCCGGTGAACTGGCTGCGCTCCTGGAACGCCTGGAAGCCGAACCTGTCGCTCATGCCGTAGCGGCAGATCATGTCGCGGGCGATCGAGGTCGCCTGGGCGATGTCCTGCGCCGCGCCGGTGGAGACGTCGCCGGTGAAGAGCTCCTCCGCGATGCGCCCGCCGCAGCACAGCCTGATTTCGGAAAGGAAATGGCGTTTCGTGCGGTTGAGCACGTCCCGCTCGGGCAGCGACATGGTGGCGCCGAGCGCCCGCCCGCGGGGTATGATCGTCACCTTGTGCAGCGGGTCGGTGTCGGGCAGCAGCACCTGCAGCAGCGCGTGCCCGGCCTCGTGCCACGCCGTCGTTTCGCGGTCTTTCTGCGAATACCCCGCCGATTTGCGCTCGCGCCCCCAGATCACCTTGTCGCGGGCTTCGTCCAGCGTCGCCATGTCCACGCCGGTGAGTTTTTTCCGCACCGCGAGCAGCGCCGCTTCGTTCAGGAGGTTCGCGAGGTCGGCCCCCGAGAAGCCGGGCGTCCCGCGCGCGACGCGCGCGAGGTCGGCGTCTTCGGCGAATTTGATTTTCGCGCCGTGCAGTTTCAGGATCTCCTCCCGGCCTTTGAGCGTCGGCAGCTCGACTACGACCTGGCGGTCGAAACGCCCGGGGCGCAGCAGCGCGCCGTCGAGCGTGTCCGGGCGGTTCGTCGCCGCGATGACGATGACCCCCTCGTTCGCGTCGAAGCCGTCCATCTCAACCAGCATCGTGTTCAGCGTCTGCTCGTAGGCGTGGTTGCCGCCGATCGCGCCGGCGCCGGTGCGCTTCTGGCCGATCGAGTCGATCTCGTCGATGAAGACTATGCAGGGCGCGCGCTTCTTCGCGTCGGAGAACACGTCGCGCATGCGGCTCGCGCCGACGCCGACGAACATCTCTTCGAAGTCGCTGCCGCTCATCGCGAAGAAGGGGACCTTCGCCTCGCCGGCGATCGCCCTCGCGAGCAGGGTCTTGCCGGTGCCGGGCGGCCCCACGAGCAGCACCCCTTTGGGAATGCGCCCGCCGAGTTTCTGGAACGACGACGGGTCCTTCAGAAATTCGACGATCTCCTGGACCTCCTCCTTCGCCTCGTCGATGCCCGCCACGTCCGAGAACGACACGCGGTTTTTCTTCTCCTCCCTGCCGTCCAGCACTTTCGCCCGCGACTTGCCGAAGCCGAGCACGCCGCCGCCGCCCATCCGCCGGTAGAACAGCCAGTAGAAGAGAAGCATGAAACCGACGAAAAACAGCAGCTGCATCACGAACGGCGAAAGCGCGCTCTTCTTTTCCTTCACCACGACTTTGATCTGCGCGTTGAAGAGGTCGTTCATCAGATCTTCGTTCTCGCCCGGCACCAGCGACACCCGGTACTTCTCCTTCACCGGATTCCCCTGCGCGTCGAGTTCGTCGGTTTCGATCTCCCCCGCGAGATACGTCTCGCCTTCGTCGCGGTCGAGGTGGCGAACCACCGGCTCGACGATCTTGCCGTCGTCCACCGCCTTGAAGAATTCAAGCTGCGTCAGTTCCCGCGTTTTCTGGACGTTCGGGTTCATCCTGTACATGGAAAAGAACATGACCGCGATCAACGCGATCATGAGCCACGAACGCCAGGCCTGGTTCATCTGCTTTGCCATAGAGTGAATTATATCAAATTCAATCAGTTTTTTGGGGAGGCATTTGCAGCTCTCCCGCAAGCCGCCGGGCGCGAGGTTGCGCGGACGCGGGCGAATTTGGTAGAATGTCCCCATGACTGACAATAGAAAAGCGGTGCCGGCCGCCGGACGGCCGGCGCGTAAATTTTCGACCATCGCCGCCGCCGCGCTGTGCGCCTGCGGGGCGTCCGCGGCCTGCACCGGCCTCTACGTCGGGCGCGACGTCTCCGCCGACGGTTCCGTGCTGCTCGCAAGGTCGGTAGACCTCACCGCGATGACCAAGAGCGCGCGCATCGCCGTCACCCCGCGCGTGGAAAATTCACCGGGCAGAGTCCACAAAGGGACCTCCGGCTTCAGCTGGCCGCTGCCGTCCACCACGTGGAAGTTCATCTCAACCCCGCTGCTCGCGGCCGAGGGCTGCGGCGAGTTCGCGAGCGCGTGCGCGAACGAGAAGGGGCTCATCGTGACCGGCACCGTCACCGGCCATCTGCGCCCGGCGATCGCCCGCGCGCTGCCGCCCGCCCCGAACGGCTGCGCCGAAGACAACATGCCATCCCTCATCGCCGCCTCGTGCGCCGACGCCGCCGGGGCGCTCGACCTGATCGCCGCGGTGATGGCCGGCCGCGGCACCAGAGAGCCCAACATCTACATGATCGCCGACCGCCGCGAGGCCTGGCTCGTCGAAACCTACACCGCCAATCTGTGGGCGGCGATGCGCCTGCCGCCGGACAAGGTCGCGGCGTTCGGCAACAATTTCATTCTCGAGGGGTACGACCCGAAGTCCCCCGACTGGCGCGCCGCGCCCGAGATAGAAACCGCCCCGAAGTCGAAGGGACTCGCCGTCTACACCGCCGAAGGCCTGCTTCACCTTTACCGCACCTACGACGGGCCGCGGTCGTTCGCCTCCAACATCCGCGGCTGGCATCTCCGCCGGCTGATCGCGCCCGGCTCCGTAGCCCCCTACGCCGACCGTCTGGAGTTCCCGCTCGTCTACCGGCCGGCCCGCAAGCTCGGCGCGGGCGATTTGTTCGAACTGCTGCGCACGCGCTACGAAGGCACGCCGTGGTGCCCCGACGAGAACGCGCGCGAAGACGTGCGCACCGTGGGCGACGAATCGCAGGCCACGACCCACGTGCTGTCGCTCGACCCCGGTCTGCCGCCGGAGCGCTCGGCCACCGCGTGGGTCTGCCACGCGCCGACGGAATTCTCGGTTTTCCTGCCGGTCGCCAACTGCGCGACCGCGGTGGACGCCGAATTCTCCGCCGACGCCACCAACGCCGTGCGCGACGCCTTCGACCCGTCGCTGGCGGCGGACGCCTTCCGCCGCGTCGCGGAGCTCGCGCAGGTGAACCGCGCTCTTTACGGACGCGGGGTTCGCGATTTCTGGGCCGCGCGCGAGAAGGAGCTGCTCGAGCGCTGGCCGGCGGTGCTCAAGCGCGGCGACGTCAGGGAGATAACCGGTTTCTCCGCCGCCGAACAGCGCCGTGCGGCGGCCGACGCCCGCCGTCTCGCCGAGGAACTGATGTTCGGCATCGCCAAGAACAGCCGCTCGTACAGGTGGCGGGAACTCGCGGCCGGCCCGACCTACACCCCGCGCACCGCGTTCGAACCGTCGTCCGTCAAGGCGGCGCGGCTCGCCCCGCACCCGGGCGACCCCGCGGTGAAACTGCCGCCCGGAGCGGGGAAGGCGGTCAGAATCGCGGCGGATGAATTCGCCTCCCTCTGGCGCCGGGTTACCGGCAGGGCGCTGCCGACCAACGGCGTGTCCGCGGCCGCGGCGGAATTCGCCGTCGACGCCTCCCTCGACGCGGCGCACGACGAGTACCGCATCCTCTCCACCGCGGACGGCGTGCGCTTCACCGGCGCCAACGGCCGCGCCGTCATTTACGCCGTGTACGATTTCTTCGAACGCCGCGCGGGCTGCCGCTGGTTCTGGGACGGCGACAGGGTGCCGCGGCGCGAAACCGTGCCGCTCGACGGCCTCGACGTGCGCGAAAAGGCGAGGTTCGAATACCGCGGCCTGCGCTACTTCGCCCACCGCGGCCTCACCCGTTTCCAGGCGGAACACTGGGGGCCGGAGGAGTGGAAGCGCGAAATTGACTGGTGCATGAAGCGGCGGCTCAACGTGATCATGCCGCGCATCGGCATGGACGACACCTGGCAGAAGGCGTTTCCGGACACCGTGCCGTATCCGTCGCCGGACGACCCCGCCCCCGACCGGCTGCACGGCTACAACAACCGCGTTTCCTTCTGGGGGCTCAAATACCGCGGCGAACTCCGCAGAATCTTCACCGAATACGCCTTCGACCGCGGCATGATCGTGCCGACAGACTTCGGCACCATGACCCATTGGTACGCGCGCACCCCGGTGGAGTTTCTCGAAAAGGAGAAGCCGCCGTTCCTGCCCCAGTCGAACAACAACTACAGCGAGCGAACCGGGCTCGTCTGGGACATTTTCCAGGGCCCCTGGCTCGACCGTTACTGGCACCTCACCGAGACGTTCATCAACGCCGGCTACGGCCGCGCCGATCATCTGCACACCATCGGCCTCGGCGAACGCATGTGCTTCAAAGACCGCGCCAGAAACCTGCAGATGAAAAAAGACGTGCTGAGGAAAATCACCGGCAGGGCGCTCTCGCGCTACCCCGACGCGAAGATCCTGCTCGCCGGCTGGGACTTCTACAACACCTGGCGCCCGGAGGAGGTGCGCTCGCTCATCCCTTCGCTCAACCCGGCCAACACGATCGTCTGGGACTACGAATGCGACGCCGGGCCGGCGATGGACGGCTGGCTCGCCGGCTGCGACAACAACTTCACCAAGTGGGGGCTCATCGGAAAATTCCCCTACACCTTCGGCATCTTCCTCGCCTACGAGCAGGCGCTCGACATCCGCGCCCACTACGACATCATCGAAGCGAGGGAGAAGCTCGTGGCGGGCGACCCCATGTGCAAGGGCTATATCTTCTGGCCGGAGTCCAGCCACACCGACATTCTGCTGCTGCGCTACTTCACTGCCAACGCCTGGCGCCCGGGCCGCACCCATCTGGAGCTCCTGCCCGAATTCTGCCGCGACCGCTACGGCGTGGACGCGGCGCGTTTCGAAAGCGTCTGGCGCGCCGTGCTGCCGGTCTCGCAGATTCTCGGCTGGCACCTGAACTGGGGTGCCGATCTCGTCGGCTGGACCGGCAAATACCCCTTCGGAAGAAAGCTGGAGGACGACGCCGAGCTGCTCGACACGGTGCCGTCGATTTTCGGCGAACTCGCCGCGATCGAGCCCGCCGACGATTTCGCCCGCCGCGACGCGATCGACCTCGCCCGCACCGCCGCCGACCGCGCCCTGATCGGCCTCAGGCAGCGCATGATCGCCGCCTACGACGGCTGGGCGGACGGCAAAACCTCCGCGCACGAGGCGGCGCGGACGGTCGGGGCGTACCGCAAGCTCGCCGGCGCGGCGACCGAACTGCTCTCGCTGCACAACGACTACTCGCTGTGCATTTCGCTCGACCGGCTCGGCGCGGTTTCGCCGGAATACGCGCGCGGCTTCGACAAAGTGCTGCTCGACAACGCGATCAACGGCTACTGCCGCAGCCACCAGTATGAAATCGCCGCGGGGTGGTATCAGCCTTTCGCCGAAGACGTGACCGGCGAAATGCTGCGCAGAATCGCCGCCGGCGAGCGCTTGAAAATCGAACCCGGCTTCATCGCCGCGCGCCGTTCGGCGCGCTACAACGAACTTTTCGCCAAAGGCATCGAGGCGTACCGCCCGCGGACGGCGCGGTCGCTGCGCGAATACCGCCGCATACTGGGCGACGCCCGGGAGGCGGCGGCGAGATGACGGAGCTTCATGAAAAAAGGAGGTGTGCAATGCAAGCCAACTCGATCGCCGCGCCGGTTCTCGCGGCGCTGACCGCGCTCTCCGCCGCCGCCTGCGCCGCGGACGCGGCGAAGGTGCGCGACCTCGGCGGGTACGTCGGCGGCAGAATGCGCGCGTGCTACGAAGGCGCCGTGAAAGGCGAAGACGAAAAAGCGCTCGTCGCCGTGTTCAAAATCCGCGACGCCGAATGGGACTGGAAAAGCGAGTTCTGGGGCAAGTGGATGCACTCCGCGCCGGTTTTCGCCTCCTACTACGGCGACGACGACTTCAAACGGCGCATCGCCGCCGCCGCCGCCGAGCTGATCGCGACGCAGACTCCGGACGGCTACATCGGCAACTATCCCCCGAAGAACCGCTGCCGCCGGAGCAACTGGGACGTCTGGGGATGCAAGTACACCATGCTCGGGCTCATCCACCAGTACGACTTCACCGGCGACCGGCGCGCGCTCGGCGCCGCGCTGAAGATGATGGACGATCTCGCGTCGCGCTTCGGCCCCGGCAAGGTGCAGATCGACGACACCGGCAACTTCCGCGGCATGCCTTCGCTGAGCGTGCTTGAACCGGTGATGTGGCTCTACAACCGCACCCGCGAAGAACGGTGCCTCGCTTTCGCGAAATACATCGTCGGGCGCATGGAGGAGGGGCCCGGTCTTCTCGGCAAACGCAATGTCGACGTGGCGGCGCGGTTCCCGCCGCCGCCGAAGTGGTGGGTCTGGGAGAACGGGGCCAAGGCCTACGAAATGACGAGCTGCTACCAGGGGCTGGTCGAATACGCCCGCGCCACCGGCGACGCCGACAAGGCCGCCGCCGCGGTCGCCGCCAGCGAGAACATCTTCAGAAACGAAATCAACATCTGCGGATCGGGCGCTTCGGAGGAGTGCTGGTGCTACGGGCGGCGCCATCAGCAGACCCCGGCCGTCAACGCCCAGGAATGCTGCGTGACCACGACCTGGATGCGGTTCTGCGAGGCGCTGTGGCGCGAAACGCGCGACCCGAAATGGGCCGACCGCTTCGAGCGCGCTTTCTACAACGCCTTTCTCGGGTCGCTGCTGCCGGGCGGGGAGCGGTTCGCCATGTACGGCCCGCTTGCGGGCACGCGGCACCCCTGCGGCAACCAGTGCGGCATGAAAATCAACTGCTGCACGGCGAACGGACCGCGCGGGTTCGTGGAGTTTCTCAATTTCATGGCCCACGCGGCGGACGGCGCTCTCACCCTCAACCTTTACGCGCCCGCGAAAATCGATTTCGAACTCGAAAACCGCCGCGGCACGCTGGCCGTGGACACCGCCTGGCCGGAAAGCGGCGAAGTGGCGTTCACCCTCGAGTCGCCGGAACCGGTCAGATTCAAGCTGCGTCTGCGCCTGCCGGGCGAAGGGCGCTACCGCGAAATCGACCGGGAATGGAAACCCGGCGAAAAGACGGTGGAAAAACTGCCGCTCGAAATCGCCGTCGTCAAAGAGAACGACAGCGTCGCCTTCACCCGCGGTCCGGTGACGTTCGCCCGCGATGCGCGCTTCGCCGACGGCGACATATTCGAACCAGTCGGTTTCAAGGCGGCGAAACCGGCGGTGCGCACGGTCGGGAAGCCGGCCTGGGGGCGTCAGGCGATCGAAGTAACGGTGACCACCGGCTCGATCATGAGCAACCCCGCCGACGCTGAAAAGCGCCGCGTGAAACTCGTCGACTACGCCTCGGCCGGCAACACCTGGAACGGCGATTCGCGCTATGCGGTTTGGCTCAGACACGTCTACGACCCGGAATCGGGCGTCAACCCGGGAGGAACCTATGAAAATTACGGCAACTGACCGGCCGAAAATGCTGCACCGGCGGGAGTTCATCGCGTCCGCCACGGCGCTTTTCGGGGCGTCGGCGTCGCTGGCGGCGGACGCCGGCAGGACGGTTCCGGCGCGTACGTCCGCGAACAGATGCGCGGCCGCGGGCAAGAACGCCGTGCGCGAAGACCTTGAAACGCCGCTGGCGGGAGAAAGCGACGTCATCGTGGTCGGCGGCGGCCCCGCCGGAATCGCGGCCGCCGTCACCGCCGCCAGGGACGGCGCGAAAGTGCGGCTCTTCGAACTCCAGGGCTGTCTCGGCGGGGTTTGGACCAGCGGAATGCTGACGTATCTCTGGGACTTCAACAAGAGCGACTTCGACCGGGAGATAATCCGGCGGCTCGAGAAATACGGGGCGGCGGTTTACGACCGCACCGACGCCTACGACGTCAGGCGCAATTTCGTCTACGAGCCGGAGTACATGAAATTCGTCTGCGAAGATCTGTGCACCGAGGCCGGGGTGAAATTCACGCTGCAGTGTCCGGTGGTGGCCGCCTACCGCGACGGCTCCGGGCGCAACGTCGAGACGGTGGTCACAGAATCGAAATCCGGCAGGCAGGCGTGGCGGGCGAAATGTTTCATCGACTGTTCCGGCGACGGCGATCTGGCGGCGCTCGCCGGCTGCGGATACGACCTCGGCTATTTCAAAGACGGCACCGGGCAGCCGGCGACGTTGAACGCGCTGGTGGTGGTGCGCGACGCCGAGGCGCTCCGGGAGTATATTTCAAACATGCCGGCGATGTGGGACACCCGCGTGAAGACGCACATCCCGTCGAGCCACGCCTTCCGCGCCGTGCTGAGAAAGACGGGTCTGGAGCCGAGTTATTCCGATCCCACGCTGTGGCGGCTGCACGGCAATCTTCTGGCGCTGATGGCCAACCACGAGTACCGTCTGCCGCTCGACGACGCCGGGGCGATCACCGCGGCCACCGTGCGGGCGCGCCGGGAAATACATCAGATCGTCAGCCGGCTGGATTCACTGGGCGGTCCCTGGCGGGGCATGCGCATCGCCGCCACGGCGGAACAGATCGGCCACCGCGAGGCCAGACGCATCCACGGGCGATACACCGTCACGCGCGAAGACGTCGCGCGCGGCGCGACGTTCGGGGATGCGCTGACGAAGTCGCGCTTCGGCATCGACATTCACGGTCTGGACTTGAAAGCGAATCTCGCTAAGGCGGCTGGCGGGAACATGGGGGCGGAGTTCAAGCCGTTCGACATACCTTTGAGGGCGTGCATTGCCAGGGACGCCGACAACCTTTACATGGCGGGGCGCGACATTTCCGGCGATTTCATCGCGCACGCGAGTTACCGCGTCACCGGTTCTTCGGTGGCGTTGGGCGCCGGCGTGGGAGCGGCCGTCGCCCGGCGAATACGTCGCGAGAACATTCATGCCGTGCCCATGGAATGACTTTTTGTGACTTTTTGCGTCAGGGGAGGCAAATTTTTGATATAATTGTCCCCTAATGACAGCAAGATTTACAGTTGACGGCATAAAAGTGTCGCTGCTCGGCTATGGTGCAATGCGTTTGCCCACGGTTGACGGCGGCACCGCCAACAATTGGGCGCTTGACAGTTCTAAAAAGCCCATCGACCAGCGGCACCTCAACCGTCAGGTGCGGCGGATGCTTGAAAAGGGCGTGAACTACTTCGATACGTCGCCCGCCTACTGCCGCGGCGAATCGGAGGCCGCGTTAGGCGAGGCCCTGGTCTCGAGCGGGCGCGGGCGCGGCGAATACATCATCGCCACCAAACTCTCGAATTTCGCGCCGACGACCTGGTCGCTCGGCTCGTGCAAGTCTATGTTCGAGCGGTCGCTCAAGGCGCTGCGCACCGATTACGTCGACAATTATCTGCTGCACTCGATCGGCAACGGCGGGTTCGCCACCTTTTCCAAGCGCTACATCGAGAACGGCGCCGCCGACTGGTGCCTCGAGCTGCGCGCGCAGAGGCGCATACGCAACCTCGGCTTCTCCTTTCACGGCGACAAGAAGGCCTTCGACTGGTGCCTTGAAAACCACGGCAAGTACAAGTGGGACTTCTGCCAGATCCAGATGAACTACGTGGACTGGCGGCACGCCAGGCAGGTTAATTCGCGCAACGTCGACGCCAAGACGCTTTACGACGAGCTGACGGCGCTGAAAATACCGGTGGTGGTCATGGAGCCTCTGCTGGGCGGCCGTCTGGCGCGCTACAACTGGGCGCTCGCCAACGAACTTACGCCGCTCGACCCGGAGGCTTCGCTGGCGAAGTGGTCGTTCAGGTTCTGCGGCAGTTTCGACAACGTGATGACGATACTCTCGGGCATGACGCTCGACGAGCACATCGAAGAGAACGTGGCGACGTTCTCGCCGCTCCGGAAGTGCACGCCGGAGGAGTTCGCGGCGCTGGAACGCGCGGCGGAGGCGTATCTGTCCTGCAACGCGATACCCTGCAACAGCTGCAACTACTGCATGCCATGCCCGTACGGGCTCGACATACCGACGATCCTCACGTTCCGCAACCAGCATCTGGCGAAGGGCGGCGCGCGCGACCCGCGCGGGATTCTCTGGGCCTACGCGAAGGCGGTTCCCGAAGAACTCCGCCGCGCCGACCACTGCACCGGCTGCGGCAGGTGCAGCCCGCACTGTCCGCAGCAGATCGACATACCGAGGGAAATCGCGACGATCGACGCGGCGATCGACGTGCTCAAAGCGGAGACCGCCAGATGAAGACGCTGAGATTCATGGTGAAAACAGCGGTGCGCGCGTTTTTTCTCGTCACGGTCGCCGCCGCGATGTACGGTTGGCCGTGGTGCTGGCTGCCGGCGCGGACGCAGCGTTTCGCGTGGGCGCTGCTGGTGACATTGCTGCTGGGGCGCTTTTTCTGCGACGCGATGTGTCCGCTCGGCGTTCTCCAGAGCGCCGTCAACAGGCTTTTCCACCCGCGGCGCCACGTCCGCCGCGTCTGCACGCGGCTGCCCGAAACGAAGCGGCAGCGCATTGTGCGCTGGAGCGTGGCGGGGCTTTGCGCGGCGCTGATGGCGGCTGGGTGTTCGGGTCCGGCGACGCTGATACTGCCGATGTCGGTTTTCGGCAAGGCGGTGACGCTGTGGTGGCCCGGGGTGGCGCTGCTGTCGGCGGTGGCGCTGCTGTCGGCGTTCGGCGACGGCAGGGTGTGGTGCAACTGGGTGTGCCCGTTCGGCACGTTGTTCAATCTGGCTTCGAAGATTTCGCCGGTTAAGAACAAGGTGGGCGCCGGCTGCGGCAGCTGCCGCAGG
>JAGCAM010000076.1 GCA_017652705.1 Kiritimatiellia bacterium | reverse complement strand
GCTGCCGGCGAGGGCGCCTACGGACTGCCCGAGAATGATCTGCTGTGACGAGCCGAGCTTCAGGACGGCGGCGAGTTTCCCGCGGTCGAGCCAGTCGCGCGCAACCGTGCCGAACCCGTTGGCCGCGCAGAAGAGATAGACGTTCTGCATGATGGCGCCGGCGTGGATGCCGCCATGCCTGGCGGTGTTCTTCTCGTCCGCGTTCATGGCGCGCGCGAGATCCTGCACATAGAAAAGGTTGACGGGGGCCGAAACGGCGAAAGGCTGTTTGCCCGCCGCGGCGCGGTGATCGCCGGCGTTGATCAGCTCAAGCTGGTTCTCCTGCGGGAGGTAGCGGTAAACGCCTGTCGGCAGCATCACGTAGACGTCAATGTCCTGCACGTTCCGCCCGGTAGGCGCCGTGCGGCGTCCGTCGGCGCGGTTCACGCCGCACGCGGCCCAGAGGAGGTCGGCGAGTTCTGACTGATTCAGTTCGCGCGCCTCGTACGCACGCACGGTCCGCCGGTTCTTCAGAGCCTGCGTCAGGGTCATCGCGCTGCCCGATCCGGGCGGCGGGAGCTGAAAGTTGGCGGCCTCGCCGGCAATGGCGGCGAAGGCGGCGGATAGAAGGAGAAGCACATTGGTTTTGATTTTCATGAGGCTGATTTTACCACATACCTCAGCGATGTGTCAATGGCGAACGGACCGCTCCGGCCCGGGCGCGGGTTTCGTAGCGAGATTTTTTCCATTTTCATCTACCTGCGGATTTCAAACACCCTGGTCTGGCCGCGGCGGAACCGCGCGGTAACGCGGGGCCCTTCACCGACAACGGAGCCGGAGAAAAAGTCGCGCACTTCGCCGCCGGAACCGAAATCGATTTCAACCGGGCCGTCTTTAAGCGCCTGCACCATGACAAACCCCTCCGCGGCGCAGAGATTCGCCGTGCCCGGGGCGACATACACCCTGCCGCCGGCCCTGCGCACATTGGCGGCGATCGCCGCAGGCGTTAGATCGGCGGGCCCGGGATTCACCACGAAAACCGCTGCCGGGCGCGCCGCCTTGAGCGCCGCGAGTTTCGCCCGCACTTCGGGGGACGGCTTCTCCAGCACCGTAATGTAGAACACTTTCGCATCGGGCGGAGAAGCGAGTACGTCGCCGAGGAGATACTGCCCGTAAGTTGCGCCGCACACGTTGAATGGACCGCGTTTCATGCGCCCGCTCACCGAACGGCCGGTTCCCCAGCCGGCGAGCAGCAGGCTTTCCTCGTCGGCGCAGCAGGCGATTTCGGGCGAATACGGCCGGCGCCGCGAGAGCATCGCGTCGTCAAGGCGGTTAAGCCTGCCGCGCAAGGCCCAGATTCGTTCGTCCCTGAACCACCCGGCGCCTCTCAGATCCATCCACCAGTCGCCGTAGCCCCGCAGAATGTCAACGACGGCGTTGCGCGTCAGTTTGTCGAACGTGATCGCCGGGTCGGTGTGCGGCTCGCCGCCGATGCGGATGACGCGGTGCCAGAGGTCCTCTTTGAAAGTGCGGGTGTCGTCTTCGTTGATCCAGAGCAGGCCGGAGCGCATCACGGACTCCGCCGGGCTCATCACCGAAGACGCCCCCGGCCAGGTGCGGCAGCCGTAGCTGAAAGGCGCGGAAAAGCCGTCGAACGCGTCGCGGCCGTTCTTCAACAGCCAGCCGAGCGCGAAATGGCCGGTTTCCGGGGCGCCCGCCGTGACAGCGGCGAGCTCCCACGTGTAACCGTAGAAAAAGAGCGAAAGCGCTCCGCCGTCGCTTCCGCGGCGGACTGCCCTGCCGAGTTCGATCAGGAAACCGGCCATTTCCTCCTGGCGGAACCTGGCGAAATCGACGAGGCGCGCGTCTTTTAGCGGATCGCGGAAGCCCGGTGCGCGGCGGGCTGCGGCTGAGGGTATTTCCGCCGACCCGGCGTCAGGCGCACCGCGTTTCGCGAGCCATTCGCGGAAAGCGTCGCGCGTGTAAACGTCGTAGCCGGAAAGATCGGACGTCTGCGAGTTGAAATAGAACCATTCCGCCGAGTTCTGCCCGGTAATCTGGACGCCGGCGAAGTTGCGTGGGAACTCGCGGCGCAGGTGGCGGACGAGCTTTTCGACCGCCGCACACGCTTCGCGGCGGTACCGCCGCGACGACACGGATGACATGCCGATGGTGAAGCCTCGGTCGAACTTCATCTTCAGGGAGGGGTCGCGCTCGAGCAGCCAGTCCGGCGCGTTCGCGGACACTCTCGGCACGAGCAGCACGCGGGGATTGGCGGCGATCAGCCCGGCGCACTGCGCGTCGAGGCGCCGGTACCCTTCGTCGCCGCCGGAAGGCGTCCACCAGCCGATGTTACCCCACGAATTGTCGGTGGAGAACGTCACTAAGTCGACTCCGGCGGCGGCGGCCATTTTCGCCGTGTCGCCGAGCGTGTCGCCGTAGGGCAGCGGCAGCGTCCGGCGCGAACCGTCCGCGGCGGGGTATGAAACCTCGTGGGTGAAATAGGTGCGCGGGTGGCTGGCGCGGTGGGTGAAGACGAACCGGTAGGAATGGCCGCGTTTGAACTTCAGTCCGTCGGCGGCGAAATGCCGCGTCGGAGTTTCCCCCGCGCCGGACACGGCGTTGGTCTCCGCGGCGGTCATGTCGACGAGCGACGCACGGGAGAAACGCATCGGCTCGTCGTAGTCGAAGCCGTCGACCGCCACGCGGCCGGCGTCGGTGTCGGCGTCGGCGGTGAACGGGATCTGGCTGACGGTGGGCGAAGGACCGGAGATGACGACCAGGGACGGCGGGGCGCCGTAGAAGAAGCGCGGGCGCACCGCGCGGCCGTCGACGAAAATGCGCGGCCCGCCGCGCGTCGCCCTGACCCGCACATCCACCGGCGGTTCGGCGAAGGCGCACGCCGCGGTTAAAAGCGCGGCGGCGGCGACAGGGCGAAACACTGCGTTCGCGGTCACGTTTTCGCCTTCAGCAGCCCGTCCTCCAGCATGAGCACGCGGTCGCATATCGCGGCCGCTTCGGGGGAATGAGTGACCATTATCAGCGCGTTGGACGAGCCCGCGGAGAGGTCGGCGAGCATTTTCAGAATCTCGGCGCCGGTCATGGCGTCGAGGTTGCCGGTCGGTTCGTCGGCCAGCACCACTTCTGGATCGGTGACGATGGCGCGGGCGAGGGCCACGCGCTGCATCTCGCCGCCGGAAAGTTCCGAAGGCAGGTGATCGGCGCGGTCTGCGAGACCGACGCGTTCGAGCAGCTCTTCGGCGCGGCGCCGGCGGGAACCGAAAAAGCGCTGCGATTTCGCCATCGACGGCAGCAACACGTTTTCGAGAACGGTGAGCTCTGGCATCAGATGATACCGCTGAAAGACGAACCCGATGTTCTTCGGACGCGTGACGGTGCCGGACGACGGGCGCTCGAGACCGCCGAGAATGTTGAGCAGTGTCGATTTACCGGCGCCGGACCGCCCGACAATCGCGACTTTCTCGCCCGCCATGGCCGAAAAGTCAACCCCGCGCAGAACCTCAATCGGCTTCTGCCCGGGAATCTTGAACCGTTTTTTCAGATCTATGGTACCGATAACCGTCATTTTCATCGCGCTCCGGTCACGAGTTAAGAGCCTTCACCGGATCTTTGAAAGAGGCGAAAAGAGCGGGGATTAGAGAGGCGAGCAACCCGAACACGAAGACCAGCCCCACCACCCAGAATATGTCCGAGACTATCAGCCTGTGCGGTATCGCGGCGAGACCGTAGACCGACGCCGGGAACACCTCGACGCCGACTGTGGCCAGCCATTCGACGATGTTCTGCAGGTTCGCAAGCACCGCCCACGACGCGGCCAGCCCGAGCAGCACGCCGGCCCCGCACTGGATCATGCCGTGCACCACGAACACGTTCATGATTTCCAGGCGGCCGAACCCCACCGCTTTCAGCAGCCCGATTTCGGGCGTCTTCTGCACGGTCAGCACAAGCAGGGTGTTCATGACGCAGAACACGGCGACGAGCGAGATGAGCGAGAGCAGCAGAGCAGTCATGTTCTTCTCCACCGCGAGGGCGTTGAAAATTTCGCGGTCGGCTTCGCGCCAGGTGATCGCGCGCAGCGGCGGAGCCCCCGGCAGTTCTCGGGGAACGGCGCGGCACGCCTCGACGATCCGTTCAAAGCCGGCTTGGTCGGTTGGGCGGTCGGTTTTCACGTGAATCGCGAATACGCCCCGCTCCATGCCCATCAAATCGCGGACATTGCTGAGCGAAGCGACCACGTAGCCCGAATCGTATTCGTGCTGCCCGCAGGAAAAGATGCCGGAAACCTTCCACTTCACCGGCAGAAAGACTTCATCCCGGGCAACGAGCGTTTTCGGCGAATAGACGACCACCTCGTCCCCCACCCAGACGCCGAGAGTGCGCGCGGCCGCGGAGCCCAGCACGATGGAATCGCCGTCGAGCTTGAACGTGCCGGCCCGCGGCGCCCCGATTTTGTAGGCGCGGGTGAAGTCGTCGCCGTCCACCCCGATTATCACCGGCGCGAGCACCCGCCCCTTGTGCGAAAGAAGAACCCGGGTGTCGATTTCGGGGGTGACGCAGGTGACGCCGGGCACGGTGCGCAGACGCTCCGCCAGCCCGTCCTCGCCGTGGATCACGTTGCCGTCGGCCGGCAGCAGCGACACATGGGGCTTGAAGTCGAGAATTTTCTCTTCCCAGATGTCGCCGAAGCCGGTCATGACGCTGCGTACGACGATGACCACCGCCACCCCCAGCATCACGCCGATCACCGACACGCAGGTTATCACCGAAGCGACGGAGCGTTTCGGCTTCAAGTATTTCAGCGCCAGAAAAAACGAAAAAGACATTTCCCGCCCGCAGTCCGACGGACGTCAGATGTCCACCTCGACTTCGACTTCCTTTGACTTTTTGCCGTCCTTCCTGCTTTCATCCTGGACGGGTTTGGCGGCTTCGACCTGGGTGGTCGGCAGATAACGGTAATAGACCATGAGCTGCAGCGCCACGAGGCAGGTGCCCATCGTCGGGTTGTTGTAGCCCTGTTTCCAGTAACCGATCGCCTTTGGCTTGCCGTCGATGCCTTCGATTGTTTCCGGCAGGGTGATTATCGACGAAGGGTAAAGCGCCTTCATGGCGGAGTTCCACTCCTGCCAGGTTTTCACGTTGATCGGCGTGGCGCCCTGGCACATGCCGGCCTGGTATTTGCACTGCGCGGCGTAGTAGCAGTAGTACTGCGGCGAGGTTCCCGGCGTCGGGCCGCCCGGCTTCAGCACACCCTTGGCCTCGAAGACGGGCTTCCACTCGCGCATGGTGTCGAGCGAGGTTTTCACCTCTGGCTCGTTCATGAAGCCGAGCAGCTGCATGCAGAGGCAGCCGGTGGCGGTGAGGCCGGTCGCCGCGCCGCCGGCGGTGTAGTTGAACCCGATGTTTTTGAAGTTGCGGGTCTTGAGGCAGCGTATCGCCTTTTTGATGCATTCGTCGAGACCTTCAGGATGGAGCCCGGCCATTTTGCCGGCCTTTATCGCCTGAAGCGCCCACCCTTCGAACGACATGTCGTCGCGGGTCGAGTTTTTGTTGATCTTGTAGTCCCACCCGCCGGTCGGCGACTGGTTCTTGACGATCCGCTCCAGGCCGCGCATGGCGGCGATTTTGGCGTTGGGGTTGCGGGTCATGCCGTAAGCCTCGCAGAGCGCGTAGGTAACTATGAGGGTGGCGTATTCGTTGCCGTCGACGCCGCGGTATGTGGCCTCGCCCTGGGCGTTGCTGGTCTGCGCGTCGATCAGATACTGAATCGCCTTCTGCACCGTCTGGCCGAACTCCTTCGAAGCGGGGGTTTCGCCGTGGGCGAGGTAGGCGAGCACCGCGAGGGCGGTGTTGGCGATCGACTGCCATGAACCGTTCGCGCTCTGGGTTTTCTTCAGCCATCTGAGCGCCTTCAGCACCGCGCCTTCGGTTCGCGCGTCGCCGTAGCCGGCGCCGCCCCGCGTCATGGCGCCGATCGAACCGGGGGTGCGCGAACCGATCATCGATTTCATGGTGATCGGCGATTTGATGAGCGCGACCGAATCCTGCGCGGCGGGTTTCACCGAAACCGGTTCGGTCGTCGGCGTCACCGTGGGCGTTACCATGTCGGTCACCGGGCCCACGACCGGAGTGTCGACCTGCACGTCAACCGTCTCTTCGGGGGGTTCTTCGATGTCCTCCTGCTCCTGCTTGTCCTCAAGAGCGGGCTCCTCCTCCTGCACCTTGGCGATGTCCACCTGAATCGTCTGCTTGGTCTGCCCGGAAATTGCCGTCACGACGATCAGTATTATCACCATCAGCGTCGGCAGCAGTATGGCCGCAAGCGGCGCGGCGAGACGCTGCAGTTCGGTCCGGGCAAGCTTGTACTCCGGCGACGACCGCGGCTTCGAAAGGCCGGCGAACATGTCCTTCATCCGGCGGAAGAACCCCTTCTCTTCGAACGCCGCTTCGATTTCGGCCTTGTGCAGCTCGAAAAGCTCCTCCGCCGAAAGCGGGGCTTCTTCTTCGGCCATGCCGTCTTCGTAGATGTCTTCTTCCGCCATGTCCGCCCCTCCTTTCCCTTACATAGTGAAAATGCTCACGCTGAACAGCTCGTTGCGGTAGCAGATGTCCAGCACGTCGACGAGAGCCTTGTGGGGGGAATCCTCCGTGCACCGTATGATGATCGGCGTTTTCTTCGAAGTGCGGGACACTTCGCGGAGGTTCTGGTCGAGTTCCTTGCGGCGCATTTCGCGCTTGTTGTAGACCAGCACGCCGTTGGCGTCGCGCCCCTTGCCGATTTCGATCGTAACCGTGGTATCGGAATCGCTGGAGGAGGAACCGGTCGACGGCGCCGGCCGGTTGGCGTTCAATCTGGTGAAAAGGTCCTCCTGCTTGATGGTGACGACGAAAAAGATGATGAGTTCGAACACGACGTCGATCATCGGCGTCATGTCGAGCTGCGGCTGTTCCTGCGGTTTCCTCGCCATGCTATCTGCCCCCCCTGCGGTTGAGGGCGTCGAGGTGTTTGCGCCCCGGGCGGCCGGGTTTCGACGTCTTGTCCTCGCCGACCGCCATGAACGAAATCTTCCACAGACCGGCTTCGGTGCAGGCGTTCATCACCCTCGCCACCGCCTCGTGGCGGCAGTTGAAATCAGCCCTGATCAATACCGGGAATTCCCCGATCTTGCGAAGCCGTTCTTTGACGCGCAGCCCGATTTCGCTCGGCGAAATCTCCCGGTCGCCCATTGTGATGCGCCCCCGCGGCAGGTACTTGCCCGTCTTGTCGCGGCTAGCGATGTCGATCTGCATGTGCGTCGGAGGCAGTTCCTCCGGCGTGAGCACGATGCCGTGCTTTCCGTCCTCGAGCTCGATCGTCTCGTCTTTGCGCTGCGCCTCGGTGAGGGTGACGACGAAGAAGATGATGAGCTCGAACACGACGTCGATCATCGGCGTCATGTCGAGGGTCGGATTCTCCTGTGACTTTCTTGCCATTGGCTCGGTATCCCTTCACTTCCGCGCGGCCGGAGGCCGTGCCGGACGTCAAGCGGGCACTTCCTCCGCCGGCAGCGCCTCCTCCGCGCCGGCCTCGACCGACACGTTTCTCAGCCCGTTGAGAATCTCCATCGTCATCGCGGTCATCTTGAGAATGAGCCGGTTGGCCTTGTTGCGCAGCGAATAGAACACGGTGATCGACGGAATCGACACGATAAGCCCGCCCGCGGTCGTCCACAGCGCCTGGCCGATCGAACTCGCGAGCGCGGACGCGTCGCCCGCGCCGCCGGAAGCCAGCGCCTGGAAGGTGAGAATCATGCCCTGGACGGTACCGAGCAGACCCAGCGACGGGCCGAGGTTGCCGCACACCGAAATCCAGTTCAGCCGCTGCTGGATCTTCTCCTGCTCCAGGTCCGAAGCGGCGGTAACCGCCTCCTGAATAGCCTCGAAGCCCTCTTCAATGTGCTGGAACGCCGCCATCACGATCGACGCCATGGCCGACGGGTTCTGCTGGCACACCTCCATCGCCTTCACCACGTCGCCCTCGGCCATGGCGGCCTGCACCCCGTCCATCAACCGCCGCGGCATCAGTTTGTCGGGCTTGATCAGCACCGACGAGTCAATCGAGAAATAGATCGCCAGGGCACCGTCGCCGAACAGGGCGAACCAGAGGATCATGCCCACTATGCCGGAGCCGAACACGATGTCGTAGAACCCGCCGCCCGATTTCTTCGACTGCGGGGCGGCCGCGTTCGCGTCCACCTTGTTGCCTTCGGCGTCGGTCAGTTCCTGGCCGAAGGAATGGAACGCCGCCACCGGCGCCGCGCAAGTCCCGAAGACAATCGCCGCCGCCATGACCGTTTTTTTGATTTTGCTCATCTTCATCTTCGTAGTTTCCCTTTTGTTTAATTTACGCCTCCGGACGGCTGTGCCGCCGGGATCCGTCAGAGAGCTTTCGCCTGCGCCCGCAGCGGTTCCGCGCGCGACCCTTGCCCGAGCTTGTCGAGACACGCCGCCGCCTTGCGCAGCGCTTCGCCGCGTTCACGCCTGCATTCCTGGTCCTGGTACATGAGCGCCACCCGCAGATAGCCGTCGCGCAGCGCCCGTTTAAGTTCCTCCGGGGCGTCGTTCGACGCCGCGACGATGAGATCGCCGCGCATCACCAGCGCCGCGGCGGACGCCTGCCGGCTACCCGACGACGCCGCTTTTTTCAGCAGTCCTTCAAGCTGTTCGCGCTTGCCCAGTTTCTGCAGCGCCTGCCAGTACGCCGAAGCGAGTTCGCCCGACCAGGCGGCCGACTTGTCTTCCGCCACGATCGGCGCGCACGCGTCATAGGCCTTCTGCGGGTTGCCGGCCGCGAGATACGCGAGAACCAGATACCGCCCGGACGGCTTGTCCCACTTCAGCATGCGGTATTCCGACACGATTTTCGACAGCGTTCCGATCGCCGAAGCGCCCTGCCCGTTTTCCACCGCCTGCACCGCTTTGTCGAAACCCGCCGGCTTGGGGATGTCGAGCGAAACCACGTCTTCGAGTTTGCGCTCCATGTCCACCACCGTCGAGCCTTTTTTCACCGAAACGACATACTGCTTGTTGCGCGCGTGCCATTTGATTTCGCCGGTCAGCGACTCCGACTCGGTCGAAAGAGTGCCCTGTATGGCGAACAGTTCCGCGGCGGCGGCCGCCGCCGCGACGGCAAGAAACTTCTTCAGCATTTTCACCCTCCTTGATTCTTTCATTGTTTTTTCGCCGCCGGCATGTCGGCCTTGGCCTGGTTCATGCAGTTGGCCACCGCGGTGCGGGCCTTGCCGTTCGGAAACAGGTCGAGATACTCCTGGCCGAACTTAAGCACGCGGTCGGCCTGCTCGGCGCCGAGCTTCGAAAAGAGCGGCACCATCGTCGCGTACGCCCGCTCGAGATTCTCGACTTCGCCCGCCTCCATCTTGTCGAGCGGGCGGCTGTCGCTCACCCCGTGGGACTGCAGAAACACCTGAAAAACCGCCGCCGCCTTGCCGCAGGTCTCCTTCGCCTCCTCTTTGAGCCCCATCGCCTCCTCGGCCTTCATCCGGTCTATCAGCACGTCGCCGGACACGAGGTCGAGCCGGTCCTGCTCCCACTGCGGTTTGTTTTTCCAGTACTGCCGCACTTTCTTAAGCGCGCCGATCGCCGCGCCGAAGCATTTGCCGCGCAGCGCCGAGTCCTTCTCCGTGCGGCCCTGGTCCGACGCGACGTCGATCAGCATGAAATTCGCGTCCGCCGCGATGGCCATCTTCGCCATCTTCGGATCCGCGAGAAAGAGATCCAACGCCTCCCGCGCCTCAGCAAGCGAGCCCTGCTTCCACGAACTTTTCGCCAGCCCGAGCCGGGCCTTCGCCACCGTCACCACCTGATTCGTGCCCGCCAGCCGAACCGCCTTGTTGAACGCCTGGTTGGCGAGATCCCAGCTTTTCGCGTCGATGAGCGCTTCGCCCGCGTTCACGAACTGCTGCGCGGTGTACGCGCCGTCGGTGCGCAGCATCTCGGCGTATATCTCGGCTCCCTCCCTGCGCATGCCCATCTCGATCAGGTTCTTCGCCAGACGAGGCTTCGCGTTCTTCGCTTCGTCCGAATCGGGGAACTTGCGCGAAAGCCGGTCCAGCGCGTCCTTCGATTTCGCCATGTCGCCGAGCGCCGTGTAAATCGTGCCGAGCTTGCCGTAGGCGTACTTCGCGAATTTGCCCTCGGGGTACGCCCCGACGTACGCCTCGTAGCACTTCGCCGCGTTCTCGCGGTACAGCTTCAGGTTTTTCTCCGGGCGGTTCATGCGGCTCCAGCACTCGCCGACGATGAACATCGCCGCTTCGCGGAGCTCCCCGTACTTCGCGATGTCGGCCTCCGGCGTCGACGGGTCTTTGACCGCCTCCGCCGCCTGTTTTTCAAAGCCGTTGAACTGCTTGACGGCGCGCACGATCTGCGCGGTGCCGTGGCGCTCGTCGGCCTCGACCGCCTCCGGCGCGTCGTTGGTGCCCGCCGCCGCGAGTATCTCCAGCCCGTCGCGCTGGTACATCTGCGCGAGTTGGAACTGCGCCTGCAGCCGGCGTATCTTGACCGTCTCGATGTCGAGATACCGCGTGATGTAGTCGATCTCCTCCTTCTTGTCGCCGAGTTTGCCGTGGCAGAACGAAAGCTGCGCGAGCGCCGCCGCGTAGTGGGGCGTGTTCGTGTAATGTTCGGCGATTATGCCGTAGTACTTTATCGCGTCGGAGTAACGCTCCGCCTGACGGTATTCGCCCGCCTTCGACGCGGCCAGCGTCGCCGCCAGCGGGTGCTTCACGTAGTTGACGAAGAACGCGGTGTAGAGCGCGTCAGCGCGCGCGGGGTTCTTGTACTGCGTCTCCTTCGCCGCCAGCCTTATCACCGCGTCGCCCGCCGCCATCATCATCGCCCGGTTCGGCGAGCCGGAAAACCTCTCCGCGAGATACCCCTCGACCGCGTCGGCGTTCATGCGGTACTCGTCTTTCTTCGCGTCGTCCTTCGTCTCCAGCACCAGATCGAGATAGCACGAGGCGATGTTCTCCACCGCCACGAGCGATTCCGGAAACTCCGGATACCGCGCCAGCACCGCGTAATACGCGTCGACGGCCTCCAGATACCGCTGCTGCAGGAACTTCTCGTGCGCTTCCTTGAACTGCGCCGCCCGCACCTTGGCGATCTGCTCGGCCGTGACGCGGGTTTTTATCTTCGCCTTGTACTGTTTCTCGGCGAACGCCTTTATCTCCTCGGAAAGATCGCCCGCCGCCGGCGCCCACGCGCTCGTCTCGTAATTGAGAAAAACGTTCACCGCCATGTTGAACGCCCCCTTCGAGCCCTGACGCCGCCCGCTCTTGTCCTTCGGCCCGAACATCAGCGCCTTGACGCGCTCGTCGTCGCACTTCGGCTTCTTCTTGAATTCCGCCTGCGCTTCGTCCCAGAGCATCTTAGACTGCAGATACATGCACTCCGGAAGCGGCGACTGCTTGAGCAGCCCGAGCTTGCCTTCGGGATCGTACCGCAGTATCTGGGCGTGGATCTCCTGCAGCTGCGGCTTGTACTCTTCGATGATGGCCGACGCCTTGTCGACGTCGCCCTTCATCTGCTCGATATGGGCTTTCATCGACACCGCCCGCCCGAAATACACCGGTTTTTCAATCTGCCAGAGCAGTTTGTCGGCCAGTTTGCCGGCCTTGGCGAGCCAGTCGGCGCGTTCCTTCTTCTTCGACGGTTCGCCCGCCGCGTTCGCGAGCCTGAGGTACAGCTCGACCGTCTCGCACGCGACGTTGCACCACTCGTCGTCGCCTTCGCGCAGCTGACCCAGCAGTGACGCGTACCGCTCCGCCGCCTTCGCGAACTGCGAATCCCCGATGAGCAGCTGTCCGTAGGCGTAGCAGGCGGCGAGAAAGAATTTGCGGATTTCCGGCGGCGGCTTCTTGAACGCTTCGAAGAACTCGCCGTAAATCTTCATGCAGTCCTCTTTCTGCCCGCGCCCGAAATAGTTGTTGGCGACCTCCAGCCGCGCCGCCCAGTACTTCGCCGATTTGCGGTCGGGCAGCGAGGCGATCTTCTTCTCCGCCTCGTCGAATTTGCCCAGCGCCAGCAGCCCCCGCACCTCGATCGCGAAGAACCTCGCCTCCGTCTCGGGCCAGCGCTTCTTCGTGGCCTCGATAACCGGACCCGCGAAATCGGGGAACCCGAACGTGACCAGCGCCTCGACGTAGGCGACCTCCGCCTCGAGCTCCGGATTCTCCGCCGGCGGCTCCTGCGCGGTTTCCGCCGCGGCCGCCTCCCCTGACTTCGCGGCGGCGGGCTCGTCGGCAAACGCCGGGAACGCCGACACCACCGCCGATGCGAAAATCGCTGCTACCTTTTTCAATCTCATGTTGCCGTTTATTATACTACATTTCACCGCGACAATTCAACCCCCCTACCGCAGAAGAAGCATGAAGCCGAGCGCGGGCCAGACGACCGCCCCGCCGGCGGTGTCGCCGTCGGTCACGCAGTCTTCATAGGCGTATCCCCAGCCCTTCCCGCCGCGGTGCGCGAGCGTTTCAACCTTGAGCCGGTATCCGTTGAGCCGCATCTTCGGCTTGGTGGACGACGCCTGCACGTCGATGTCACGCACGGCGACGTCGGCAACGAGGTTCAACGCCGCCCCCTTGCGCAGCACCACCGACACCTCCGCGAACGCGCCGACGGGGTCGTCGCCGGCGGGGAAATCGGTCTTCGAAGGCGCCGACGGATAGTAGTGCGTCTCGTTGTGGCAGCCGTTTTTGTTGTCAAGCACCAGCGTGCCGCCGTTCGCCGCGTCGCCGGCGTTGTGGAAAAATATCGTGCCGCAGGAGGAGTCCGGCCGCGACGTCAGCGTGCCGATGCCGGTGTCGGTCATCCCCCCGTAGGCGGTTATCGACCCGGTGAAGGCGTTGGTTCCGGCGGCGGAGGTCTGCCAGAGGGCGAAGCGCCCGCCCGCGCCGTGCCAGGAACCGGTGCCCCTCGCCCCGTTAAGGTTGAAAGTTCCGCCGCCGCGCAGTTCGCCGCAGGTGATCCAGCAGCTGCCGCCGGCGCCGCCGTAATTACCCAGATAGGAGTTGGCGCCGGTGATATACAGCCCCTCCGCGTTCAATTCGCCGTCGAACTGCAGAACGCCGCCCACCGTCAGCCGCGCCGCGCCGCCGCCGGCCTGCGAAGCGCCGCTGCCGAGAGTGACCGGTTCGCGTATGGACCCGTAGCAGGGTTTGACATGGCTGGCGTCGGCGGCGTCAGACCCGCGTCCGCCGTGCGACGCGCCGCTTCTGCCGACATTGCCGGCGCCCGGCCCTTTGCCCGCCGGGAACCCCTTGGCGTAAAGATCGATCATGCCGCCGGCCTCCACCGTCATGTCGCCGCCCACCGTGAGATCGATGCGGTTGGTCACGCCGGCCGTGAGCGCCGCGTTGGTGTTGGCCGAATGCGTCAGCACTCCGCCGGAACGCACCATCACCGCGTTCTGCACGGTCGAAGCCGCGTTCAGCGCCAGCACGGCGCCGTCGCCGACGTCGACCCCCCCCCCGACGCCGAGCGCCCCGTCGAACACCGTCTCGCCGCCTTCGAGGTACATGTCGCGAACCGTCGCCGCCGACCCCGCGCGCACTTTCGCCCCGGCGCCGACAATGACCGAATCATCCGCACCCGGCACCTCCCCGCCGCTCCAGTTGCCGGCGTCGTGCCACGACCCGGTGCCCGCGGCACCGGTCCACGTGCACTGCGTTCCGCTGAAATACCAGTTTTCATTGCCGCCGGCGGACACCGACGACGTCGCGTAGACCGGCACCCCGTCAGCGTGCGAATCGCGAACCGTGACCCCGTTAACCCTCGCGAAGCGCGTTGCCCGCAGATACCACGCGGCGCCGCCGGCGGAAGCGAGCTGTATCGACGGAGCCCCCCCGATCAGACCGTCGATGCGGACCTCTTCGCAGCTGATCGCCGAGCCCGCCCCGCAGATGACGCTGCCGGAGCCGGAAACGGTGAAACGCCCCGCCGCGGCGCCGGCCGGCAGATTAACCGCCCCGCCGGTGCGCGACAGCGTCAGCGCGCCCAGCTCGTCCCCGGTGAAATCCGCCGTCAGTTCCGCGGAACCGGTTATGGTGAAAACGCCCCCGAAATCGACGCTCCCCCCGGTCAAATCGAGACTGGACCCTCCGAATTCGACCAGCCCCGTTCCGCTCAACGCCCCCTTGACCGCCAACCGCGACGACAGCGAAAGCGTCCCGTTGACGGTGAGCGCCGCGCCGGCGCCGACGCTCAGCGCGTCGCCCGCGAATGACGCCGCCAGAACCGGATAGCCGCCGGCGGCGAGATTGGTTATTATCACCGTGTCTCCCGCGACCGGGGTGCGCCCCAGCGACCAGTTGTCGGAATTGTCCCAATTGGCGTCGGCGGAGCCGTTCCAGTAATTGTCGCCGGCCACTATCTCGCCGATGATGTTCCAGCCGACGTTGTTCGCGGCGGCGCCGACGGAGTGGTACGCCGTGACGGTGGCGCCGATGTTGCCGGAATCCTTCACGTCTGCGCGGTCGACCGCAGCGACCGCGCCGGCGTTGAAGTTCATCGGCCAGCGCACGCCGTCCG
Source organism: Kiritimatiellia bacterium (assembly GCA_017652705.1). Lineage (GTDB taxonomy): Bacteria > Verrucomicrobiota > Kiritimatiellia > RFP12 > UBA1067 > UBA1067. The sequence continues at coordinate 4,724 of JAGCAM010000076.1, read as the reverse complement.
CCGACGAACGCAGCTTCACTTCGGCGTTCGCCGCGCCCTGCACGGTCAACACTCCGCCGGGCCGTATCGCGAACATCGACGCGGTGTCGAACTTGTAAGTCTTGCCGGGCGCGGCGAAAGCGACGTTGCAGAATTCGTTCGACCCCGAAATCTCCGAAACCTCGCCCACCCGCCCGGTAAACACCACCGTCGAATCCACGCCGTTCGATATCGCCGAACCCGCCGCGACGAACCAGTCGCCCCGCACCGTCAGCGTCCGCCCGTCGTCGACGACCAGCATGGCGCCGTTGGTGACCGTCACGCAGCCCACTTCGGCGTCAAGAACCTGCGGTGAAATTATCGTCTTGCCGACTTTGTTCGGGGTGTTTTCGTTGGCGACGATCAGCGAGCCATCCTTTTCCCCCTGCGAACCGGTGCGCAGATAAACTGTTCCGGCGCCGGCGTGAGAAGAACCGGCGGCATGTTTAGAGCGGCCGCCGTTCGCGGTGATAACGCCGCCCGCCGCGCGGAACGCGTCGAAGTCGGAGTTCGCGCCGGTCAGCGTGACCGCCACGCGGCCGCCGCCGCCCGCTGAGTGGCAGTAGTGCCACGTCATGCCGCCGTTGGCCTGTATCTCACCCGAGCCCGCGAGCGAACCGGCCGACACCCAAACGCTGCCCCCCGCGGCGCCCTGGGCGCCCTCTTCGTTGGAGCTCGCCCCGTACCCGCCCTCGGCGGTGATTTTCCCGTTCACCGTAAGCGCCCCCGAAACACCCAGCTTCACCGCGCCGCCGCCGTCGCAATAAGCGCTGGAGCCGGAACCGTAATCTACCGGTTCCCGTATCGACCCGTAGCAAACCGAATGCGCCAGCGAATAATAATCGGCATCGGTCTGAAAAGCCCCCTCGCCGCCGTGCGAACCTCCTATGCGGCCGGTCGCCATCGGTCTGCCCGGGCCGGTGCCGGCGACATAGCCCTTCGCCTTGACCGTCACTTCGCCGCCGGCGTCGATCGTCATCGATCCGTTCACCGCGAGATCGACCTTGCCCGTGGCGGATGTCAACTTCAAGGTGTTGAACGAACGTTTCGAGGTGTGGGTCACCGTCGCTCCGCTCGCGATATGCATGTCGCAGTTAAGTGAAATCGGCGCGTCGAACACGTTCTCGCCGGTGGAGACCGCACGGTACACGCCCGCCCCACCGCCGATTATGATTGAACTTGGATATGCGACCGCCCCCGCCGTCGGCGGATCTTTCAGGCATGCGCAGACATTAAGGTAGGCGTTGGTGAATTCGCCGCCGGTGTGATTGATCGTGCCGCCCGTAAGGAAAATGATTTTTTTGTCGGTGTCGCCGTCGGTCTTGACGGCGTCGGTCTTCAACACCCCGCCGCGGGAAATGCAAATCGACGCCTGCTTGAGCATGGTTATTCGTGAGAAGTCGTTGTCGGTCGCATCGCCCGTTTCAAAAATCTGCATTCCGTGGCCGTAGGTCGGCTTGTAATCGCCGCCCCTCACCACCAGTTCGCCGCGCCCGTTGTCCGCCGGCTTTTCCCAATACACCGAGCCGGGCGAAGCCAATCTGGCGAAGCCTCTGCTGGTCCCCGCGGCAGCGGTTACGTTGTCAGGCGTCGCCAAGGCGAAATCGGCGTTCGCCCCGGTGACCACCATTGAAACGCGTCCGCCGCCGCCCGGCGAACAGTTGCCGATCGCCCCGCCGTCGGCCGCGATCACGCCGGTCTGCTCAAGCGAACCAGCCCTGATGTAGATGGAACCTCCCGCGCCGGAGCCCCAGCCGCTGCCGGTGTCGGCCTTGACCCCAGCCAGCACGGCGCCGGCGACGGTCGCCCGGCCGGCGACGTCGAGTCTGACCGCACCGCCGCCGACCGACGAGGCCAAATTGCCGCCGGAGCCGAGCGTCTCCGGCTTTTTCACCGACCCGTAACAGCCGTGCCCAACGCCTTTTTCAAGACCGGTGTAGTCGGCGCTGATGCGCATGCCCATGCCGCCGTGGGAAGCCCCGACTTCGGAACTGCCGAACCCGGGCCCCTGATTCTGCCTGAAGCCCGCGGAAATCACGTCCACCGTGGCGCTCGCGCCGAGGTGGTAGTCGCCGCCAATCTCGGCGACGAGACGGTAGATGCCCTTGCCGTCCGCCCAGGCGGCGTCGGTCGATTTCATGGAGGGGTTGGCGGAGTGGGTCCACTTGCCGCCGTCGACGGTAACGTCGCCGGTCACCCGCAGAATTCTGGTGACGCCGTCCTCGTCCAGCACGCCGTGCGCGGTGTAGGCGGTGCCTGAAGCGGTGCGGGATATGCCGGTCTGGAAAGTTACCGTGCCGGAATAACCGGCGGTCTGCGACCAGGCGGCGGGGGCGACGCCGTCGAGATTCCAGGTCATGGCGGCGTTGCCGCTGTCGAGAACGACCGTGTCGCCGGTCTCCGGCGCCCTGCCCGCCGGGTCGCCGTTGGCGTCAACCCAGTTGTCGGCGTTGTCGGCGAGCGCGTCGGAACCCCCGCGCCAGTACAAAGTCATCGGCGATGCGGCCGCCGAAAACGCGAACGACGCGGCTGCGAACGCCGCGCATGAACAAATGATCCTGTCTAACCATGCAGCATTGCTTTTCATGGCATTCCCGTTTCAGTTGAACTTTTCTTCCGGCTCCGACTGCGCCCAGTCGCCCCCGGAACATCTTTGTTATTATTGTATCAAATTTCCGCCGCCGTCCGCAATAGAAGTGGCGGACTGGAATATCCCCACCTTTGGGAAACGCCGTCGAGCCCCTGGAGAGCCTTGCGCGGTTTTCGCGGACTTCGAGTGGTTGGCCGCCAGAACCTTCGACCTGTCCGTCCTTCCGCCCCAGTTGAGCAGATGACGGTCGACCACAGCCGCAGCATGAGCGGCACTATCTTCCGGCATCCGCTCTCGCAGGCGATCGCCATGCAGAGCGTGTAGCCGAGGTTGTCCCCGCCCCTGCCCCTGCTCCCGTCCCACACCTTGGCGAGATGAGGTTGAGTTTTGGCATGTGCCGTTTTATGGCAGGTTGGGATGTTGATACACGAAAGCTCACGAAAACGCCGCATGGTGCAACGCCTGTCAATATTTCATTAACGATAAGCCTGAGTTGACAGCTTTTTATCGCGCAGTTGAAAATCAAGATGCAAAGATGTTTGCCATTGCAAGAGCAATCAACGATTTCTGGAAGGCAATGCTCCTATTTGCGAAAGGGCATTTAGAATTGAGAAATATTTTCGACAAAACGTATCAAGTTAGTTTCATGAACCGGAGCGACAGGAAAGTTGGGCATCTACTCATCGAGAATTATTGACATAAAACTTATTTCGAAGGCCTGCGGCTCCAGTAGCCCGCGATCAGCGAACCGGAGAAATTCATCCAGATCGAGAAAACGTTCGCCGGCAGCGCGGCGACGGCGCTGCCCAGCACGCCGACCGCCAAGGCGCCGGCCATGCCGCCGTTCTGCATCCCGACTTCGATCGCCACCGTCCGCGCGTCGGTCTCGCCCAGCGGCAGCCAGCGTCCGAGCAGGCGGGTCAGCCAATAGCCAGATGCAAACCCGATCGTGTTGTGGAGAACCGCCGCCGCGACGATGAGTGCGCCGGCTTCGCGGAAGGTCGCGCGACTCGGCGCGGTCAGCGCAAGGATCGTGAAGCAGATTCCCGTCATGGACACGGTCGACAGGATGCGATCGCAGACCGCCTTGCGGGTTTCAAGCGTGCGCCGGAACACCCGGCGGAACAGTCCGCCGGCGACGACCGGGACCAGCACGACCTCGAGGATCGAGACGAACATCGCGCAGGCGTCGACCGCCACGAAGCGCCCCGCCAGGAACTTCATCGCCAACGGCGTCAGAAACGGCGAAAGCAGCGTCGAGCAGCAGGTCATCGTCACCGAAAGCGCCACGTTCGCCCTGGCGAGATAGGCGATGACGTTCGAAGCCGTGCCGCCCGCGACGGAGCCGACCAGCACGCAGCCGGCAGCCACCTCGCCGGTGAGGCCGAAGGTTTTCGCCAGCGCGAAGCCGACCAGCGGCATGACCAGAAACTGGAGTGAAACGCCGGTGAAAACGGTCCACTGGCATTTCGCCACCCGGCGGAAGTCGTCAAGCGACAGAGTAGTGCCCATGCCGAACATGATAATCTGGATGGCCGGCACCACCAGCGACGTCAGTTTGACGCCGAACCAGGCGTGAAAGCATCCGGGAAACGAAAATGAAACGACCGCGCACGCGAGTATGGCCAGCCCGAACGCCTGTCTTGCGACCGTGCGCGCGACACGGCCGGCCGTGATTTTTACAATTGAAGCAGACATATAGAGCGTTATACCTGAGTTGGGACCACCGCCGCCGCCTACCTGCCGCGGCCGACGAGACCGCGGGCTATATCGCGGAGGAACGAGGCGTCGCCGGGCAGACCTTCCAGCGCGGCTACCGCAGCGGCGGTGGTTTCGGCGGCCAGGCGCGCCGTTTCCCCGGGAGAACACAGCCCGTCGCCGTCCAGCAGATCGTCTTCGTACTGGAAAGCCAGCCCGAGGCAACGGCCGAACTCTGCGAGTTTCGAGACCGCCGCTGCGTCGCCGCCGCCCGAGAGCGCCCCCATCTTCGCCGCCGCGGAGAAGAGGTCGGCGGTTTTGTGGCGGTAGATGAAATCGACGTCGGGCCGCGAACGGTCACCCGGCGCACCGGATTCGCGCGCGACGTCTTCCACCTGGCCGCGGACGACGCCGAACG
>JAGCAM010000075.1 GCA_017652705.1 Kiritimatiellia bacterium | reverse complement strand
GCAAAGGGGTACCCCAAAATCGAAAAGTGGGTACCCCAAAATCGAAAAGTGGGTACCCCCGCGAGCGGCTAAAGCCATGCGAGGGTTCTCGCGCCTCTATTCTGCCCGCCCGCAACACATTCGCCATTCGCGTTCACCAGCCAGCGACTGCCGTCAATCAGGCCATATCTCCACGCATACCCCGATTTTTGACGGCATTTCCCCCTGTTTTCTGCTATAGCAGCAGTGCAAACCAATGCAAATGATGCTGAACCTCTGAGCGGCCAGGGTGCGCGAAGCTTCGGGCGCAGCGGTAGCGGAGCCTTCTTTGCAGGCCATCGGAGTTGACTTCGGGGCTGGGTTTACAGGGGGATGGCGCACTTTCGGGGCAAATTATCCCGTAAAAATCGGGATAAGCGTGCGGGGTTGATGGGCGCATTGACAAGTGGCGCGTGGTTTTGTTATTATTCACCGCGATTCAGATTTCAGAAAGTTAAAGGAAAACCGAAGGGAAAAACAGATGAACATCCGAACCGGGGTTGAAGCGCCCTACAAGACGTATCTCGCCGAAGACGAACTGCCGAAGGCATGGTACAACATCCGTGCGGACATGAAGAAAAAGCCGGCGCCCATGCTCAACCCGGCGACATTGAAGCCGGTCACGGCGGAGGAACTCGAACGCGTATTCTGCCGGGAGAGCGTGCGTCAGGAGTTTGACGACACCACGCCGCAGATACCGATACCGCAGCCGATACGCGACTTCTACCGCATGTACCGCCCGTCGCCGCTCATACGCGCGTACTTTCTCGAAAAGGCGCTCGGCACGCCGGCGAAGCTCTACTACAAGTTCGAAGGCAACAACACGTCGGGCTCGCACAAGTTAAACAGCGCGATCGCGCAGGCGTACTACGCGAAAGAGCAGGGGCTGACCGACGTCACGACTGAAACCGGGGCGGGGCAGTGGGGCACGGCGCTTTCGATGGCGAGCGCCTTCTTCGGGCTGAAGTGCCACGTCTACATGGTGAAATGCTCGTACGAGCAGAAACCGTTCCGCCGCGAGGTGATGCGCACCTACGGCGCGGACGTGACGCCCTCACCGTCGATGACGACCGACATCGGCAAGAAGATCAACGCGGAGCATCCCGGGACGACGGGGTCACTCGGCTGCGCGATTTCCGAGGCGGTTGAGCGCGCGCTCAAGCTGCCCGACGCCAGGTATCTGCTGGGCAGCGTCCTCAACCAGGTCTGCCTGCACCAGTCGGTGATCGGGCTCGAGACGGAAGCCGCGCTGAAGAAACTCGGGGAGAAGCCCGATGTCATCATCGGCTGCGCCGGAGGGGGGTCAAACCTGTCGGGGCTGATCGCGCCGTTCATGGGCGAGAAACTGCGCGGCGAAGAAAACTACCGCATAATCGCGGTGGAGCCGGCGAGCTGCCCTTCGTTCACCCGCGGCAGATATGCATACGACTTCTGCGACACGGGGAGGGTGTGTCCGCTGCAGAAGATGTACACGCTGGGGAGTTCGTTCATACCGTCGCCGTCGCACGCCGGCGGGCTGCGCTACCACGGCATGAGCGCGATGCTTTCGGAACTTTACGACCAGGGGCTGATCGAGGCGCGCGCGGTGGAGCAGACGTCGGTGTTCGAGGCGGCGACGACGTTCGCGCGCACCGAAGGCACGCTGCCCGCGCCGGAGTCGGCCCACGCGATACGCGCGGCGATCGACGAAGCGCTCCGCTGCAAAGCGGAGAACAAGGCCGAGACAATCGTCTTCGGGCTCACCGGCACGGGCTACTTCGACATGGTGGCGTACGGCAGGTACAACGACGGCGCGATGGACGATTTTCCGCCGTCTGACGAAGCTCTGGCGGAGAGTTTCGCGCAGTTGCCGGAAGTGCCGGCCGCGGGTTAAGCCGGCGTCACGACGCCGCAGACCTCGGGTTCGAGGTCGACGCCGAGACGGAATTTCACGCGGTCGCGCATGAGCGTCGCGAGTGCGAGCACGTCGGAAGGCGTCGCCCCTTCGCCGCGCACGATCACGTTGGCGTGTCCGCTCCAGACGTACGCGCCGCCGACGCGCATCGACTTCGCGCCCGCCGTTTCGAGGAGGCGTCCGGCGGAACCGCCTTCGGGGTTTTTGAAGAAACTGCCGAACGTGCCCGGCGGGAAGCGCGGGCGGCGGCGCAGGTAATCGGCGGCGGCGCCGGGTGGCGCGTCGAAAGGCTTCAGGGAGAAGTCCTGGATTTCTCCGTCGATGGCGCTGCGGCGGTAGCCGAAGCCGCATTCCGCGGCGGAAAGCCAGCGGCCGTCGACTTTCACCCTGTCGATCAGTTCCGAGACGGAATGGCCGAAGGCGCCCGCGTTCATTTTGATCCAGCCGCCGACGGTGCCCGGCACGCCGGCCATCCAGGGGATGCCGAGGGAGGCGCCGGGGGCGTCGGCGGGGCCGGAGGTGCGCGTGTAGCTGACGTCGAGATTGAGGTCCGACCGCCAGGTGTTGGAGCCGGAGCCGATCCAGAGGCGGCGCGGGGGCGTCCGTTCGCCGGAGGCGGCGGCGGGGGCGAGATCGATGATGTCGCCGGCCCCGAGGAGCAAGGCGACGTCGCCGGGGCGGGCGGAATTGCGCGCGTGTTCCCACGCCTCGGCGCAGCTGCGGGCGAGGAAGATTTTCGCGGCGGATCCGGCGGCGGCGAACTGCTTTCGCGTTTCGGCGTAAAGGTCGGCGGAGCCGCCGCCTTCGACGGGCGGCTCGAACGCGGCGTAGGTGGGGCAGAAGACGATTTCGCCGGCGCCGGCGAACGCGGCGGGGAAATCGCGGAGGAGGGCTTTGGTGCGGGAATGGCGGTGCGGCTGGAAGAGCACGCGCAGCACGCCGCGGCAGACGCGGCGCGCCATGCCGACGGCACAGCGGATTTCGGTCGGATGGTGCGCATAGTCGGCGTAGACGCCCTCGGCTATTTTCTGGAAGCGGCGGTCGGGGAGTTCGGCGACGACGGCCGGGAGGGCGGCGGCGATTTCGGCGGCGGAGTGGCCGCGGCGCAGTGCGACCTCGACGGCGGCGCGCGCGTTGGCCCGGTTGTGCGGGGCGAGCGAAAGCGGCACTGCGGGGAAGTCCTGCGGCAGGCGTTCGCTCTCGATTACGTCGGCGGCGTTTTTCTTCGCCGTTTCGTAGCAGGCGGCGTACTCGGCGGCGGACGCGAAATGGTCGGGGTGGTCGAACTCGCAGTTGGTGACGACGAGGGTTCTGGCGCGGTAGAGCGCGAGGGTGCCGTCGGATTCGTCGGCCTCAACGACGAGCGGGCCGCGGCCGGCGCCGGCGACGGGGAAGCCGCCGGTTTCGCCGCCGATGCACCAGGAGACGTCTTCGCCGAGGGCGCGGAGGAGTTTGGCGGTCCACGTGGCGGTGGTGGTTTTGCCGTGGCTGCCGCAGACGGCGATGCCTTCGCTTTCGTTGAAGAGCCGGGCGAGCGTCTCGCCGCGGGAGCTGACCCGGGGCCGGGGGCGGAGACGGGCGGCGGCGAGTTCGGGTTCGGAGCCGCGCACGGCGGGGGTGACGACAACCTCGTCGACGCCGGCGAGATGCTCCGGGGAATGGCCGGCGAACACCCTGACGCCGTTTTCTTCGAGCCAGCGGGTGCGGGGGGTGGGCTTGAGGTCGCAGCCGGTGACGGAATGCCCGCGCGACTTCAGCAGCAGGGCGAGCCCGGCCATGCCGACGCCGCCCACTCCCACGAGATGAAATTTTTTCGTTGCCATAGCCGGTGTATTATACCACAATAATATGCTATAATTACGCCATGAAGAAAATCGCGGTTTTAATGGGAGGCACCTCGAGCGAGCGCGAAGTATCGCTGCAGTCCGGCGGGAACGTGGCGGCTGCGCTGGCGGGGCTGGGCAAGTACGAGGTCGTCGCGGTGGATCTGAAGGCGGACGATCTTTCGGCGATGCCGGCCGACGCCGACGCGGTGTACATAGCGCTGCACGGCGGGTGGGGGGAAAACGGCGGCGCGCAGGAGGCGCTCAACCGGCTTCGCAAGCCCTACACCGGGCCTGGCGCGGCGGCGTCGCGCATCGCCATGGACAAGGTGAAGACGAAGATGGTGCTGGAGATGGCGAAGGTGCCGACGGCGAAATGGACGCTGGCGTCGCCCGGCGCCGAGCGGCCGCCGCTGCCGCTGCCGCTGGTGGTGAAGCCGCCGTGCGACGGTTCGTCGGTCGGCATCAGCAAAGTGTCGCGGGAGGAGCAGTGGAAGAGCGCGCTCGCGCTGGCGGGGAGCGACCCGGCGCTGGTCGAGGAGTACGTGCCGGGGCGGGAGTTCACGGTGGCGGTGATCGACGGCGAGGCGTGGCCGGTCATCGAGATCGTCGCCAAAGACGGCTGGTACGGGTACGAAGAAAAGTACAATTCCGACGAGACGCGGTATCCGTTTCTCGAAGACGCCGCGCTCGCCGGCAGGCTGCAGGGCATCGCGGTCGACGCCTACCGGGCGGTCGGCTGCCGCGGCGTCACGCGGGTCGATTTCAGAGTTTCGCCGCTCGGCCGCTGCTACGTGCTGGAGCTCAACACATCGCCGGGCTTCACCTCGCATTCGCTCGTGCCGAAGGCGGGGATGAAGACCGGGCTCACGTTCGCGGGGGTCTGCGACCGAATACTTCAAAGCGCGGATTACGACAGATGAAGGAAATCAGGATAGAACCCGTCAGGCGCATACGGCTGACGTTCGCGGGGCTGGCGGTGGCGGTGACGGTCACGGGCATCGCCGCGTTCGCCGGGTACGGCAAACTGCGCGACATATATCTGGAACAGTGCGTCATCACCGATCCGGCGGAGCAGGTGAGGATCACGTCCGGCAAGATGGTGCATCCGAACAACATCGCGGAGGGGCTCGGGCTGAAGACCGGCGCGAATCTGGCGACGATCGACTTCAAGCGCAAGCGCGAAGAGCTGTTGGCGAACATACCCAACCTGAAGGACATCAGGATATCGCGGCGGCTGCCCGACAAGGTCGCGGTCGTCGCCGAAGAGCGCACGCCGGTGGCGAGGATGAACGTGCGGGGCGGGACCGGCGTCACCGGCAGGGTGGCGGACACCGAGGGGATGGTGTTCGTGTGGCAGCGGGGCACGCACATCCTGCCGACGATCCGGGAGCCGCAGAAGCCGGGCACGGCGAAAGGCAGCAGGCTTCGCGGGCGATCGCTCGCCGCGCTGCGGCTGATCGAGGCGGCCCGCGAACCGGGCTGCACCGACCTCGGCATACTTGAGGTGGACACTTCGAAGCCGGACTTTCTGCTCGCCACCCTCGGCGATTATTCGAAGGCGAAAATCGCGTGGGAAGGCATGGACGAAGACACGGCGCAGTCGGCGGCGAACCTGCGCGCACGGCTCGCCAATCTCGCCAAGGCCATCAGAAGCAAGGTGGCGAACGACACCGTGATTTGGAACGCAACCCTGCCGGAAGCGATATTCGCCGACTCCCAGAGAAAGCTGTGAACCCATGAAGAATCTTTACGCCGCGCTTGAAATCGGCACCACGAGAACGGTGCTCGCCATCGGGGAATCGGAAAACGGCGAACGGCTCTCGATGACGTGCCACGCCGAGATACCGTCGACCGGGGTGCGCAAAAGCCAGATACTGGACATCAGCCAGGCGACGCAGTCCATCCGCGCGGTGCTGCAGAAAGTCGAGCGGCTGCAGTCCGACGCCGGGGCGAAGATCACCGTCGGCAACGCCTTTCTCGCGGTTTCCGGCCAGCACATCCGCGCCGACCCGTTTTTCGGTTCGGCGCAGGTCGGGGGGGCGCGCGTCGGCGACGACGAGATCAACGAGGTTATCAGGTCGGCGCGGTCGATGACGCTGCCGAAGGACAGGGAGCTGCTCGACATCGCGGAGCAGGACTACGTGCTCGACAACCTCGGGGGCATCGCCTCGCCGAAAGGCATGGCGGGGCACGTGCTGAAGCTCAACACCCTTCAGATACACGCCGACCGCAACCGCATACAGGACGCGCGCACCGCGGCGGACGCGGCGCACCTCGAGATACGCGAACCGCTGTTCGCCGCGACGTGCGCGGCCGACGCGGTGCTGGAGGACCACGAGCGCAGGAACGGGGCGCTGGTGATCGATCTCGGCGGCGGTTCGACGGGCTACGCGGCGTACTCCGACGGCTACCCGGCGGCGACCGGCGTGATCGGCGTCGGGGGCGACCACGTCACCAACGACATCGCCCACGCCTTTCAGACGACCAACATGCAGGCGGAGGGGTTGAAGACCATCGAGGCGAACGCGATGGTCGGAGCCGGCGGCGACGCGCCAGCGAGGGTGAAAGTGGAGCAGGGCGACAACACGCTGATGGACACGCGGACGGTGTCGCGCCACGCACTCAACACGGTGGTCAACGCGAGGCTGATGGAACTGTTCACGATGATACGCGAAAACCTCGAAGACGCGGACGTCATCCACCGGCTCCACGCCGGCGCCGTGCTGACCGGCGGGGGCGCGAGCATGAAAGGCATCGAGACGCTCGCCCGGCAGACGCTGGGGATGAACGTGCGGACCGGGCGGCCGATACACATCGACGGGTTGGAGGGCGAGGATTTCCCGGCGGCGTACGCGACGATCGCCGGCGCGCTGCTCTACGCGCACCGGAACTACGAGGAGAAGTCGATCTTCGACATATTTTTCAGGAGGTCGGGAAGATGAACCGCGAAGAATCACCCATGCTGCTCATAGGCATCGGCACGGCGGGCGCGGCGATGGCCCGCGGCGTGCGCCGCGCGTTCGGGGACGGCATGCGCTATGCGGTGGCCGACACCGACGCGGAGACGGCGGTCGAAGGAGAGCCGTTCACGCTGCTCGGCGGCGACAGGCTCTCGGGGCGCGGCGCAGGGGGCGACATAGTGGCGGGGCGGCTCGCGGCCGAGGGGTCGATCAAGGTGATCGACGAGCATCTGGAGGGAGTGCGGCTGGCCGTGATAGTCACCGCGCTCGGAGGCGGAACGGGCGGCGGCGCCACCCTCGAGGCGGCGAAGCACCTGGGCGAGCTGGGGATCCCGTCGGTCGTGTTCGCGACGACCCCGTTCACGTTCGAGGGCGACGACCGCCAGCGCAACTCCCGCGGCGTGATGACGATGATAGAGGACGCCGCCAACGCGACGTTCTTCCTGCCGCTGGACAAGCTCATAGGCGACACAGGCAACATGTCCGACGCGATGCGCCGCGCCATTGACGTCGTCTCCGGCGGCGTGACGCTTTTCTGGCGGCTTGTAGAGAGGCCCGGCTACATACGACTCGACACCGAGAGGCTGCGCCACATGCTCGCGGGGGCCGGGCGGGGGCGCTTCGCGACGGTCACCGTGCAGGGGCCGGGACGCGCCGACGCCGCCGTCGAGCGGATTATGCGCTCCGAGATGCTTGCCGTTTCGTCCGCGCCGGTCAGGTCGACGCTCTGCGGCATACTCGCGGGGGACGACCTGCTGCTGAGCGAGGTCGGCAAGATAGCCGACGGCGTTCGCGGCGCCTTCGGCGGGCACACCTTCGACCTCGCCACGGTCAACGACGAGGCCACGTTCTCGGGCAGGCTCTCTGTGGTCGTTATGCTCTTCGAGGCAGGGGTCCGCGGCGAAGGGGAGGAGAAGCCAGGCTCCGTGATGAGCGGCCACCGCCGCCGCCCGAAGGGGGCGCTCGGCATCGGCCCGACGGGACGCGGGCGCTTCAAGAACGCAGAGCCCACGATCTGGCGCGACGAGGACCTCGACGTGCCGACGTTCATACGAAAGAACCTCAGCCTTGACCTCTGACCGCGACGGCCATGTGCGGGTGCTGCCGCTCCATGTGGCGAACAAGATCGCCGCCGGAGAGGTCGTCGAGCGCCCGGCGTCCGTCGTGAAGG
>JAGCAM010000074.1 GCA_017652705.1 Kiritimatiellia bacterium | reverse complement strand
TGGAGTACTTCATCTACCAGTATTACCTTTCGTGCAGCGAGGTGCAGATCGCAACGCTTCCCGCCGGTCAGCAGGAACCGGCGAGGAAGGAATGGGAGAAAGCCCTGCGCCCGTTCAAGCGCCGCGAGCCGTGGCTGTGACTGGCGCGAGGGTGAATGTGGTATAATTTCAACGGAGAAAAAGGGGCCAACACATATGAGGCACTATATGAAATTCTCAAGGCCCATGAGGATGGCAGGCCTTACGCGGGGATTGACCGATATAGCGCGGCGTATGGTGCGTCATTAAGACGAGTCTGCCTTACAAAGCCGAATGTCGGTGAGCCTTTCTTTGATTTGAACGAGTCAACGTCAAAGCACAAGAACTGTTTTCGGGGAAGTTTGTTTTTCGAACTCAGCAATGGCTGGTTGATTTCATGCCGGGCGGATTCGGTCACATTTGACACAGAACATCCTCACGAGGATTTGATCGATGTTTCTGACTGTTTTCTGCCCGTCATCGGAGCGACTCTAGTCGCGATCGATTTTTCCAAACATTCGATTTCGCATGGAACAACGAGTTATGGTCAAAGTATCATACGCTACAATTTCAGCAACAAGTGGCAGTTGACTACCCAAACCAACTTTGGCGAGATTCTTGGTTCCGAAACCATTGCATACTACACGCTTGAAGGGAGTTGAAGTCATGGCGAAGTTCGAGATGGTTGTGATGTGCGGAATTCCCGGAAGCGGCAAGACGACGTTTTGCCGCGAGCGGCTGTTTCCGCAGTATCTCTATATTTCGCTCGACCAGTTGAGAACGCGGTCGGCGGAGGCGGAGCTGTTCGCATTCGCGTTGCGCCGCCGCAAGAGTTGCGTCATTGACAACACAAACATCAACGGTCGCGAGAGGGCGCGTTACGTCCCGGCTGCCAAAAAAGCTGGCGCGAGTGTTGTCGCATACTGGTTCGAGCCGGATGTACAGGCGTGCAAGGGGAGGAATGCCGGGCGTACTGGGCGCGAACGAGTGCCGGACTTCGTGATCGGAGACAAGGCGGCCCGCTTTGCCGCGCCGAACAAGGCGGAAGGATTCGATTACATCCGCAAGGTGTCCATTGACGGCGACAGCTTCAAGGTGGAGGAGGAGCTGTGAGAACAATGCCTTTGAGAAGAAGTTCCCCGCGTTTTTTGATGCGCGGGCGTTTATACTTCCGGAGCAGGAGGTAAAAAACTACTTCATCTGGCGGCAGGAGGATGCCACGACGAACAGTCTCTCGCCTTGATGAACGCTATGAAATATCTTACGAACCGACATGGGTGGCGGTCTGAACTGGTGGGCAAGACGTACGATTTCTCGCAGCTGCCGCTTCTGGCGATCCCGACAACGACGGCCTGTCGAACATAGGCGAGTATCTGAACGGGACTAATCCGAATCTTCCCGACAGCGACGGGGACGGGGTCTCGGATGGCGTCGAGGTCGCTAATGGCTCCGATCCGAACGACGCCTTCGACGGCGGGCAGGCGCCGCCCGCTGACAAGTTCAGGGAGATTGAGCTCAATATCTGGGGTGATTATGCGGCTTGGGAGATGACGATAGGGGGGGCTTGGCCCGAACGACACGCGCACGCGGAAGATAAGCATGGGCAGGCCCAACGCCGCGAACACGACTACGCTCAAGATGCGGAAAGGCAACAACCTCTGCCCGAATCCGGACAATCTCATTTACAAGCTAATTAGCCAGCCGCGCCTTGAACCTTTCGGAACTCGCGGCTGCGATGTTAAGGACGGACCGCTACGGCTACGCCTACGACCACAACGGCAACATCGTCCTCTACGTCTCCGAGACCGGGAGCATCGCCGCGCAGTACACCTACGATCCCTGCGGCAACATAATCGATTCCATCGGCTCGCTTGCCGATGGGTTCTCCTTCGGCTTCTCAACGAAATACCACGACCGCGAAACCGGCATGGTCAGACCGAACCGTATATCCGGAAGGCGCCCGACTCCGTCGCCGGGCAGACCTTCCGCTATTTCGAGGCGACGAGCATGGAAATGCCCCAGGATAGTTTATGGCGCCTATCGTTGCAATCGTGTTGCTCATGCGCGTAAACCGTCCGGTCGTGAAATCGCGTCTCCGCTGACGCGGCCCGCTGCCGGCGTTTTACAGATTCGGCGCGAACGGGTCGAAATAAGTCGCTCTTGAAATGCGCGCGGCGGTCTCTAATTCATGCAGCGTCTCCACCCGCTGCGTGAGGGCGTTGACGCAATCCCTTTCAATGTCGGAAAAAACACCGTCGGCCTCCGCCATCCGCTTCAGGCTGTCCAAGGCGTTCGCGCGGTTTTCGTCCGTATCAACGGCGACTTCGCGGGTGAACGGTTTCTCGGCCTCCCTGACGAAAGCGTCGATGATTTTTTCGCGCGGCAGAAACCGCGTCAGCAGCAGAAGATAGCCGGCGCTGCGCAGGGTCTTTTCGCAGAGCGAGTCGAACGATTCGCTGTTGTAGCCGCTGCATCTGGACGCCGCCTCCCTGAAGCCGGAAATTTCACCGTCGGTGATGTCGCCGTCAACCGCCGCCAGCATCATCATCGTTTGGAGAACCCCGAGGTCGAACTTGCCGATCCGGTTTTTCCCCGTTATTTCGTTGAAGACGGAGCGTATCCGCTCGAATATCCCGTTTTTTTTCATTGTATGGTTCCTGTTTGTTGCTTGCCAACTATTATAACACACGTGGTTTGCAACTGTAAAGGCGCGGCTTGCCGACATCGGGGCGGTATGGTATAATTTGACGCATGAATGTTGCCGAATATATACACAGTCTCGGCGTCGGCGCACGGGCTGCCGCCGCGGAGCTGGCGAAGCGTTCGACGGCCGAGAAGAACGCCGCGCTTCTGAAGATCGCCGATGCGCTGGAGGTCGACGAAGCCGCGGTCGCGGCGGCTAACGCCCGTGATGTCGAAAACGCCCGTGCGGCGGGGATCAGTCCGGCGATGATTGACCGGCTGACGCTCACGCCCACGCGGTTCAAAGCGATGGTCGACGGCGTAAGGTACGTCGCGTCGCTGCCCGATCCGGTCGGTGAAACGATCTGGACGCGCGAGCGGCCGAGCGGCATTTCGATCCGCAAGGTGCGTGTGCCGTTCGGCGTCGTGGCCGTGGTTTTCGAGTCGCGGCCCAACGTTTTCGTCGACACCGCCGCGCTTTGCCTCAAGACCGGCAATGCGATCATCCTGCGCGGCGGCAAGGAGGCGATCGAGTCCAACAAGGCGCTCGCCGCGTCGGTCGCCGTGGCGCTTGCAGGCGCCGGGATGGGCGCGGCGGTTCAGTTCGTCGACATCCCCGACCATTCGGCGGTCGCCGAGATGGTCCGCGCGGTCGGGCTCGTCGACATCGCGATTCCGCGCGGCGGCGAGCGGCTGATCCGCGCCATGTGCGAGGCGGCGCTCATTCCGGTGCTGAAGCACTACAAAGGCGTCTGCCACGTATACGTCGACGAAAAGGCCGACCTCGCGATGGCGCTTTCGATACTGGACAACGCCAAGGTGCAGCGCCCGAGCGCGTGCAACGCGGCGGAGACGCTGCTCGTGCACGAGAAGATCGCCCCGGCCTTTCTGCCGAAGGTACGCGCCTGGGCGGCGGAGAAGGGCGTCGCGCTGCACGAGGAGCCTGCGGTCGAGAGCGTCGAGTCCGGCGCCCGCGGGGAAGCGGGCGTCGACTGGGACCGCGAATTCCTGGCGCTGGAGCTGAACGTCGGCGTGGTGAAGGACTGCCGCGCTGCGATCGCCCATGTAAACGCCCACGGTTCGCACCACTCCGACTGCATAGTCACGTCCGACGCGGCGTGCGCCGCGGAGTTTCTGCGCGACGTCGATTCGGCGACGGTCTACCACAACGCCTCGACGCGCTTCACCGACGGCGGCGAGTTCGGCATGGGCGCTGAAATCGGCATCTCGACCGACAAGCTGCACGCGCGCGGGCCGATGGGGCTCGAGGAGCTGACGACATACAAGTACCAGATCACCGGCGACGGGGCGGTTAGAAAATGAAGCGGCTTTTTGCGGTTCTGTCCGGCATTCTGCCGCTCCTGTCGCCGGCCGCGGAGGAAACCTGCGACTTCAACCGCGGCTACATCGGCGTTTCCGCGGCGCTGACGCTGCCGCAGGGAGGGTCCCGGCTGCGCCGCGTCGGCGGCGCAGCCGTGCGCGGCGGCTGGTATCTGACCGAGGACTGTGCGGTGGAGGCCGATGCGGCGTGGCTGGAGGACTTCGCCGGGCTTTCCGCGTCCGCGCTCGGCCATCTGCAGGGCTGGTCGCTCTACGGCGACCTTTTCGGCTATTCGCGGTTCGATCCGTTCGTCACTTTCGGCGCACGGGGCTGGATCGGGGGGCGCTGCGGGCAGGTCGGGCCGAAAGCCGGCGCCGGCGCGTTCTACCACCTGACCGACGAATGGTCGCTCCGCTTCGACGCCGACGCGGCGCTGGGGCTGGAAACCCGCCGCGAGATGCTCTACACCTTCACCGCCGGCGTGCAGTATTCGTTTTGATCATGATAGACCGTCGCGAAGAATGGTATGACGCGGAGCGGAAAGTGGCGGTGACGTTCGCCGACGTGACGTCTGCCGCGCAGACCCTCGCGCACGGACATCTGTGCGGTCCGACGAGCGCCTTTTATCTCGCGAAGGCGCTCGCCGCGGTCGCGCTGCTCGGCGCCGAGACCGCGGAGGAAGACGAAACCGTCGCCATCCAGATGAAGTGCAAAGGCCCGCTCGGCGGGTTCAACGTCGAATGCACCGCCGCCGGCACGCTCCGCGGCTACACCGAGAAGAAGACGCTCGACGAATTCGACGGCGCGGGAAAGCCCGACGACCGCAAGGTGATCGGCGAACGGCGGATCCAGGTGACGCGGTCGGTGCCGGGGCGCATGATTTCGCAGGGCGTCGCCGCGTCGCTCGACGGTTATTTCGCCGGCTCCCTCCAGCGCAGGGCGTGCATCGGCGTCGAAGCCGCGGTCAGCGACGAAGCGGAGGTTCTGGAGGCGCGCGGCATCCTCGTGGAGGACATGCCCGATGCGGAGGGCGAACCTGTCTGCTGCCGCGTCGCCGGGCTGAAGAACCTCGCGGTCTCCCCGCGCAACCTGCTGAATCGGCTTTCCCTCGGCAAGGCCGAACTGCGCCGCACGACGCCGCTCAGGTTCGCGTGCCGCTGTTCCCCCGAACGCGCCGCCGCGATGCTTGCGGCGCTCCCGGACGACGAGCGAAGGTCTCTGCCGCCGGCGGTGGACGTCACCTGCCACATGTGCGGACGGACGTTCGGCGTGAAAGTTTGACCCGGCTTTGACCGCCGGCAGTTGACAAAGAGACGAGCCAGATGAAAAGAAGAGTTACGGTGGAAATCGATCTGAAGGCGCTGGTGCGCAATTACCGGCGCATCGCCGCGCACGTGAAGCCGGCGAAGGTGTTGTGCGTGCTGAAGGCCAACGCCTACGGACTGGGGGTGGCCGACTACGCCCGCGCGCTGGCGAAGGCCGGGTGCACGATGTTCGGCGTGGCCGAGCCGTTTGAAGCGGTGGAGCTGAAGGGCAGCCTGAAGAACAACCCCGGAGGCACCGGAAAATTCGACGTCCAGATTCTGTCGAGCGTGCTGCCCGATGAAATTCCCGAGATGGTGCGGGCGGGGGTTGTTCTGCCGGTCATCGACCTGCCGACGGCGAAGCTTATCAGCGCGGCGGCGGTTAAAATGAAAAAGACCGCGAAAGTGCATTTCAAACTCGACACCGGCATGGGGCGGCTCGGGATACTCGCCGACGACGCGCTCGCCGTGATGGAGGAGGTGCGGAAACTGCCCGGTCTCGACTGCGAGGGCGTCTTCACGCATTGCCCGATGGCGTATGACCCGAAAGACCCGTTCACGAAGCGGCAGATCGCCCTGTTCAGGCGGATCCTCTCCGAAGCCGCGCGGCGCGGTTGGTCGTTCAAGAAGGTGCACATGGCCGCGTCGGACGCGATCAACAACTTTCCGGAAACGGCGAAAAAGCCGTTCAACGTGGTGCGCACCGGCATCAACCTGCACGGCAGTTTCGATCCGAACGGGCTGAAGGCGCTGAAAGTGGAGCCGGTGCTCACGCTGAAGACGCGCGTGGCGCAGGTGCGGGAACTGCCGGCGGGCGCGACGCTCGGCTACGGGCGCACGTGGTGCCTGAACGCGCCGGCGAAAGTCGCCACGATATCGGCCGGTTACGCCGACGGGCTGCCGCTCGCGCTCACGAACCGCGGCTTCGTGTTCATCGGCGGCAGGCGCTGCCGGATTATCGGGCGCATTTCAATGGACTACACAACCGTGGACGTGACCGGGGTCAGGGGCGTCAAGGCCGGCGACGAGGTCGTGTGCTTCGGCCGCTGCGGGCGCGATTCGATAACGCCCGACGACTGGGCCGCCCTCAAGGGCACCCATGCCTACGACATAATCTGTTCGCTCGGCAGCCGCGTGCGCCGCACCGCCGTCACCTGACTCCGCGTAGTCAAACGCATCCCACATTCAGGAGCATCGCCTTTTTATAACGCCGAGCATCTGAGTTGATCAAATCGGATTGGACGAAAGCGGCGGCGAGGTCGGTTTCGCGCGGCTTCTGTCAGGCGAGGGCTTCGATGTGGCGAAGGCGATGTCTTATCGGCTGGAAGATGTCGCTTTCATGCTTTGTCGGGGCGGATGGCCCGTTGCCGCGGGAATGGCTTCGCGGCAGAGGGCCCTTAAATACGCCAAGGAGTATTTCACGGCAGTCGCGGAGTCGGATGTTTCTCGGGCTGGAGGCGTGTCGCGAGATCCGGACAGGGTCAAGAAGCTCATGCGGTCGTATGCGAGACTTCAGGGAACGCAGGCGAATTGTCCGCCATTCGTTCTGACATGGCCGCGCGCGATTCCGGTGACATGAGCGACAACACGATTCGCGATTATCTCAACGACCTTCGGCGCATCTTCGTTGTGGAGGAGCTTCCGGCCTGGAGTCCGGCGTTCAAGTCAAAGTCGGCCGCGATGTTTTTTTGCTATACTATCCCTATGCGAAAACACATTCTTCATATTTGTCCCGCGCTTGGTGCGGTCATGTCCGCGCGGGCGGGGGGCGTCGCGCTGGAGTGCGCGAGACTTCACTCAAGGAGGTGCGGCGGCGATGAGCCGGCGACGCTTTTCAAAAGGAAACAGACATGACATCCGAGACATCCGATAAATCGACACTTGCAACTCCGCTCTCGGCCGCGCTTCTTGCGCTCGCTGTGGCTGGTACAATGCCTTTGCGGGGATTCGGCGCGGAGCAGACCGCCGGCACGTCTGCCGCCGCGAAGGGGCCCGCATCCCAGGAGGTGGTGGTGCAGAACGACAGCGACAGGGCGGTTCCTCCCGGAACGGTAGTCCTTTCCGTCGATCCATCCGTTCCGATCGGGCGTGTCAAGCCCATGGACGCCGTGAACAACGGCCCGAGCTTCTGCCTTGACCCCAACCTCCGCCGCGAGCAGCGCATCGGCCGCTTCGCCCACTATCGCGACATGCATGCGCCCATGGCGCGCATCCACGATGCGCGCGACGTTGCCTCGCCCCACCACCACATGTGCGACATCGGCTGCATATTCCCCAACTGGGACGCCGACGAGAACGACCCGGCCAGCTACGACTTCGCTCTCACCGACTGGTATTTCGCCTCCATCCGCGCCGCCGGGACGGACATCATG
>JAGCAM010000008.1 GCA_017652705.1 Kiritimatiellia bacterium | reverse complement strand
GGTCGGCGACGCCGAGAAGGCCGCCGCGCAGGCGATGACCGGCGTGGTGTCGCCGGAACGCGCGAACGCGGTGACCGGTAGCGGCAGACCGGCGATTTTGAACGTGGATCATCCGGTGCGCGAACTGCCAAAGTTCGAACACGCGCTGGATCCGAAAACCCCGCCGCCGGACGAGTCCGAAGTTTATTCCAAACCGGTGGAGCAGAAGACCAGACTCGAGGAATGGAACGTGGGCCTGGCGCCCGACGCCGCGGAATGACGCCTGGAGAAACCGCGGGATAAGGCGATGCACACTGTATTGCACATGGCGGTGTTCTCCGCGCTGACGGTGCAGTTCAGGGTGTTGCTCTTCTTTCTGGCGCTTTCAGCGCTCGCCGTTCCCTTCGCGCTGTCCGCGGATCTGCGGAATGCGCTGGCGCGCAACTTGCGCGCGCTGGCGGTGCTGGTCGGCGGCGTCAGGGAATCCCCCCGCGCCGCGGGGCGTCCCCCGCGGCATTTGAACCCGGTCGTGTTTGCCTGCGCGGGGGTGTTCATCGTCACGGCGCTGGCGTGCTGGCTGTTCGTGGCCCACATGACCGGATCTGCCGCGGAGGAACGGCTGCTGAACGCGGCTTCGGACATGCACGCCGAAATCGACGACTGCGTCGACCAGCTGCTGTTCTACCAGGGCAGCACGATATGCAAGAATTTCGGCGCTCCGAAGGCAATGTCCGACGACGAGCTGAAGGAAGTCATGAAACGCTACGACATCGACGAACTGAACGTCGTCGATTCCCGGGGCGTGGTCGTGGCCGGCGACCTCGCCGAAATCGGCTTCCGGATGGACTCCAAACCGGTTTCAGGAGAGTTCAACCGGCTGCTCCGCGGCGAGACGACCTACAGCCAGCCTTTCCGCGGCGCGATTGAAAACCCGAATCTGCGGCGTAAATACGTGGGGGTGGCATTCCCCCCGCCCGCGAAGGGCTATCTGCAGATCGGTTACGACGAACACCGGCTCAAAAACGGCCTTGACTACCGGTTCGCCTCTATCGCGAAGGACTGGCTGATCGGTGAAAGCGGCTTTTTCGTCGTCGCCAAGGAGGCTACCGGTGAAATCGATTCGTGCGGCAAACTCGGCCCGGACGGTGAAGAAGTCTTCCGCCGCGGCGACACTCTCGCCGGCATAGGTTTCGACGTGTCGAAGGCGCCGAAGGATCCGCACGAGTTTTTCACCGCGACGCTGTACGGGGAGAAGTGCCTGTGCCTCTCCGAAGTCCAGAACTTCCACCGCTGCATCGCGGCGATGCCGGTCTCCGAAATCGCCGGGGGCTTCCGCCGCACGATCACCGCCGCGATCGCGGGGCTGGTGGTGCTGTTCGTGGTCATAGCGTTTTTCATGGTGCGGCTGTCGGATCTGGTCGATTCGCTCAAAGGCTACATCGCCGACGCCAAAAAACAGGCCGAGAAGGACATGGCGATGGCGAAGGAGATCCAGGCCAACGTTCTGCCCTCGGTTTTCCCGCCGTATCCGAACCTGACGGACTCCTTCGACATTCACGCGCGAATGATCGCCGCCAGGGAAGTGGGCGGGGATTTCTACGATTTCTTTCTGCTTGAACGCGACAGGCTCGCCATGGTCATGGCGGACGTTTCCGGCAAGGGGGTTCCGGCAGCGCTGTTCATGATGCGGGCCAAGACGATGATCCAGGCGCTGCTCAAGAGCGGGATGGAACTCGCCGCGGCCGTCGGCGAAGCGAACGAAAGGCTTTCCGAGTCGAACGAAGCCAATATGTTCGTTACCGCGTGGATCGGCGTCGTCGATCTCGCGACCGGTGCGGTGGAATACGTTAACGCGGGGCACAACCCGCCGGTGTTGAAGCGCGCCTCCGGGTCGGTGGAGTATCTCGGCGGCATCAGCGGCCCCCCGCTGGCCGCGGTCGAGGGCGTCAGGTACCGCAAAAAGGAACTCTCCTTCGCCGAGAACGAAGGCGTCGTGCTGTACACCGACGGCGTCACCGAGGCGACGGACCGCAATCTCGCGCTCTACGGCGAGGATCGGCTGCTCCGGGCGATGAAGCGGCTGCTTGGCGCCTTCAACTCCAAAGGCCTGATCGAAGGGCTTGTCAACGACGTCGCCGCGTTCGCGGACGGCGCCGAACAGGCCGACGACATCACGATTCTTGCTTTCAAATTTAAACGGAAGGTGGCGAGAGAATGAGACGGATGTTGATTTTTGCGGCGGTTCTGTCGCTTGGAGCCTCCGGCTGCATGTGGGGGCGGCTGCAGCTTAACGACCCGGAAATCGTCGTTCGCGCGCGGGCGATACGGCCTGGCGCGACGAAGACCGACGAGCTGTCCACCATCCTCGGGGCGCAGCCGACGATGCGCATGCCGGCCGGCGAGAACATCCTTTTCGGCTACCCCTACTCCGACACGAAGTCCCACGGTTTGATGCTCTTGATCGTCAACTTTTCCAAAACCGTGACGGTGGCGGACACGCTGTACGTCGAGACGGACGGCAAGAGCGGGGTCGTGAAAAAAGTGCACATCCCGGAAAAGCGCGAACCCGGGTGGGAGTGGAATCCGTTCGACGGGGAGTGACGAAGTTGCCGCGTACCGTTCAGTTCCTCGTCTTTGCGGTGTTGGCGGGCGGCTGCCACTTCGGCAGAACCGTCGTGAACGCGCACGTGCGGCAGATCGACACCTCGTGGATCAAGCCGGGGCAGACCACCCGGACGGAAGTGGTCGAGCGCATCGGTCTGCCGCCGACGGTCAAGACGCTCGGAGGGGTGCGCAAGGATTCTTTCCGCTGGGTGATGGTCGACACCGACGAGCGGATCCTGCGGGCGGGATGGGTGGTGACGCCGACGTTCGAGAAAACGCGGGAGCATTTCGCCGAAGACATACTCGTCAAGTTCGACGGCAGCGGGGTGGTGTCTCTGGTGAGCCGCACGCGCTCCGACGGCGACCGGGTGGAAATTCTGGAGTTGCGTGAAACTCCGCAGTGAAAACAGGGAGAATGCCATGAAAATGACGAAGAGAGAGTTTCTGACATCAGCCATCGCCGGCGCGGCGGCGCCGGCGTTCGCCGCGGCCGCCGGGGGCAAACCGCAGTCCCGTCCGCTGAAAGTCTGCGTGTTCGCGGACATCCACTACCTGCCAGGCGTGTGGACGAACGACACGCCGGAGTTCCTGGAAAAAATCATGGCGCGCGCCGAACGTGAAAACTGCGACATGATGATCCACCTCGGCGACTTGGTCCATAACGTCAACACGCCGCTCACCAAAGGCTACATCCGCCGGTACAACGACTTCAAAGTGCGCGGCTACCACATTCTCGGAAACCACGACCAGGACGCCACCGAATGGCGGCGGACGGCCGATGCCTACCGCATGCCGGACGGCCACTATTCGTTCGACCGCGGCGGGTTCCGTTTCGTTATCGCCGACCCGAACTATTTCAGCGAGAAGCCCGGCGTGTTCGTGCACCACGAGAACGGCAATTATTTCCGCCGCTCAAAAAATTCGTCCATCAACTGGATACCGCCCGAACAGCTGGAATGGATGCGCGACGTGATATTCAATTCACCCTATCCGTGCGTGGTGATGTCCCACCAAAGTTTCGAGCG
The DNA here is from genome assembly GCA_017652705.1 of Kiritimatiellia bacterium. Lineage (GTDB taxonomy): Bacteria > Verrucomicrobiota > Kiritimatiellia > RFP12 > UBA1067 > UBA1067. The sequence continues at coordinate 15,536 of JAGCAM010000008.1, read as the reverse complement.
TCCGCCGGTCAGCCACGGGGTGATGAACAAGGAGGATGTGCAGGCGATATTCAACGAGGCGAACCGCCGCTGGCCGGGGCGCGTCAGGCTGGTGATCAACGGGCACAACCACATGGATCATCTGCGTGTGATGGACGGCATTCTGTACTGGGACGTCAATTCCGCGAACTACAAGTGGTTCAACGATCCCCATAAATCATATCCGGCGGAGTACATAGCCAAGCACAGTGGGGCGTGCCACAACATCGGCTGGAAGGAACCTCTCTCGGCGGTTCTCACGCTCTGGCCTGAGGGGCGGGTCCGCATTGAGGGGTCGCGTTCCGAGTTTCTCTTCGGCGTTTCACCCAAAGACGCCGATCTGCCGGAGTTCGACATAATCGGGCGCTACACCAAGCCGCTCATACAGAGCGCCGACATTACCTTCAATTACCGGTCGTAAGGGCGCGTGGCTGCTCACGGTGCGCAACTACTCGGCCGTTTCCGGCGTGGCGGCGGGCAAAAGTGTGGTATAATAATAAGAAGAAAACCACGAAAGGGGGTTCCTTTATGAAGATGAGTGCTTTATTCAAAACCGTAATTGCGGTCATGGCGCTGGCGGCGGCGGGGTGTTCCTCGCCGCACGGACACGGCCACCGGCATTCACAGCAGGAAATAACGGTCAGGATGCACAAGGGGCGTTCGCTTGAACGGGTGGTGACCGCCGCCGCCGTAAAGCAGCGGTGGGTGCCGCGCAAGGCGTCCGGCAACACCGTCCGCTGCACCATCGCGCGCGCGGGGCACCGCGTGTCGGTGGATGTCGTAATCCTCCGGTGGGATGCGTACACCGTGCGGCGCGTTTACTCGGACATCCCCGAGAAGGCCTACAACCAACTGGTCGCCAACCTGATGCGTGAAATAGCGCAAATTGCCGCGGCCCGTTGACCGCGGGTGCCCGCCGGCTGTCGGAGGCTCCGGCGGAACTGGTCGATTGCGAAGTTTGGGATTAGTGGCTTTCCCAGCTGGCTTTTGGGGGCGCCTTGTCGCTCCATTCCGGCATGGATAGCATGTTGCCGGCCTTGTCGTTGCCCGCGAGGTACGCTTCGGCGACATATTCGCGCTTTTTCTTCATTTCGGCGAGGAGACTGCGAATTTCGATCACGGCCTCGTAGCACATGGAGAGAATCTGGTCGTGCGTGTCTTTGTCTACATCCGGCATGCGCAGCAGCTCGATGGACGAGAGCAGCACGGTGGCGGGCTGGCCGAGGGCGTGGCAGAAACCGGCGAGGGAATCCATCACCGCCTGCGCTCGCTCGGCCTTGAGTTCGGCGAGTTTCAGGCGCTTGGCCGCTGCTTCGGCGGCGTCCTTCTCGGTTTCGCTGGCGGTTGTTTCGTCCATTTCGAAGTTTTCCCCTGTCTTTGTCAGCTCGCAAGCGAACCCATGTTGAAGATAGGCATGAACATGGCCATGACTATCGTGCCGATGATAGCGCCGAGAAAGACCATGAGGAACGGTTCCATGAGCGCCGTGAGCGTGGTGAGCAGCGCTTCGACCTCTTCGTCGTAGGCGTCGGCCACCGAATCGAGCATATCCTCCACCTTGCCGGCTTTTTCGCCGGCGGCGATCATGCGCACCATTATCATCGGCATGTAGGGCTTGCCGTCCAGCGCGACGTTCAGCTGGTTGCCCTGTTCAACCTCCTTGCGGGCGTCGATTATGGATTTTTCAAGCACGTGGTTGCCGAGCGAACCGGCGACGACTTCGAGCGACTTCAGAATCGGCACGCCCGCGCTCGTCATCTGCGCGAGAAGCCGGCAGAATCTGCCGATGGAACTTTTCAGATTGAGCTGCCCGAAGACGGGCATCTTGAGCTTGAACTCGTCGAACTGGTAGCGCCCGCGCTCGGTGCTCTTCCACCGCTTGAAAAGAAAGTGCAGCACGCCGATTCCGCCGATGATCCAGTACCACTGGTTCTTGACGAAATCAGCCAGATCGACGAGCGTCTGGGTCAGGGCGGGCAGGGGCTTGCCGAAGCCTGAGAACATCTCCGCGAACACGGGCACCACGAACTGGATGAGGCCGGCCGCCAGCAGCAGCGCGATGGAGACGATCACGGTCGGGTACGTCATCGCGCTCTTGACCTTGCCTCTAAGCCGGGCCGAAGACTGCAGAATCTGGCCAAGCCGCTTGAGGATGCCGGCGAATTCGCCGGATTTCTCGCCCGCCACCACCATGTTGACGTACATGTCGTCGAAAAGGCCCGGGAACGCCGCCAGCGCCGCGGACATCGGGTCGCCGCTTTCGATGGTGGCGCGCACGTGGGTCAGCACCTTTTTGAACTCCGGGTTGGCGCACTGCTCTTCAAGCGTCTGGATGGCGGGCAGAATCGGCATGCCCGCGCCGCTCATGGACGCGATCTGTCGGGTGAACGGCACAAGCTCGTTCTTGACGAGCTTCTTTATGCCCTTTACTTTCGGCACTGCCGCCATCATTCCCCTCCCGTAACTTCAAGCGCGGCCTGGAGCGAAGTTAGCCCCGCGCGCACCTTGCGCATGCCGGCTTCTTTCAGCGTGACCATGCCCTCCTGCATGGCGAGCACCTTGAGCAGCTCTGCGTCGCCGCCTTTTTCGATCAGCGCGCGGATCTTCGGCGAAACCGGCAGCACCTCCATCATCGCGCCGCGGCCTTTGTACCCGCTGCTGTGGCATTTCGGGCACCCGACCGGGCCGAACACCTCCGCCCCGTCGAATTCCGCCGGATCAACCTTGTTCGCGACGAGCAGATCGCGGTTTAGCTCAACGCGCTTCTTGCAGAACGGGCAGAGCCTGCGGAACAGCCGCTGCGCCTGGGCGAGAATGAGCGAACTCGCGAGCATGAAGGGCTGGATGCCCATGTCGAAAAGACGCGCGACCACGCCGCAGGCGTCGTTGGTGTGCAGGGTGGACAGCACCAGATGGCCGGTCAAGGCGGCCTTTACCGCGATGTCGGCGGTCTCGCCGTCGCGGATTTCGCCGACGAGCACGATGTCGGGGTCCTGCCGCAGCACCGAACGCAGAATGCCGGCGAAGGTCAGCCCCTGCGCGACGTTGACGTGACACTGGTTGACGCCGGGCAGCTCGTATTCGACCGGATCTTCGGCGGTGACGATGTTGACATCCGGTTTGTTCAGATCCTGCAGGCAGGAGTAAAGCGTCGTCGTCTTGCCGGAACCGGTCGGCCCCGTCACGAGGATGATGCCGTGCGGCTGCTCGATCGCGTACTTCATCGCCTTGTAGGCGTATTCGTCAAGCCCGAGCTGCGCGAGACCGGGCGCGAGGTTGGACTTGTCGAGAATGCGCATCACCACCTTTTCGCCGTGCACGGTGGGCAGAATCGACACGCGGATGTCCACCTCTTTGCGCAGCGCCTTGACTTTGAAGCGCCCGTCCTGCGGACGGCGGTGTTCGGCGATGTCGAGGTTGGAGAGGATCTTGATGCGCGAGACGACGGCGTTGTGCAGCGCCTTGGGCGGGGCGGGCCGCTCGACGAGGTCGCCGTCGATGCGGTATCTGAGACGGGAGGTCTTCTCAAGCGCCTCGAAATGGATGTCGGACGCGTTCGTTTTGAGCGCTTCGACCATGATCGTGTTGACCATGCGGATGACCGGCGCCTCGCCGGCCGCGTCGAGGGATGCGTCGAGCGCGGCCTCGGCCGACTTGTCTTCGCCGGCGGACATCTCTATCTCGCCGTCGTCGCCCTTCATGATGTTTTCCATCGCGAGGGCGGGGTTCGCCGCGTCTTCGGCCTGCTTAAGCCGGAGCAGCACTTCGGCGAGTTCGTCGGAAGGCGCGACCGTCGCCCACACTTTGCCGCGGCTCCAGCGCGACACCTCCTCCTGCGCGGGAAGGTCGAACGGATCGGCGAACGCAACCGTCAGACGTCCGCGCACCTGCGCCAGCGGCAGCGCCTTGACCCGGTTCCACGCCTCGACCTTCATGCCGCAGAGGAACTCCGCCGACGGGGTGAAGCCGGGCGGCAGCGTAACCGGCGGGATGCCGAGATAGTCCGCCGCCGCAATCGCGAACTCAACCGGTTCTGCGATCTTCTTCAGCTCCTCCACGCCGCCGCGGCGCAGCCGTAATTTGCGATTTGTTGTCAATGCCGACATGATTGCAAATGCCATAGCACAAACCGTGCCGCGCCGCCGGGGGGCGGTCCCGTTCCGCTGGCACATTCCGTGCTTAAACGATGCGGCATGGCGGAAGAAACCGAGAAACCCAAATTTGACGCCCGCTTGGAAGAAGGCGTGGCATATCTCGAGAAGATGCTCGAGATAATGCCCGACGACCGAACTACACTTGAATTTCTGGTGGTTGCCTACGAGCAGCTCGGGCAGCATGAAAAGGGCCAGAAAGCGCTTGTTTCGCTCACGAAGCTGCTGATACGCGACAACGACATTGCGGCGCTGGAGGGGTTGCTGCCGCGGTTGAAGGAAAGCGATTACGAGCCGGCGAAGGTGCTGGCGTTGAAAGTGGCGCGGCTTACCGCCCCGGCGCCGGACTTGACGCCGGAGCAGCCGAAGGAGCTGACTGAAGAGGAAAAGGCGGCGCAGACGGCGAAGAGCGCCGTGGCGGCGGAACTTGCGCTTGCCGACATTCTGAAAGAAGGCGGTGTGCTTACAGAGGAACAGCACGCCAATCTGCGCGTGCAGGTTGAGTCCATACCGACGGACGGGCGGGTGTTTCTCATTTCCGCCATTCAGATTCTTGAAAAAGAGAATTCGGCGCTTGCGGAGCGGGCGATCGAGTATCTGGCCGATCATTTCGGGGCGCCGCCGGTGCCGGTCGCGTCGTTTGAGATGAACCGCGAGCTGGCGCAGCAGTTTCCGGAGGCGCTGCTGCGCATCCGCGGGGTGGTGCCGTTCGCGAAAATCGGCGGCATCACGCTGGTGGCGACGCTTGATCCGGCGGACGACCGTCTGCGCACGGAGCTGACGGGGGCGGGGCAGTGCCGGTTCTTCATTTCCGAGGCTTCGGCGGTGGAGAAGTCGCTGGCGAAACTTTTCACCGCCTCGGCGGAGGAGGGTTGACCGGTGAAGACGGGCGCGAGAGGCGGCTTCACGCTGGTCGAGGTGGCGGTTTCCAGTGCGATTGTCGTGATCATGACCCTCGCGCTCATGGAGGGCATTGTCGTGTCCGCGAAGATTTCCCACGAGAATGCGGAGCTTCTCGCCGCGGACGCCTTCGCGTGGGATACGGCGTGGAAGTGGATGAACAAGTCTTACGACGACATCAAGGCCGATCTTCACGGGCAGACTGTCAAAGACTACGATTCGTCGGCGGACGCGGGGATGCTGATGACCTCGAACGACTGTCCGGAACTCGTGAGCTCGAAGACAGGCGGCAATCCGAGGGTGGTCGTGCGGGTCGAGAAGTGCGCCGACGCGCAGGCGATTTCACGGCACGGGAAGTCACTCGAAGTGCTGCGGATCGGCGTTGACGTCGAGTGGGGGCCGTCGGGCGACCGCAAGTGCCTGAACGGGTTGTGCGGGGCCGACATCGCCAATTACAGCCATCCGGTAACCGTCTATAAAAGCACGATCGACAGGGGGACGCTGGAATGACGGTGGCGCGGGCGAGAATGCGGCGCGGCTTGACCTTCGCCGAAACGATGATCGCGGGCGCGCTCGCCGCGGTCGTGCTGACCGTCGTGCTGTCGGTCTTCATCACCGCGCAGAACATGCTGCGAACCGCGATGGCGGAGTCCGAACTGTCCCTGGCGCTGCGGGAGATGCGCGACAAACTGCTGTTCAAGGTTTCGCCGGACGTTTACGGCAGGCATTACGCCGGGCTGCTGAGCGGCCGCAAACTGAACGAGAGCGAGGTGCGCGGGGCGAATTCGGTGGAGATCACCGGCCGGTCGGTCGGCGGCACGCTTACGTCGGCGGCGGACGCGTCCGCGCGTCTGCTGGTCTGGACGGTCGGCACGAAGAAGATGCTGGTCAACGAGCGGACGCCGGAAAAAGACAAGCACCTCCGCTGGCTGTGGCCGGGGGCGCTGGCTTTGGCCGAGTGCACGGGGATGTCGGATCTGCTCGGCTACGATTCGTGGAATTCCAGCGGCTCCAACATCTACCGTCTTTATTTCGACATCGCCGTCGCGGCCGACGTCAACCGGCGCGACGGGTCGCCGATCGTGCGCCGTGAAAGGGTGATGGTGCCGCTGCTCGGCAAGCTGCAGCCGTTCAAAGACGCGGGGGGGAGGTATTGAAATGTCGGCGCTTCCGTGCAGAAAAGGCGCGGTGGTCGTCACCGCCCTGGTGATGACCGGGGTTTGCGCGCTCGTGCTCGGCGGGGTGCTGAGTTACGTTTCATACGCGACCAGGGCGACGGCCGTTTACGTCGGCGACAACGCCTGCCGCCTCGCCGCGCAGAGCGAGATCGAACTGGCCAAGGCCGCCATCAACGACGAGTTCAACCGTTCGATCGCCCGCGGCGCGCACATCATCGGCGGGACCATGGGCAGCACGGTCTGCTCTTTCGACTGGTTCGGCGTCGGCGACTCCACCGCGGTCAGGCGCAACATCGGGGCGCAGAACGGGCGCGGCACGTCGGTCACGCTTGACGAATCGGTGACCAACGGTCCCTGCACCGTCCGCGTCAGGGTCGGCAGGATAAACCATCCGGCCAACGCCCAGTGGGCGGACGTCACCATCGTGGCCGAAGCGGTGCGACCGAATCCGGGCGGCACGGAGTCGCGGCAGATCGTGGCGGAGACCGTCCGCTTCGCCCAGCAGCGGTCGAAAGTCTTCAACAACGCGTATTTCGTCAACAACTACGGCTGGTTCCAGGGCACGGGCTGCACCGCCAACGGCGACGTGCGCGCGAACGGCGACATGTATCTCGATTCGGGATGCAAAATCAACGGCGGCGTGTACGCCGCGCGCAACGAGGAGCTCGGCGTCTACGGCGACATCACGAACTACGGCACGATGGACTCTTATTCGACATACCGCTCGTCCACCTACGGGGTCAGCAACATGGCGCGACCGCTCGCGCGTGATCCCGTAACCGGCGACGTCGTCGCCGGCGGCTATGTCGCGCCGGACTCCGCCACCACCCAGGCCAAGCAGAGCCGCATCCACGCCAACGAAGAGCGCGAGACGGAGATGCCGTTCATCGGCGACCTCACGTCGGAGAACAGCGACTACCGCCAGTGGATCGAGGAGCTGCGGGCGAGCGACCCTTCGCTCTGCAAGGTGACGCAGGGCGGGCAGGTGCTGGTCGACAAGTACTACGACGGCGTCGGACCCTCGGGCGATGCGTCGCTGGCGGACAACGGCGTCCTGATCCTGGAAGGCACGCAGTCGAACCCCATCAAGGTCAACGGACCGGTGGTGGTCAAGTCCGACGTCATCATCAAGGGCTACGTCACCGGGCAGGGCACGATCTATTCCGGCCGCAACGTCCACATCGTCGGCAACATCCAGTATGTCAACCCGCCCAGCTGGTCGGGCAAGCGGGCGAACGAAGACAATTCCACCAAAGACATGCTGGGACTGATGGCCAAGGGCAACATCGTGATGGGCGACTACACCGAATCAAGCTGGCTGAGTTCCATCCGGACCTACCTCACGAGCCAGCCATACGTGCAGCGGTACAAGTGCGACTCCACCGACGACCTGATCGGATATCCCGAAACTTTCGGCGGCAGCTACGCGGCGACCGAGAAGGTGACGCAGATGGGCTCCGCCTCGGACGCCGACCACGCCCCGGGCGGATGGAATCCGTCCACCGGCCAGTTCGGCAAGGTGCGCGAAGTCGAGCTGGGGACGACGCACACCGAGACCACGCAGACGTGGGACTCCTGGCGGCGGAAGTGGGTGACGACGACGACGGAGGTTCCCGACATCGGGCTCGCGACCGTGTACGACCGCAAATACTACGAATCGGTCGCCAACGACGACGAAATATCCTCCCGGTGTTCGACGATAACGCGCATCGACGCGGTGCTGTACAACAACCACGGCATTTTCGGCAAGCTCGGGGAATGTTCCATCAACGGTTCGCTCGTCTGCCGTAACGAAGGTCTGCAGTATTCGCGCAAACTTTACCTGAACTGGGACATACGTCTGTATTCGGGGTCGTCGGAGACCGTGGACAACAACCAGGTCGGGCTGGCGAAGGCTTCTGACAGCCCGCCCACGACGCTGGACTGGTGCATACTGCCGCCGGGCGTAGTCGATTTCGACGCGGCCGACGGGGAAGGCGGCGATTGAAAGGGGGCGTTTCCGGGAATGGTCGAGGTTAACGAAGATCCGGCGGCGGTCACGATGAAGATCCAGCGCGAAACCGAGGCGGCGAAGCGGCGCGCCGCGGAAGATCGGGCGAACGCGGCGTTCGACGCGTTGCAGACCGCCGCGCCGCGGGGCGAACTGCGCACCGTTGCGCACCGGGCGGGGCCGGTACGCCAGATTCCGGGTTCGACGCGCAGCCCCGAATCGTATTTCCGCACGGCGAGTTTCGCCGTGGCGGCGGTGCTGGTCATTGTTTTCGTCTGGGCGTGTCTCCGCGTCGCCCGTTCCCGCGGCTCCGGCAACTGACTGCCAGGCCGGGGTTGCAGTCCGCGGACATGATGTGATATACTCAACCGTAAAAACAGATTGCGCCGGTGACGGCGGATGAAAAAAAGGAGGGTCGATAGACATGCGTTACGAACTGATGAGGCCGTCGCAGATACGCGAGGCGATCAAGAGGAGAACACCGGTCGTGCTGCCGCTCGGGGTTCTCGAATACCATTCGGAACACCTGCCGGTGGGCATGGACACGCTCGCGGTCGAGCGCGCGCTGCGCGAGTACGAGAAAGAGGCGGAGGTCGTGATTCTCCCGAGTTTCTACTGGGGCGCGTCGTCGCGCGCCGTCGCGCCGTGCGAAGGTCGCGGCTCGATACCGGTCGATTCGCAGGCGCTGGTGCCGATCGCCAGGCAGATTTTCCGCGGGCTCCTGGACGTCGGCTTCCGCAACATCCACACTTTCGTCCACCACCAGAGCGAAGATTTCAACGCCGGCATGCCGACCGATCTCGCCTTCCGTCTCGCTTCGCGCCAGGTCATCATGGAGTTTCTGGAGGAGAAAAAGGGCGACGGCTGGTGGGGCGATCCTTCGTCGGCGTCGTACTACACCGACCACACCAATCTCGACGCGAATCCGTTCATCTGGATCCAGAACCACGCGCTAATGGACGCGAAGGTGCTTGCGAAGTATCCCTTCGACCACGCCGGCGAAGGCGAGACGTCGCTCATGATGTCGCTCTGCCCCGACACGGTCGACATGGACTCGTTCGACAAGACGGCCTGGTACGCCCAGAGCGCGCTCAAGGCGTCGAAGGAGACCGGCGACAGCGGAGTCGCGATGATTCTCGACCATTTCCGCCGCGTGCTCTGCCGGTAGCCGGCCGCAAATTCCGGGGAAAATTCCATGTCACCGATACTCGGCATGATTACGTTCGCGCTCGGCGGCCTCGCCGGCGCGATTTTCCTGCTGCCTGCCCGCGGCGTCAAGGGCTGGGCGTACGAATCGTGGTGGCTCGTCTACGTTTTCGTCGGCCACATCGTCTGCCCGACGCTCATCTGCTGGATCACGGTTCCCGACTTCTGGGGGGTGATTTCATCGACGCCGGGCGCCGTCCTCGGGCAGTGCGCTTTCTTCGGGGCGCTGTGGGGCGTCGGCGGTCTCACCTGGGGGTTGATGGTTCGCTATCTCGGCATCGGGCTCGGTCTCGCGATCGGCTGCGGTCTCTGCGCCGCGACCGGCACGCTCATACCGCCGGTCGCGCAGGGCAAGGCGGCCGATCTCGTGAAAGACGCCGGGGCGATCGTCGTTCTCGCTGGCGTGATCGGTTCGCTCGTCGGCATCGTCTTCGTCGGCCTCGCCGGCAAGATCAAGGAGGACGAGCTGCCCGAGGAGGCGAAGAAAAAGGCAGTCGCCGAGTTCAACTTCAAGAAGGGCATGATCGTCGCCGTGGTCTCCGGCGTTTTCTCCGCCTGCATGAACTTCGGCCTGCAGTCCGGCGCGGTGATCGAGAAGGCGGCGTGCGCCGCCGCCGTCAACGCCGGCGTCGTGGCGGAAGGGGAGACCTTCCCCTGGCAGGGAATGCCGGTCATCATGGTCGTTCTCTGGGGCGGCTTCGCCGTTTCGGCGCTCTGGTGCCTGCAGCAGAACTTCAAGCACCGCACGTTCGGCGACTACGCGCGGCCGGCCGCGCGCAACCTCGCCCTCTGCGCGTTGATCGGCGTCCTCTGGGTGATGCAGTTCGTCTGCACGAAGGCCGGCGAACCGATGATGGGCGATCTCAAGTACATTTCATTCGCGGTGATGATGGCCTCGACCATCTTCTTCTCGACGATCGTCGGCGTCGTCACGGGCGAGTGGAAGGGCACCAGCGTGAAGACCCGCGCGTGTCTCGCGCTCGGCACGATCGTCCTTGTCGCCAGCTTCACGGCGATTTCGATAGGTTCCAAGTAATGCATTACCGATGAAAGGCATCAAAACAATGAAGATCAACCTCGCAAATCTCGCATTCACCGACAAGCCGACGCCGCTCGCCGAGGAGGGCGAGTTCAAGGTCGCGGCGTTCCGCTACCCGTCCGGCGTCGCCGCACTCCGCGTGACCAACCGCCGCGGCGGCTTCACCATCCTGCCGTGGATGGGCCAGATGATCTGGCGCTGTGATTTCGACGGGCGCGAACTCGCGATGAAGTCGATGTACGACGAGCCCAAGAACTGCCGGGAGAGCTTCTCCGACAGCTATGGATGCTTCCTCATGCACTGCGGTCTCACCGCGATGGGCAACCCCACGCCCGAAGACACCCACATCGGCCACGCCGAGCTGCCCGTGGCCCGCTACCAGTCGGCCTACGTGGAGTTCGGGGCCGACAAGACCGGTCCCTTCGTCGCGGTCGGCGGCAGCTACCGCCACGACCTCTGCTTCACCTACAACTACGTATTCTCCCCCCGCGTCGTGCTGCGGCGCGGCGCCGCGAAGATCGAAGTCTCGGCGACGGTCAGAAACGACAAAGACCTTCCGCTCGAATACTACTACCTCTGCCACGTCAACCACCGCCCGGTGGACGGCTCGAAAATCGTCGAGTCCCCGCTCAAGCGCCCGCCGATCGTCAACCACGAAGTGCCCGCGGACTACTACAAGCCATGGGGCGACGCCACGAACGCCTGGCTCGCCGTGCTGGACAAGGATTACAAGGCCCAGTCGGTCGTCGGCGCCAAGGGCGAAAGCTACCGCCCCGAAATCGTCAACTGCTACTTCCACAAGCCGGACAAGGCGGGCTGGGCGGTCGTCAAGCAGGTCTACCCGAAGAAGGCCGGCGGCGTGTTCGTGAAGTACCGCCCGTCCGAGCTGCCCTACGCCACGCGCTGGATAGCCCGCACCGCCGACGAAGACGCGATAGGCATGTGTCTGCCGGCGACGGCGGAGCACAAGGGCCGCCTTTTCTGCCGGGCGCACAAGGAGCAGCGCTGCCTCGCACCCGGCAGATCGGTGACGTTCCACGTCGAAACCGGCATTCTGTGACCGGCACCCCGGTTGCGCGTTGCGGCGGAATTCGGTATAATGTTCCGCCATATACACGACCAAGGAGTTACATGAGCTACAACGAAGCCAAGAGAAAATACGCCAAAATGGGCATCGACACCGAAAAGGCGCTGAAAGACCTCGCCGCGATACCCATTTCGATGCACTGCTGGCAGGGCGATGACGTAGGCGGGTTTGAATCTACGGGCGGCGCGTCCGGCGGAATCCAGACCACCGGCAACTACCCCGGCAAGGCGCGTACGCCGGCGGAACTGATGCAGGACCTTTCGTTCGCGCTTTCGCTCGTTCCCGGTCGCCACCGGGTTAACCTCCACGCCTGCTACGGCATCCACGAAGGCAAAGTGGCCGACCGCAACCGGCTCGAGGCGAAGCACTTCGCCCCATGGGTCAAGTGGGCGAAGAAGACCGGCGTGAAGCTCGATTTCAACCCCACTTTCTTCTCCCACCCGCTGGCGGCTGACGGTTTGACGCTTTCGTCGCCCGACCCGAAGGTGAGGAAATTCTGGGTCGAGCACGGCGTCAGGTGCCTCGATATCGCGGAATATTTCGGCAGGGAGCTGAAGAGCCCGTGCTGCATCAACTTCTGGATGCCCGACGGCTACAAGGACGAGCCCAGCGACCGTCTCGGGCCGCGGCTGCGGATGGCCGATTCGCTGGACAGGATCTTCGCGCACCGGTACGACAGAAAGCACGTAGTGCCGACGCTTGAATCGAAGCTCTTCGGCATCGGGCTTGAAAGCTACACCGTCGGCTCCCACGAATTCGTGATGGGCTACGCGATGAAGGCGAAAATCCTCGCGCTGCTGGACATGGGGCACTTCCACCTCAGCGAATCGGTGGCGGACAAAATAAGTTCGTTCCTGATGACGTTCGGCAAGGTGGCGTTCCACATTTCCCGACCCGTCCGGTGGGATTCCGACCACGTGATCCGCCAGAACGACGATCTGCGCGCCGCCGCGCAGGAGATAGTCAAGATGGATCCGAAAAACTTCATCCTCGCGCTCGACTATTTCGACGCCTCCATCAACCGGGTGGCGGCCTGGGTGCTCGGAATGCGCAATCTGCAGAAGGAGCTGCTCAAGGCGATGCTGGTTCCGTGGAAGGCCCTGAAAGGGATGCAGGATTCCGGCGAATTCACAGCGCAGCTCGTTCTGCAGGAGGAATGCAAGAACTACCCGGCCGGAGCGGTCTGGGGGGAATTCTGCCGCCGCGCCGGCGTCGACGGCGACGAGGCGTGGTTCAAGAGAGTGGTTAAATACGAACGCGACGTGCTTTCCGCCCGCGGTTGACGGAGTGCCAAAAAGGTTGCCATGAACAGAAAAACATTCGCCGCGGTCGCCGCGGCCGCAGTTTCGTCAACGGCGTTGGGCAGCGGTTTCGCCCTCTACCAGCCCTCGGCGGTCAGCCACGCGATGGGCGGTGCACTGGTGGGCCGAGCCATGGACGCATCGGCCAACTTCAACAACCCCGCCACGCTGACCGACCTCACCAACATCTGGGTCACCGCCGGCTTCGTCACCGAACATCCCCGCGCCACGATGCGCGCCTACAACAACGGCCGCTGTCTCGGCGACCAGAGCGTCGACGCCGGGATGTTCTGGCTGCCGCATTTCCAGCTCGCCGTTCCGCTGCCCCACGACTTCAGCTTCGGTCTCGCGGCGGACGCCGAGTACGGGCTCGGCACCGAGTTCGACGAGTGGGGGCCGCTTGCGTGGAACAGCACCGAGACCACCGTGCAGGGTTACGTGCTGAACCCCAACATCGCCTACAAGATAACCGAAGACTGGTCGATCGGCGCCGGTCTGCGCTGGCTGTACTTCGACTTCGAGCAGTACAAGAACTTCGGCGTGATGAACTACCAGCTGCGCGGCGACAACCGTTTCGAGTCCATCGGCTGGCAGTTCGGCACCAAATACGACATTCTCGACAACCTTTCGGTCGGCGTCGTCTACAAGTCGCCCATCAACGTCAACGTCCGCGGCGACACCAGCGCGAGGGCGAAGCACCCCGCGGCGCTCAGCACCGCCGACGCCATGTCGGGCGGCGCCGGCTGCTCCCTCACCCTGCCGCAGTCCATCGCCGGCGGCATCAACTGGGACGTCGTCAAAACCTGGCACCTCGGCACGGCGGTTTCGTGGACGCAGTGGTCGGAATTTGACACTCTGATGTTCGACGTCAGACCGACGCCAAACCCCGTCTATCTCGGCTGGAACGACACCTGGCGCGCCTCAGTCGGCTCGGCGTGGGATTTCATGGAGGACTGGACGTGGATGGTGTCCTACGTGTTCGACATGGACTGCGCCCTCGACAAGGAGCAGTCGGCGACGATGCTGCCGCCGGCGCACCGCAACATTCTCGGCACCGGACTCACCTGGCGCTGCTGGGGCGGGCTCGAGCTGACGCTGTCCTACGCCTGCATTTTCATGGACGGCGGCAGCATGGACACCGTCGACCGCAACACCGGCACCGGCAAATGGCACATGGAGACCTGCCGCGGCTTCTGCCACGCGGCCGGTTTCTCTTTTACGTATAAATTCTGAAAAGGCGGTTCGCGTAAATCATGAAATACGACGGCAATCACGCGCTTCTGGAATGCTCGATACCGGGTCTGCCCCGCAAGAGCGGCAAGGTCCGCGACGTTTTCGATCTCGGCGACAAACTGCTCATGGTGGTGACCGACCGCATCAGCGCGTTCGACGTCATCCTGCCCTGCGGCGTGCCCGACAAAGGCAGGGTGCTGAACCAGCTTTCGCTGTTCTGGCTCGGCTTCCTCGGCGTGAAGAATCATCTGCTGACCGCCGACGTCGGCGAATACCCGGAAATTCTCCGCCCTTATGTCGACGATCTGCGCGGGCGTTCGATGCTGGTCCGCAAGGTGAAGATGATCGAGATCGAATGCATCGCCCGCGGCTATCTGACCGGCTCGGGGTGGAAGGAGTACAGCCGTTCCGGAACTGTCAACGGCGAGAAGCTGCGCGGCGGCTACGAAAACGCTTCGAAACTCGACGAGGTGCTTTTCACTCCGACGACCAAGGCCGCCATCGGCGACCATGACGAACCCATCGACTTCGCCCGCACCGTCGAACTCGCCGGCGCCGAAACCGCGAAGGCGCTCAAAGACGCCACCGTCGGCCTTTACGCCAAAGCCGCCGGCCACGCCGCGGAGCGCGGCATTATCATCGCCGACACCAAATTCGAGTTCGGCCGCGACGACGACGGCTCGCTGATTCTCGCCGACGAGGTGCTGACCCCAGACTCCAGCCGGTTCTGGCCGAAGGCGAGCTACCGCGTTGGCTCCAACCCGCCGTCGCTCGACAAGCAGTACGTGCGCGACTGGCTCGATTCCGTCAACTTCAACCGCCGCCCCCCCGGCCCGGTCCTGCCCGACGACGTGATTTCCAGAACGCGCGAAATCTACCTGAAAGCGTATGAAGACCTGAGCGGCGGCAAACTCGCCTGAAGCAGAATGGGAGACATGACATGGGAATGTTCGATCAGATAAAAGAGGCCATGAAGATGCGCGGCGAAATGAAGCGCATCGAGGCGGAAATCAAAAAAATCACCGCGGAGTATTCGAACGGAGGCATAACCGTGGTCGCCAGGGGCGATTTCACGGTCGACCGCATCGCCATCGATCCTTCGGCGTACGACGAAGTGAAGAAAGGCAAACCCGCCCGTTTCGAGACGATGCTCATCAACGTGCTCAACGGAGCCATCAAGAAGGTGCGCGAAACCACCCAGCAGGAAATGGCCAAGGCGATGCAGAACGGCGGCGCCGGAGGTCTCTTCGGCAAATAACCGCGCGGCGCACCGCCGAAACCCCGCATGCTGCCCCAGATAGCGGAACTTGAAACGGCGCTCTCGCGCCTGCCCGGCCTGGGCAGACGATCCGCATCGCGGGCCGCGCTCGCGCTCGTCAGGGAACCAGGCCGCCTGCTGCAGCCGCTCGCCGCCGCGCTCCGCGCCGCCCAGG
>JAGCAM010000007.1 GCA_017652705.1 Kiritimatiellia bacterium | reverse complement strand
GGCGAAGGCGGCGGCGCGGATTACGGCGGCGGAGAGCCGGCCGCCGCGCCTGCCGCGGCGGAACCCGAGACGGCGGAGGCCGGCGACCCCATGCGCGAACTCCGCCGGAGCGTGCAGACGCAGATCCAGCACGAGCTGCTCAAGCGCATGGACATGAAGAAACTCACCGTCATGGGGGTCGACCGCGACGGGCTGGAGGAAAACGCCCGCGACAAAATACACGCGATCATCGACGAAGTCATCTCCAACGGGCGGATGCCTGGCGGCATCGACCCGCTGCGGCTGGAAGAGGACGTTTTCAACGAAGCGATGCGCCTCGGCCCGCTCGAGGAGCTGCTCGCCGACGACACGGTAACGGAAATAATGGTGAACGGGCCGGAGAAGGTCTACGTCGAACGCGCCGGCCGGCTGGAGCTGTCGGACTGCCAGTTCGCCGACGACGCGAGCGTGATGGCGGTGATCGAGCGGATCGTCGCCCCGCTCGGCAGACGCATCGACGAATCGCAGCCGTACGTGGACGCGCGCCTTTCGGACGGGTCGCGCGTCAACGCGATCATCGCGCCGTTGGCGCTATCGGGCCCGACGATCACGATAAGAAAATTCTCCCGCAGAGCGCTGACGCCCGAAGATTTCATCCGTTTCGGAACGTGGACCGCCGAAGCGGCGGAGTTCATGAAAATCTGCGTGGAACTGCGCAAGAACGTGATCGTGGCCGGCGGCACGGGCTCCGGCAAGACGACGCTGCTCAATCTGCTTTCCGGCTACATACCGGCGAGCGAACGCATAGTGACCGTCGAAGACGCGGCGGAACTAAGGCTCCAGCAGCCGCACGTGGTGCGGCTCGAGGCGAGGCCGCCGAACATCGAGGGGAAGGGCGCCGTGACGATACGCGACCTCGTGAAAAACTGCCTCCGGATGCGGCCGGACCGCATAATCGTCGGCGAATGCCGCGGCGGAGAAGCGCTCGACATGCTGCAGGCGATGAACACCGGCCACGACGGTTCGCTCACGACGGTTCACGCCAATTCGCCGCGCGACGTCATCTCGCGCCTGGAGACGATGGTGCTGATGAGCGGCATGGAACTGCCGTCGCGGGCCATACGCGAGCAGATCCAGAGCGCGGTCGACATCATCATCCACGAGTCGCGAATGAGCGACGGTTCGCGCAAGGTGACGGCGATCACCGAAGTCACCGGCATGGAGGGCAGCCAGATCGTGATGCAGGACATTTTCGCCTTCGTGCAGACCGGGGTCGGGGCCGACGGCAGGGTGCTCGGCGAAATGCGGCCGACCGGCGCGGTGCCCACGTGGATCGAGCAGGCCAAGAGCCGCGGGATAGACGTGGACATGAATATGTTCAGCGAATAGCCGGCGGGGTGCGGAATGCTGGTCTGGGCGATAGTTCTTCTGTTCGCGGCGTGCGCCGCCGGCGTCGCGTGGTATTTCGCCGGCGGGGTGAAGATAAAAGCCGGGTGGCAGAACGGGCGCAGCCTGCTGGCCCGGTATCTCGACGGCAAACGCCGGGAAAAATTCAACCTGCAGCTGCCGGAGGCGCTGGCCACGATGTCCAACGCGCTGCGGGCGGGCTTTTCGATTTCGCAGGCGTTCGATTCGGTGGTGGAGCAGGGCGACCGGCCGATGTGCGAAGAGTTTGAAATACTGCAGCGGCAGCTGCGCATCGGCATGAGCCTCGAAGAGGCGCTCGATTCCATGAGCAGAAGGGTGGGGTCCGACGATTTCACCCTGGTGACGACGGCGATTCTGATTTCGCGGCGGACGGGCGGCAACGTGACGGAGATTTTCGACAAGATATCCGAAACCATCCGCGGGCGCATGAAGATAGAGCGCAAAGTCAAAACGCTGACCGCCCAGGGCCGTCTGCAGGGGATTATCGTCTCGGCCATGCCGGTCTTTCTCGGGCTTGTAATGACGCTCATCAAGCCGAATCTGATGATTCCCTTCCTCACCTCCCCCGTGGGGGCGCTGTCGGTGCTGATCATGAGCGCGCTCATTTTCGTGGGCTGGCTGATGATCAGAAAAATAATAAAAATCGACGTTTGACCGGGTGGCGGGAGACACTCGCGCCGGAGCCAGTCAAACCGGGCGGGAACGCGGTTGAGATAATCCGGCGGGTTGTGCTATAATAAATCCCATGAAGAAGTTTCTGACATCACTGTCGCTGGCGGTTTCGTTCGCGGCGGCAATCGTCCCGCGGACGCACGCCGGGATCCCCGCGGGCGGACTGCCGCCGGTGGATCTGCCCGACCAGTGCAGAAACCGCCCCTGCGAAGTCTGGCTTTGCGCGGGACAGTCCAACATGCAGAAGGGATGGGACGAATTCCGCGCGACGCCGGCGGAGAAGTCGCGCGCCGCGGCGGAGCTCGCGCAGCTCGACAAAGTTGAAATATGGCTTTGGGACGTTGCCGGCGGAGGATGGTCCCGCCTAACGCCAGCGAACGGGGGCGGCCGGAGCGCCTTCGGCGTGTCGTTCGCCATCCGCCGCGCACTCAAGGCGAAGAAGCCGGTCGCGATTCTCCACGTCGCGGCCGGCGGCGCGCCCGCGGAATCGTTCCTTTCCCGCCGGATGATGTGCAAGACCGATGCGCAGGGCAGACCGGTCTACCCGAAACTCCGCGCCATCGCCATGAACCCACGCGAGCTCGACGCCAACGACGATTTCCCGTGCAGCTGGTGCCGGCGCGAGTACCGGCGGCTGAAAGAAGCGTGCTGGTGGCCGGTCTCACGCCTCTACGAACGCGGCATCAGGCGCATTGAACATCTGCCGCTTACGGGCGTACTGTGGTATCAGGGCGAGTCGAACGCGACGACTTGCGTCGAGCCGGACACGCCGCTGGCGGACGACTACATGCTTGAAACGAACCTCGCCGTCATCGACCAGCTCCGCGGCGGGAGGTCCATCCCGTTCGTCATGATGGGGCTTCCGAAGATGAGCCGCCCGTGGCAGCCGTACCGCGCCGCGCAGAAGAAGGCGTGCGCCGTGAAGGGGGCGATATTCGCGGACGCGTTCGCGGCGGGTCTCGGCGATCCGCTGGACGTGCACCCCCGCGACAAGATTCCGTTTGCCGAACTCGCGATAAAGGCGCTTGATGTATCAGCTCGTTGAGATATTCGAGTCGCTGCAGGGCGAGGGGCGCAATACCGGCCGGCCGTGCGTGTTCGTGCGGTTCGCCGGCTGCAACCTCAGCTGCCCCTGGTGCGACACTGACGTCGGGCCGCGATTCTCGCTTTCGCTCGACGAGCTCGTCGCCGAGGTGAAGTCGCACCGGTCCAAAAGCGTCGTTCTGACGGGCGGGGAGCCGGCGCTCGTCGCCGCGATGCCGGAACTCGTCGCCGCCCTCAAGGCGGAAGGCTTCTGGATCGCCGTCGAGACGAACGGCACGGCTGAGCCGGACTGGTTCGCGTTCGTCGACTACATCGCGTGTTCGCCCAAGGCGGAGTTCGCCGACCGCGTCGCGCTCACCCGGGCGGACGAAGTGCGCGTCGTCGCCTCCAGCGCGGCGGCCGCCGGTTTCTGCCGCGCCGTGCGGGAACGGATCGCGGCGACCGATTACTACGTCTCGCCGTGCGAACGGGACGGCGAAATAGACTACGCCACCACCAAAGAGGTGCTTTCACGCCTCGAAGGTTGGTCGCTTTCGGTGCAGTTGCACAAAATTCTCGGCTTCAGGTAGAATGAAAGGAGGAGTCATGGGCAATCTAATAGAGTCTTTTCATGCGGGCTACACCCGGATGAAGCGGCCGAACGTCGAGCCGGCGGTGCACCCGAACGCGATGCACGCCATCGAACACGTCGTCGCGACGTGTCTGCGCAATACCGCGGACGCCGCCGGACCGGAATCCGTGGCCGGGCTGCTCCGGCGCGCGTTCGCCTGTCTGGCGCGCTTCCGCGGGGAGGTGCCGGGCGCGACCGACAAGAACTGCGGCAACCGGCGGCTGCACAACATCGACGAGGCGAAGCGCGAGGCGGAGGGGTTTCTCGGCCGCGAACGTAAGTTCAGATACGCGAAAACCCGCCGGGTGACGGCGCGGGGAAAGACGGTTTACGATGCATAAGACCGTCATTGAATACCGGGTGCCCTACGCCGACACCGACCAGATGGGAGTCGTCTACTACGGCAACTACCTCGCGCTGTTCGAGCGCGCCCGCAACGAGCTGATGCGCGGTTGCGGCTACACCTACAAGGAGTGCGAAGCCGAAGGGTTCATGCTGCCGGTGGTGCACGCCGAAGTCGACTACAAGTCGCCGGCGCGCTACGACGACCTCCTGGAGGTCACGGCGTGGGTGCGCGCCCGGAAGGGCGTCCGTCTCGAAATCGCCTGCGAAGTGCGCCGCAAAGGCGGTGACGCGCTGCTGGCGAGCGGTTTCACCCGCCACGTGTTCGTGACGACCGGCGACTTCAGGCCGTGTCCGCCGCCGGAAAAGTTTCTCGCCGCCGTGGAGGGGTGAAAAATGGCGAATCTCACCCAATTGGGCATGCTGGAGCGGCTTGACGGCATTCTGCCGGTGGACAAGCCGGCGGGGATTTCTTTTTCAACGGTAGTGAAGACGGTGAAGCGCAAGTTCAATCTCGTCAAGGTGGGGCACGGCGGTTCGCTCGACACCATGGCTTCTGGGCTGCTGCTGCTGCTTGTGAACGGAGCGAACAAATTCGCCGACGGCGTGACGGGCGCCGACCGCGAATGGGAGGGGGTGATGAGGCTCGGCGTCAAGACCGACACCTGCGACGTGCACGGGCGCGTGCTGGCGGACGCCGGAACCGTAGTCCCGCCGGAAAAAACCGCCGCCGCTGTGGCGGAGTTCCGGGGGGACGTTTTCCAGACCGAGCCCCGTTACTGCGCGGTCCGGCGCGAAGGCGCTTCCGACTGGGAAATCGCCGACACCGGCGAACACCCCCGGCACCTGGCGCATGTCTACCGGCTGCGCACTTCTCCCGCCGGCGACGGCCGGCTCGCGTTCTCGGTTCTCGCCACCAAGTCGCTCGTCGTGAGGGCGCTCGTCGGCGACTTCGGCGACGCGCTCGGCTGCGGGGCGTGCCTCGAATCGCTCCGCCGCACGGCGATCGGCAAATTCAAGGTCGCGGACGCCGTGCCGTTCGCCAGACTGCTGGAAACTGAAACGAAGGATTTCGCGTCGTGCGTCACTCCGCTGACCAGAGCGTTGCTGTAGGCTTTTTCGACGGGGTGCATCTCGGCCACCAGGCGATTCTCCGCGGCGCCACCGCCGCGATAACGTTCCGCAACCATCCGCTCTCGGTGCTCGCCCCGTCGCGGGCGCCGCGGCTCATACTTTCGCCGGAGCGGCGCGAAGCGGAGATCCGGGCGTGCGGTGTCGAGAACGTTCGGATGCTGGAATTCACCCGCGAGACCGCGGCGATGTCGGCGGAGGAGTTTCTGCGCACGCAGGTGCTCGGCGAATGCGGCGGCCGCGCGAGAGTGCGCTGCGGCGCG
>JAGCAM010000073.1 GCA_017652705.1 Kiritimatiellia bacterium | reverse complement strand
TGCGAGGGTTCTCGCGCCTCTATTCTGCCCGCCCGCAACAAATTCGCCCTTCGCGTTCACCAGCCAGCGACTGCAGTCAATCAGGCCATATCTCCACGCATACCCCGATTTTTGACGGCATTTCCTGCTGAACCTCTGAGCGGCCAGGGAGCGCGAAGCTTCGGGCGCAGCGGTAGCGGAGCCTTCTTTGCAGGCCATCGGAGTTGACTTCGGGGCTGGGTTTACAGGGGGATGGCGCACTTTCGGGGCAAACTATCCCGTAAAAATCGGGATAAGCGTGAACTTTTTCGAGCCATTGACGGCGGAGCGGGAAGATGATACACTTCTCACATGAACCTCCTCTGAGAAGTGCAGGAAATGCGCAGGGGGCTGGTAAACCACAATTAGGAAGGAATGCCATTGATGAAGGATCGTGCCTTGTGCGTCGTGCGACGTGCCGTGTTTGTGGCGGACGATACGGTCATTGGCTTCAGCCCAAACAACAGCAGATCGGTCAACTCTCTTTCAAAGACGAAGGGCGTGACGACCACTGTGGGGACGCACACCTTCTCCTGCACCCAGGCCAACACGAATTGGGCGGTATACGTTGACAATCTCGCGCCTGCGACTGGCACTGTGACGACGACTGCCTCGCCCAGTACGGCCCATGGCACGGCGCTCAACGGCGACTATTACAAAGACATGGGACTGGACGGCTGCTATTATGCGGTCCGTTTCTACAACCGTGCGCTGACGGCGCACGAAGTGGCGATCAATCATGCGGTTGACCAGGTGCGCTACTTCGGCGTCGATTCCGATTCGATTACGCTGCCGTCGGGCTGGCGGTTCACAAAGGACGGTGGGCTGAGGCTCGAGCATACGGCCTCAATCTCGGTTTCCTCCGAGGGCGCGGGCGAGGTGGTCGGAGAGGACGGGGAGACGCCCATGACCACATTCTGGTGCGAACAGAACGGAACGGCTCGGCTGACGCTCACGGCGAAGCCGGCAGAGGGGTATGTATTCCTCGGCTGGCAGTGCGATGGACTCACGGACAACCAGAAGGTCTGTCCGACGCTGACGGCCGATTTCGCGGGCGATGTCATCGCGCGCTTCCGCAAGACCGACGGCAGCGAGCCGCTGGACTACACCTGGGTTGGAGGGGCGGGTGCCAGCTGGGACGACCGCCTGTCCTGGAACGACGCGGGCGGTGTCCCGGGCGTGCCGCAGGCGAACGATTCGGTGACGATTCCGTCCGGCAAGACGGTGACGCTGACGAACACGACGCCCGTGTACTCGATCCTGACTGTCGCCGGTACGCTGGCGACGACAAACTGGACGACCTGCGTGCGCGCGGGCATGGTGCTGATCAAGAGGAACGGCAAGGTGACGGTGAAGACGGCCTCCACGGATGCGGCGACGAACCGCGTGTGGATTGCGTGCGGCGGGCTGACGATCGAGACCGGCGGCACGATCAACGTCAACACGCTGGGCTATCTGGGGAAGAACGGCCTCGGTTGGATTGGCGTTACGCACAGTGGCGCGGGTGCGCACGGCGGCGGACGCATCGCCATCTGGTACGACATCGACGAGACCGACGCGGCGTTCAAGGAGCGTGTGGTGGCCAAGGGTGGCGTGGATTCGGCGGCGCCCGAGGATGTGCAGGAATGGTACAACGGCGAGAACGGCACGGTGTACTGGAAGCCGAAGACGGGTCTGCGGGTCCTCGTCCGGTAGCGTAGGTGTTTTGAACCGGCGCAGGCTTTTCGCATTTAGAATTTGGTAAAACAAGCAAAACAACCTGCGGGGCAGGATGAAAGGAACGAAATGCGACGAATCTGTGCGATAGCCGTTTCGGCGGCGGTGGCGGGGGCGGCGTGCGCCGCCCAGTTCGAGGGCGTTGAGGTCGCGTCCGGGAACGTGAACGCGAAGGACCTGACGAAGCTCGCGAAGGTCGAGAAGGCCGCCGGGTCGCCGATTGTGGTCGTCGACCGCGACGGCGCGGCGCGGATGGTGATCGTCCGGGCCGACAACCGCGACGCCGACTGGGCGGCGAAGCAGCTGCGTGAGACGGTCGAGGAGATGACGGGCGTGAAGCTCGCGATTCTCGTCGAGAAGGCCGGGGTGCAGCTCCCGAACGCGCCGGCGTTCTACATCGGGGCGGTGTCCGCCGCGGAGCGGGCGGGGCTCAAGGCTCCGGAGGGCCATGCGGAGGCGTTCAGCGTCGTCTCGAAGGACGGCTCGATCTACTTCCTCGGCAAACGGGCCGACTACGCGGTGACGGACTGGTGCGAGCGCGAGCTCGGCGTCCGCTACTACTGGCCGATGCGTCCGGGCGACTCCGGCGGCGGCAACTACGCCGGCAAGGGCACGAACCTCATCTACGGCAAGTGCGTCCCGAAGACGAAGGGACTCGCGGTGGCGACGCGGGCGTGGACGGACCGCCCGGTCTTCGCCAGCCGCGACAACTGGCCCTACGAGGGCGCGGAGTGGAACCGCTGGGCGAAGGGCGGCGTCTCGCACCGCGGCGGCGTGAACGTGCACGCGCCGCACGGCTGGTGGAAGGAGAAGGACGCGCTCGAGCACGTCGAGATATTCGCGCTTTCGCAGGACGGGAAGCGTCCGAACTCGCCGCTCCTCTGCTACGGCAACCCGAAGACGCTCGAGTACTACAAGATGCGCGTGAAGAACGAGATCGAGCGCTACAGGAAGGATCCGAAGGGCAAGGACACCTCGGGCGGGGTCGTCCGCTGCAGCTCAAAGGTCGTGACGATCTCGCAGTGGGACTGCGGCGTCCACTGCGCGTGCGAATACTGCAAGAAGCTCTTCGACGAGAAGCTCGGGACGGCCGGCTCGGGTTCGCCGATCATCTGGGGCTACTTCACACGCGAATTCGCGAAGTGGCTCAAGGCCGAGTACCCCGACTACAAGATCGCGATCCTGCCGTATGTGAACACGTGCGACGTTCCGCCGGACCCGGAGGACCCGTCGAGGCCGCTGGACCTTTCGAAGTACGGCAACGTCGAGGCGGAGCTCTGCACGATGCCGGGGCTTGCGATGCTGAAGAACGAGGCGTGCAAGAAGCATGAGGAGGATCTCATCCGCCAGTGGGTGAAGTGCACGGGGAACCCTGTCCTCAACTGGCACTACAGCTGCTGGCCGGCCGAGTTCACGTCCGCCCCGTTCGTCTACGGAGAGACGATCCAGAGGCATTACTCCGACATGCGCAACGACATGGTCGGGTCGTTCATCA
The DNA here is from genome assembly GCA_017652705.1 of Kiritimatiellia bacterium. GTDB lineage: Bacteria > Verrucomicrobiota > Kiritimatiellia > RFP12 > UBA1067 > UBA1067. Next base: position 27,241 of record JAGCAM010000073.1, on the reverse strand, counting down.
ACGGCGGCTACGACATCGTCCGCTTCTCGCTCTCGGTCTACGTGTGGATGCGCTGCCTCTGGAACCCCGACCTCGACGTGAAGGCGGTCTACGACGAGTTCGCGAAGCGGATGTTCGGGAAGGCCGCGAAGCCGATGCGCGAGCTCATCGCGATGCAGGAGGGAGGCTGGAACCGCCAGTGGAACTCGAACATGTGCTCGGTGAAGAACGTCTTCGAGATCAGCTATCCGCGCAAGGACGTCGAGAAAATGCAGGCGATCCTCGACGAGGCTGCAAAGCTCGCGGAGGGCGACGAGAAGGCGGCGGCCCGCATCGCGTGGTACCGCTCGGGCTTCGCGAAGTTCTTCAATGAGTCCGAGCAGAACGCGGGCGGCGTCGCGTTCGCGCCGCTGCACATGAAGAAGGCGGTGACGCCGCCCAGGATCGACGGGAAGCTGGACGACGCATGCTGGCAGAACGCCGAGCCGCTCAGCTTCGTCGCCGGGCAGCTCAACTGGAGCAGCAAGCCCGAGGACGACAAGGGCAAGGACCCGAAGAAGCCGCCGGCCTATCCGACCGAGGTGAAGGTCGTGTGGGTGCCGGGCGAAGGCGTGACTTTCGGCTTCCGCTTCACGGAGCCCGTGACATCCGCGATGAAGGTCGGGGTTAAGGGCGACGTGTGGGGGCAGGACATGATCGAGGTCTTCCTCGACGCGTCGGGTTCGGGCGACGGGCACTTCTACCACATCCTGACGGACGCCTTCGGGCGCGTCAACACCAACACCGACGGCATCGAGTGGAAGCCGCAGGGCATTGTCAGCAAGTCGGTGCTTGGCGACGGCTTCTGGACGATGGAGGTGTTCCTGCCGTTTGCCGACGTCGAGAAGTTCCCCCGCCGACAGCTGCCGACCACGTCCGCGAACGGCTGCTGCTGGACGGGCAACCTGATCCGGTTCCGCGTGGGTGACGCGCGCGTGCCGAAGGAGGCGCGACAGAAGGGTTCGCACGAGGAAATCTCGCGGCTCAACACGCGCTTCAGCAAGTGGAACAAGGACCCGGCGGCGTTCTCGGAGTGGAAGTTCGTGGAATGAGAGAGGTTTAGATGTTCGGAGTATCGCCGGCGTCACGCCGCATTTCATCGACGAGATCAATGGCCTCGCCTTCGCTTCGCAGGAGGCATGCGAACGGATTGCGAAGCTGATTGCGGACTTGAAGCCGCGCGCCATCATCATGCACTGGCCGATCGACGTCCACATGGATCACGTGATGTCCACCGCCGCGACCCTGAAGGCGCTGGAGATGGCGAAGCTCAGGCGCGCGCCCGAGCTCATCCTCCACGAGGAAACCTGGCGGTCGAAGAACTTCAGCGTGCATCGGCTCGTTGACATCACGTCGGTCCGGCCGCAGAAGGTCGAGATCATCCGCACGTGCGCCTGCCAGAACGTCAACGGCGGCATCGTCACGAACAAGTATCGCGATGCCAAGTTCCGCGGGGTGCGCAGCTCTTCCCCTGCGAAGACGGGCGACTCGCCGAGGCCGATTCAGTCTTTCAGGCTCCGGTGCAGGGCACGCAGAGCATCTTCGACGAGCTTCCGCCGCCCGGTCCGATGGCCAAGGCATACTAAGACTTATGGTTAGAAAAATGAAAAATCTGCTTTTGTCGGCAGGGGTCGCCCTGACGAGCGCCGCCGCGTGGGCGGCGGACGAGCCGTTCCGGATGATGAACGTCCTGCCGTACTCGCCGGGACAGGAGGCGCGACTTGCGCGGGAAGCCGCCGCCTATGCCGAGAACACCGGCTTCAGGGAGGTCCTCTACTGCCTTACGTGCGATGTCGAGGGTGCGCCGGCGGGGAAGAAGGTGGACGACCTATGCGCGAGCTTCCGCAAGTTCCGCAACGACCCGGAGGTGAAGGACCTCAAGGTCGGCGTCCTGCTGCAGGCGATCGTCGGACACTGGCCGCACAACGAGCAGGCGACCGAGCCCTGGACGCGTACCCGCGGCATGGAAGGGCGGGAAGGCGCCCGCCGCTGTGTGCTGGATCCGCGCTTTGCCGCCTACATCCGCGAGACCGCGGCGAAAATCGCGCGGGAAAGGCCGACGTTCATCCTCGGCGATGACGATATCCGTCCCTTCGGCTACGTCGGGGAGGAATGCTTCTGCGATCTGCACGTCGCCGAGTTCGCGAAGCGCACCGGCCGCGCCGCCTGTACCTCGGCCGAGATGCGCGAGCTCGTGAGAGGAGCCGCGCGCGGGTCGAGGGACGAACAGGTGTTCCGCTCCCTCCAGCGCGAAGCGGTGAACGGCGTCTGCCGGCTGATCCGCGAAGGCATCGACTCGGTCGATCCGGGAATCGAGTCCGGCGTGTGCCTCCCCATGGCGAAGGAGGAGCCGCGCTTCTACGACCAGGCGGCGAAGGCGATTGCGGGGAAGGGGCCGACGCTCATGCGCGTCGGCAACGGACAGTACCTCGAACGCGAGCCGCGCCAGACCGTCCGGCGCGTCCTGAGTTCCTCTGCGATCGCCGAGCTTCACGGCGACACCGATTATCTGCTGGACGAGGCCGACACCTATCCCCAGACGCTTTGGAGCCGCTCGGCGGTCGGCATGCACGCGAAGATCTGCATGAGCGAACTCTGCGGATTCCGCGGCGCCCTGCCCTGGTACGTGGGCACTTCGCGCGGCGCGTTCAAGGTGAACGGGGAATATACGCGCATCATTGCCGAGAACGCCGGCCTCTACCGCGAGCTCGCGAAACTCTCCCGCGACTCCAGGGCCGAGGGCATTGCGATTCCGCTCCCTTCGCTGTTCCCGTCCGCGACATCGCCGATAGTCGAGGACGAGGGCTGGGGCGACAAGGTCTGCGCCGCGTTCGGCGTGCCGTTCCGCTGCGCGAAGGACCTGTCGGACAAGTCGGCGATCTATGCCGTCGCGGGCGAGGCGCTCGTCTCGCGTCTTGCCGATGACGAGCTGAAGACGCTTCTTGCCGGCAAGTTGCTTCTTGACGGTGCCGCTGCCGAGGCGTTCGTCCGGCGCGGCTTTGCGAAGCTGATGGGCGTGACGGTCGCCCCCGGCCGACCGCCGGCCTTTGTCTGCGAGCTGGCGGCTGACGGTACGCGCCTGACGCTCGCGTCCAGCGCGGACGTCGCGTCGCTTTCCGGAACCGACCCGAAGGCGGTTGTCCTCACGCAGCTTGCGAACGGCGCCTATTCCGCCTCGCCCGACCTGACGCGCGTCGCCCCCGCGACCACGCTCTTCACCAATGCGCTCGGCGGCGTCGTGGCCGTCACAGCCTGGAAGCCGCCGCTTGCCGAGGGCTTCCGCGGCGGATCGCTCAACGAGGCGCGTCGCCAGTGGTTCCTCGGACTCCTTGCCGCGCTGAACGGCGCGCCGCTGGCGTTTGTCGCCGACCACGAGCAGGATGTGATAGTGCAGGCGCGCGTCGCCGCGGACGGCGCCAGGGACCGCCGCGCCCGTCTCCTGCTCGTCAGCAACCTCGGCTATGATCCGATTGAGAAGATCCGACTGCGCTGTGCCGAGAAGCCCAAGGTTGTCAGCGAGATCGGAGGGGATGGCATCCGCTACCGGGTCAGCTTCGCCTGGGCGGACGGTGTCGCAGTCCTTGACCGTGCGCTGCCGTGCTACGGCGTTGCGGCGTTCGTCGTCGGCGAGGGGAATCCGGGGCGTTCGCGTCGCCCGGTGGCGGAACTGCCGCCCGCGAAGTGGGCGGATTTCCATGCCCGCGACCTCGGTCCGGTCAAGGGGGAGAAGCGTTTTGGCGGCAGCTGCACGGTCGTCGCCGAGAACCTTGCGAAGATGCCGATCGTGTATTTCGGGGACAATGGCTTCTTCTCCAACCGCAAGGCCGGCGCGGCGAATTACCTGGCGGACTGCATCTACGAGATGACCGGCGTGCGTCCGCCCGTCCAGACGGAGGACAAGCAGCGCAAGTATCCTGCGGCACCGGCGTTCTTCATTGGCGACGACCTGGAGGCGGTGAAGCGTTATCGTGCGCTTGCGGAGGCAGGGCTCGCCCAGCCGCTCCCCACCGCGAACGTCACCAACGAGGAGTTCGTCGTCGCGCCGCGCGAGGGCTCGTATTACTTCCTCGGTCGCGGCGATCACGGTGTCTTCGACTTCTGCGAGCGCATCCTCGGCGTCCGGCAGTACTTCTGGGAAAAGGAGGGCGGACGCTTCGCGCCGAAGACGAAGGGACTTTCCGTTCCGCTCGTCGAGTGGCGCGACAAACCCGTCTTCGCGATGCGCTCGAACTTCCCCTACTGGGACCAGCAGTGGGGACGGTACCTCCGCGACTCGCGCATGGGCCCGGTCACGCGCTTCCCGACCTTGCACGTGCACCCGCTCTTCAGGCTCAACCAGGACAAGCGGTTCAACTTCGCCGAGCGCTGCCCAGACATCTTCGAGCTGGACGCGAACGGCAAGCGCGGCGCGGGGCTCTGCTGGTGCAATCCGCGCACGGTCGAGGCGTACAAGGAGATCATCGTCGCCGGCATCGAGAAGGACTGGCCGACGGACGGCGTCGTCGACAAGCAGGCGAAGAGCGTCACCATCTCGCTCCTCGACCAGAGCGCCGTCTGCTACTGCGAGCACTGCAAGAAGGTCTACGACCGCTCGCTTGGGCCGTTCGGCAGCGGCTCGCCGGCCATGTGGGGCTACTTCACCGCGGAGATCTCAAAGTGGCTGGCGGAGAAGTATCCCGGCTGGATGATCGTGACGCTTCCCTATCACAACACGGTGATCTGCCCGAAGGGGCTTACGTTCCCCGCCGGCAACGTGACGGCCGAGATGTGCTCGATGCCGGGGCTTGCCCTCTACAAGAACCCCGAGACCGCCAAGCACGAGGAGGACTTCATCCGCGACTGGCACAAGGCGACGGGCAATCCCGTCGAGATCTGGCACTACAGCTGCTGGCCGGCCGAGTTCACCTGTGCGCCGTTCGTCTACGGCAAGGTCTGCCAGGACCATTTCAAGCGACTGAAGGGCGTTGTGCACGGCTCGTTCCTGAACGGCAGCTGCGACGAGTCGCGCTTTGCGCTCTCGATCACCGCCTGGATGAAGTGCCTGTGGAATCCGGACTTCGACATGGATGCCTTCTACGACGGCTACGCCAAGCGCATGTACGGCAGGGCCGCTCCGCAGGCCCGTCGTGTCGTGAAGCTGCTGGAGGACGGCTGGCTCAGGCCGTGGAAGAACAACCAGTGCTCGAACAAGAACATCTACGAAATCTCGTATCCGCGCAAGGAGGTGGAGGAGATGGAACGTGTTCTCGCCGAGGCGGAGGAGATCGTGAAGAGCGAGGATCCCGTCGTCATGAGGCGCTTCAGGTTCTGGCGCAAGGGCTTCAACCGCTTCTTCACGGAATCCGCCGAACACGCGAGCGGCACGGGCTTCGAGCCGCTCTTCGTGAAGAAGGCCGCCCAGCCGAAGATCGACGGCATCCTCGACGAGGAGGGGTGGACCGCCGCTCGTCCCTTCAAGATGGTCTCCGCCCACTGCAAGACCAACAGCGTGCCGCGCGACGGCGGCGAGGCGAAGGCGGTCTGGACGCCCGAAGGCATCACGTTCGGCTTCCGCTGCGACGAACACGCGATCGAGCATATCGTCACCAACCGTCCCGCGATCACGTTCTACAACGAGCACTTCGACTTCATGCTCGATCCGTCCGGCGAAGGGGACGACGCGACCTGCCAGCTGATCGTCGACATGCGCGACGCGGTCTGTGCGCCGATGCGCGAGGCGACGGCGCCGGAGTGGAAGGCGACCGGCTTCAAGGCGGCGTTCCATGTCGACGTGCCGAAGAAGGAGTGGACATGCGAGGTCTACATTCCGTATTCGGCGTTCAAGGACTACTGCGGCGCGAAGTTCCCGACGACCTCGGCAAACGGCGTGGTCTGGTCGGGCAACGTCACGCGCTGGCGTTTCGCCGACTCGTCGCTCCCGAAGGAGCAGCGTCCGCCAGACGCCCGGCGCGAGGCGACGCGCATCTGGACGCGCCACAACTGGTGGAACAAGGATCCCACCGCCTTCGGCAAGTTTGTATTCGTGGAATAGGGGCGGGCGCCCCATCCGGACGAACCCTGGTGGCTGACACTTGGCAATGACATGGCATACACGGATTTTAAGCTTGGCGCGAGCGCACCATCGTTGCTTGCAGACTGGGAGCTGGTCAAATTTCCACTTGAGACGTGGCTGTGCCTTGAGAGGCTGTCGAACGATCTGACGAAATACATGGGCCTTTATGCGCTGGCAGTTCTCATGTCGCCGTTGTGGTACGGGGTGCGATTCAAGTGGAGCGCGATGCGAATTTCCGCTGCTGCTGCGGTTTCGACCGTTGCAGTGGCGGCGTTTTGTATTTTTCCTTTTGATCATACCACTGCTTATGGCATCAATGACGATTGCTTGGCAGATTCGGCATGCGCCAAGGCCGATAAAGCTGCGTCGGGTTTCATTTCCGATGCCTGTGACATTTGCAAGTGCCTTGCAAATGCCTTGTGAGAATAGCGGGGCGGAAATCGCCCTGCGATCAGCCTATTGACAAATGTTCCCATCGGAGGGTTCGGCCCCGGCGCCGCCGCCAACGGCGCATGGGGCGCATGCCGGCGGTCTGCACGGAGGCCAGGGAGGAGTTCGGACTGGTGATTTTCGCATGCTGACGCGCGGTGAGAAATCGACGGCCCCGGTGGCGGGGCGTTTTTTCGAGCCCGCGAGACGGGAGGGCGTCTTTTTGGTATAATTAGCGGAAACGGAGAATTGCAGATTATGATAAAAAACCAGTTGGTCATCGCGGCGGCGCTTTTGGTCGGCGTCGCCATCGGCTATTGCATCGGCGAAAAGCCGTCGTCGGAGAACTCACCGCCGGAGAACGCCGCAAGCGCAGGCGCGCACCGCAAGCACCTCGCCGACGAAGGCGAGTCGGCGCGCATCCGCGCACTCTGCCGCCGCATCGCCGAGCTGGAGAAAGCTCTCGCCGACGAGACGCCGAAGCCGGCGGCGGAGCCGACCAACGCCGTCGCCGAAGTGGCGGTTCTGAACCAGCCGCGGCCGGGCGGCAACCCGCGCGAATGGCTGGAGAACCTCAAGAAGGACGATCCCGCCAGATACGCGCAAGTGACCAACAACATGGCAAGGTGGCGCTCGTGGCGGGCGGAGAGGACGCGCTCGACAATCGAGTTCCTGTCGTCCATCGACACTTCGCAGATGAGCGACGCGGCGAAAAAGACGCACACCGCGCTGCAGGAGCTGATCGCCAGACGCGATGAAATAGAGGAGACGCTGCATAAAGATGAAATCGACGACGAGGAGCGACGCAAGCTCATGGGCGAGCTTCACGCGACCTTCCGGGAAATGCACCGGCTCAACATGGAGGAGCGGACCAACCTGTTCGAGGAGACGGCGAAGAACCTGGGTTTTTCCGGTCAGGACGTGAAAGACATCGCGGCGACCATTCAGGAAGTGATAAACGCCACCGGCGGCAACCACATGGGGCCGCCGCCCGGGGGCGGGCCGCGGCGCGGGCCCGTTGGAGCGCGTGGCGGAGGAGCGCCGGGTGGACGTTAAGATCGATCCGAGCTGGAAGAAGGTCCTGGCGTCCGAGTTCGACAAGCCGTATTTCGCCGAACTCGCCGGGTTCGTCCGCGGAGCTTATGCGGCGGGCCGTTGTTTTCCGCCGGCGAAACTTATTTTCAACGCTTTCAACCGCACGCCCTTCGACGCGGTGAAGGCGGTTGTCCTCGGGCAGGATCCGTACCACGAGCCGGGGCAGGCGCAGGGGCTGGCGTTCTACGTGCCGCCGGGCGTGCCGCCGCCGCCGTCGCTCGTCAACATCGCGAAAGAGCTTGACGCCGATACCGCCGCGCTCCGCGGGAATCGCGCGCCGGGGGGAGTTCCAGATCTTCTTTCGTGGACAGACCAGGGGGTGCTGCTGCTGAACGCCACGCTGACCGTCGCCTCGCACCGGGCCGGGTCTCATCAGGGGCGCGGCTGGGAGACTTTCACCGACGCGGTCGTGCGGGCGCTGGCCGAGGGGCGTGAACATCTTGTATTCATTCTCTGGGGCTCCCACGCCCAGCGCAAGGGCGCGTTCATCGACCGGGCGCGGCACTGCGTGATCGAATCGGCGCATCCTTCGCCGCTCTCGGCGTACCGCGGTTTCTTCGGCTCGCGTCCGTTCTCGCGGGCGAACGACTATCTTTCGCAGCACGGCGCGGAGCCGGTGGCGTGGTGACGGGACGGAAGGGGAGCTTCTGGCTGATCGCGCCTTACGCGGCGTGGATGGCGCTGATGGCGGCGCTGCCGGACGCGCCGGTGTGGTACGCCGTGCGGACGGTCGCCGTAATGTGGCTGCTTGTCGTCGCCGGCTGGCGGTTGTCGATGCTGCGGCTTTCGGTTCACCGGCGGAATGTCGCCGCCGGCGCGGCGGTGGGGCTCGCGGTGTTCGCGGTCTGGGTGCTGCCCGAGCAGTTCGACTGGGGGTGGTACCGGCGGTTCTGCATCGTCGGCGAAGGGGGCACGTCGAACATCGCCGAGTCGCGTTGCTGCTGGATCGCCTTCCGCCTGGTCGGCAGCGCATTTGTCATCTCCGTCGCCGAGGAGCTGTTCTTCCGGAAGTGGCTGATCGGTTTCGCTGGCTTCTGGTGGTCGGTGGCGCTCTTCGCGGTCGAGCACGACCGGTGGCTGGTCGGCGCGATCGCCGGCGCGGTCTACGGCGCGCTGTATCTGCGGCGGGGGCTGGGGGCGGCGATCGCCGCGCACGCGACGACCAACCTCGCGCTCGGATTCTGGGTTTTGCTCGGGGGGCAATGGCAATTTTGGTGAGGATGTGATATAATTACGGACAACGAACGGCAATAAACAAAAGGAGGAAAGAAAAGATGGATTTCATGTCCACGGTAAAAGGTTCCCTGCTTGAAGGATTTTATCCGAAGGGCTGGGACATGAAGAAAATAGACAAGTGCTGCTCCAACAAGCCCGGCGACGTCTGCAAGCGCCAGAAGTTCTGGCACCGCGACTTTGCGCCGGTGCCGTGCGAAGACGTTCGCGAGTTCGACGTCAAGATGGGCCACGAGATCGCCAACGAGATCAGGAAGGCGGCCGCGCGCGGCGGCAAAATCATCTTCATCCTTCCGGTCGGGCCGATGGGGATGTACAAGTGGGCGGTCTACTTTCTCAAGGAGTGGAACCAGGACTGCAGGCACGTGTGGTGCTTCAACATGGACGAATGGGCCGACGCGAAGGGCAACACGCTCACCGGGGAGGCGTCTTTCCAGTACGCGATGGAGAAGGCGTTCTACAACCCGCTCGGCCGGCTGACCGTGCCGAAAGACCACCGCAATTTCGCGACCCGTGAGAACATCAAGACGTATCCGGCGAAGATCGCGGCGCTCAGGAAGGAAGGGGCGAAGCTGGTTCTCGTCTACGGCATCGGGCGGATGTGCCACATCGCTTTCTGGGAGCCGATGATCGGCGCGGAGTTCAAGAGCGACGCGGAGTGGCTCAGGCAGCCGTACCGCATCGGGGTGAAACTGCACCCGCTCACGATCGAGCAGAACGCGCTCACGTCCTTCAAGAGCCGCACGACGCTGGTGCCGTGCCGCGCCAACACCATGGGCCCCGGCATCATGTTCAAGGCGGACTACGCGATCGGCGGCGCCGACGGCACGCTCGGCCGGGGGATGCAGTGGCAGGGGATGAGCTTCTGGATGACGCTCAGGTTCGGGCCCGACCGCCACGTGACTTCGTCTTACATACCGACGCTGCCTGGCCGGCTGTTCTTCCTGAAAGAACTCGCGGGTCCGCTCGTCGCCGAGGCGAACTGACGCGGCGGGGGGCGTATGCTGGTCAATCTCGATTCGGTTCTGAAGAAGGCCCGCGCCGGGCGCTACGCGGTCGGGCTTTTCAACACCCACGACACCGACATGCTGGAGGCGGCGATGTGCGCCGCCGAGGAGGCGAGAAGCCCGATCATAATCGGCACCGCGGAGATACTGCTGCCCTACGGCGATCTGCCGCTTCTGGCGCCGGCGTTCATCGCCGCGGCGCGGCGCGCGTCGGTGCCCGTGGTCGTGCATTACGACCACGGGCTCACCTTCGAAAAAACGATGGAGGCGCTGAAGCTCGGGTTTTCATCGGTGATGTACGACGCGTCGGCGAAGCCGTACGCCGACAACGTCGCGGAAACCGCCGAGGTGGTGAAGATCGCGCACGCCTTCGGCGCCACGGTGGAGGGCGAAATCGGCCATGTCGGATCGGCTCCGGAAGGCGACGACCGCAACGGGCGCTACACCACCGTCGGGGAGGCCGTGGATTTTCAGACGAAAACCGGGGTGGACGCGCTCGCGGTGGCGGTCGGCAACGCGCACGGGGTCTACAAGGCGAAGCCGAACCTGCAGCTCGACCGCATCGCCGAACTGGGCGCGGCGGTGGCGGCGCCGCTCGTGCTGCACGGCGGCAGCGGGCTGTCCGACGACGATTTCCGCAACGCGATCGCGAGGGGTATCGCGAAGTTGAACATCCACACCGACATGGTTCTCGCCGGCATGAGGGCGATGCGCGAGCAGTGCGCGGCGCACGACGCGGGGAAACCCGACACCTGGGATTATCTCGACACCCGGAAGGCGAAGGTCGAGGCGATCAAAAAGGTGATTCTTGAAAAGATGGAACTCTTCGGCTCCGTCGGCAGGGCGGACCGGGCTTGAAAAAATGACTGAAACGGACAGAACAAGGAGGGACAGCATGGCGATACCAGCCACTTGCAGGATATCGGTTCTCGAAGAGCCGGGAAAGATGACGCTCAAAGAAGTGCCGGTGCCGGCGATAACCGACGAAGAGATACTCGTGAAGGTTGAAGGGTGCGGCATCTGCGGCACCGACGTGCACGAATACAAAGGCGATCCGTTCAAGTACTGCCCGGTGCAGCTCGGGCACGAAGGCACCGGCGAGATCGTCGCCCTCGGCCGCAACGTGACGAAGGACTTCACCGGCAAGCCGCTCAAGGTCGGCGACAAGATCGTGACCGGGCTCAAGCCCTGCGGGGAATGCGACACCTGCAGGTTTCACCCCGAAATCAAGGAATTGTGCAACGGGGGCGAGATTTTCGGGCTGCTGCCCGGGGCGGAGCATTATCTGAACGGGTGGTTCGGAGAGTACATGAAGGTGAACGCCGGCGGGGTGGTGTTCAACGTGAGCGACATGGACCGCGACCTCAGGATTCTCATCGAGCCCGCCGCGGTGATCGTGCACGCGGTCGAGCAGGCGAAGCAGATATTCAACTTCAAGTTCGGCAGCTACGTGCTGGTGCAGGGATGCGGCCCGATCGGGCTGCTGCTGCTGACGATGGTGCGCTGTCTCGGCGTGAGGAACATCATCGCCTGCGACGGCGACGCCAACCGGCTGGAATTCGCCAAGAAGCTCGGCGCGCGTTACACGGTGAACGGGCTGGCCGGGGACGCGGTGGAGGAGGTCGCTGAAATCACCGGCGGCGGCGCGGAGATGGTTTTCCAGTGCACCGGTTCGCCCAAGGCGGCTTCGCGCGCGTGGAAGTACGTCCGCCGGGGCGGCAGTTTCTGCGAACTCGGCTTCTTCACCAACAACGGCGACACCACCTACAGCCCCCATCTTGACATGTGCAACAAGCAGGTGAAGGCCTGCGGCAGCTGGACTTACCAGGCCGGGGACTGGGTGCAGAGTTTCGACTTCCTGAAAGAGGCGCAGGAGCGGGGTCTGCCGGTGACCGACCTCATCACCCACAAATACCCGCTCGACCGGATGGGCGAGGCGATGGAGATGAACATCTCCATGAAGGGCCTCAAAATCGCCTACGTGGCCGGGTGAAAAACGCTTGATCCGGAGCGGGCCGCGGCGCCGCCGCCGGACGAACCGATTTGATGGCACCGGGCGGCGAGTTGCGTCAGAATCAGTCTCAGGCGCTTGTGCTGGCGCCTCAGCTGCGTCAGGGCCTGAAGCTGCTGGCGCTGAGCCTGCCGGAACTGCGCGCCGAGCTCTGCCGCGAACTCTCGCGCAATCCGGTCATCGACGACGTCGAACAGACGCTTGAGCGGGAGACGCTTTCTCAGAAAGAGCGTGAATCGGCCGAAGCCGAGCGGTCGTTCGACAACGGGTACCCGGAAGACGACGCGATGCCCGATCCATCCTACAGCGCCGACGCCGACGCGGTCGAACGCCGGCGGCGGTTTTTCGAATCGCGCACGAAGCCGGAAACTCTGGCGGAGCATCTCCTCGGGCAGCTGGAGACGTCGGGGATGGACGCGGCGGAAGTGCAGATGGCCGAGCTGCTCGTCGGCGATTTCGACGACAACGGTTATTTCGCCGGTGATTTCAACGATTTCGCGCAGGTGACCGGCGAGAGCGTCGGGCGGATACGCCGGGTGCTGCGGCGGATATCGGCGCTCGATCCGCCGGGATGCGGCGCGACATCGCTCAAGGAGTGCCTTCTCGCCCAGCTCGACAAGCTTGACGGTTCGCCGTACCGTGACGACGTGCGCGAACTGATCGAACGCGGCCATCTGCCCGACGTGGCGGCCGGTCGAATCGGCGCGGTGGAGCGCGACCTCGGCATGAGTCACGAGCGTTACGCCGACGTGCTGCGGGCGCTGCGCACGCTCGACCCGCACCCCGGCCGCGCCTACGCCGCCGACCCGTCGTTCGTCAAGCCGGAGGTGCACGCGGTGTCGGCAGGCGGACGCTGGGAGGCGCGCGTGGACGCCCGCAGCCTGCCGGAAATACGCATTTCCAGGCGTTATCTCGCGATGATGGAAGACCCCGCGACGCCGGCGGACGCCAAGGCGTACATCCGGGAGAAAATCGCGGCCGCCCGCGCCCTCGCCGACGCGGTCGAACACCGCGAGGAGACGATCACCCGCATCGCCCAGGCGATATTCGACGCGCAGCCGGGTTTTTTCGAAAACGGGCTCAAAGGCCTCAAGCCGCTCACGATGCAGCGCATCGCCGACGAGGTGGGTGTGCACCACACCACGGTTTCGCGCACCGTGCGCGACAAGTACGCATCAACCCCGAAGGGCACCGTCGAACTGAGGCGTTTCTTCGTCTCGGGCTACGTTACCGAAGACGGCGGCGCGGTGTCGAAGACCTCCGTCCTCGACCGCGTGCGGGAGATCGTCCGGACCGAAGACGCGGCGGCTCCGCTTTCAGACGGGAGAATCTCCGAGATCCTGAAAAGCGAGGGCTGTCCAGTCGCACGCCGCACCGTCGCGAAATACCGTGCGGCGCTCTCCATACCCGGCGCCGGGGAACGCCGCGCGAGAAAAGCGATGGCAACACGAGCCGTGGAGGTAAAAAGGTGAACCGAAGAAACTTCATCAAGAAAGGGTCCGCCGCGGCGTTCGGAGCGCCCGCCGCCGGCGCCGCCGCCAACTACCGCGATCTGCTGTCGCTGCCCGACAAGGGGCGCCACACGCACTGGCCGGTGCAACCGAAGGTTTTGACCGACAAAAAGGAACCGTCAACATGAAAAAAGAACTCGTGAAAACGTTATCGGCCGCCGTTTTGGCGTGCGGAATCGCCGCGCACGCGGCGCCGGCCGGCGCCGGCGAAGTGAAACTCGCCGGGAACGGCGCCGCGCGCGCCGAAATCGTGCTCGGCCGCAACGCGGTCTCCGCGGCGCAGCTCGCCGCGCAGGAGCTCGCCGCGCATCTCAAGGCGATCACCGGCGCCGATTTCGCCGTCGTTGACGAAGACGCGCGCACGCCGGGCCGCTACCCGATTTTCGTCGGCGCGCAGACGGCGACCGAAGCGGTGCATCCCGCGGCGGGGTTCGCCTCGCAGGAGTACATCGTCGACATCGGCGGCGAGCGGACGATTCTCGTCGGCCGCGATTCGACGTCGACCCAGAAGGTGAGCGTCGTCTACGACGGCGGCCCCGGCGCGGTGAAGTCCCTCGGCGGCGCGCCGTCGCGCTGGTCCGAACGCGGCACGTTGAACGCCGCGTACGATTTTCTGCGCGACGACTGCGGCGTGAAGTGGCTCGACTGCACCGAAGCCGGCACGATCATCCCCGCCAGACCGGCGCTCGCGGTGAAAACGCGCACCGTGAAGGGGGCTCCGTTCACGCGCTGCCGCGACGCCGGCGTTTCACCGGAGGAATGGGACAGACGCCGCAGCCCGCGCGGATACGAGGATTATATGCGCACCGCCTACCCCCGCGCCTTCGCCGCCGAGCAGAGCGACGTGGCGAGAAACACGCGCATCATGCGGCTCCGCGAACTGTTCGCGCTGCGGCTCAAGCTCGGCGGTTTCAAGATGCACGCCAACCATTCTTTCTACTGGTGCTACGACCGGTTCTGGCACAAAAAAGACGGCAACTTCATAGCCTATCACCCAGAGTGGTTCTCCAAACACCTCAAACGCGACAAGCAGGGCCGCGCCGTCGGCGACGGCGTGTACTCCGAAGTGGACACCGCCCGCCGTCCGGCGCAGATGTGCTATTCGAACGATGAGTTCGTCAGGCAGACGATCGTCGACGCGCGCGCCTATTTCGACATCGGCGGCTACACCAACCGCTACACCAACCAGGGGGTTCCGTGCAGCGCGAAACACCCGGTCGCGTCATGGGGCAAAGACATCTACTGTCTGGAGCCGATGGACAACGGTTCGTTCTGCGAGTGCGAAAAGTGCCGCGCGCAGTACCGTCCCGAGCGTTCCGCAGACAGCGCCAAATACAGCGACTACTGGTTCTCCTTCGTCAACAAGGTGGCGAGGGAGGTCAAAAAATCGCATCCGCACTGCAAAATATCCACGCTGGCCTACGGCAGCGGCCGCGAGGGCCTGCCGAGTTTCAGGCTGGAGGACAACGTAATCGTGCATTTCTGCTGGGACGCAAACCGCGGGCCCAACCGCGAACCGCTCATGACGCGGCAGATGCGGCTGATGCGCGAATGGCGCAGGGCGTATCCCGGCAACCCGTTCGGCGTCTGGTTGTACAACGGTTTCCCGAACGAGTCCGGCACATGGTACCATTACCTGCCGATACCGGGCTTTTTCGGCGCGGTTTTCGACCGCGAGATGAAATTCCTGCGCGACCTCGACATGCGCGAGTGCGTGTTCAACTGCGGGCTCAAGGACGATTTCGAACTGTATCTCGGCGGGCGGCTGATGTGGAATCCGTCCGAAGACTACGCCAAGCTCAAGGACGATTTCTTCTCTTCCTACGGTCCGGCGGAGAACGCCGTGCGCAGATTCTACGACACCGTCGAGGAGCGCTACTGCAGCACCAACAACTTCGTCGACGCCAAAGGCAGGTATTACGGCGGACACATGAACCGCTACATGTCGTGGTCGCTGCTGTGCAACGGCGAGGTGATGCAGCGTCTCGCGGAGGGCATGGACGAGGCCGAGCGCGCCGCGGCAGGCGCGGACGCGCAGGTCAAGGCCCGTCTCGCCAACTGGAAAAAGGGATATTGGGAATACATGCAGGCGGCCAAAACCCCGCAGTTTGAATTCCCGTCTCCGAGGGCGGGGGTGAAAATCACCTGCACCGAATGCTACGGGCAGAAGGAGTGCGCGTTCGGCGACAAAGACGTGCTTGAAGGGCGTCCCTTCTGCGTGACGGGTTTCGTCGGCCGCAGTTCGCTTTACGGTCTGCCGAAGGGCACCGGCGACACGCCGAAGCGGTTTACGGCGATGACGACCGAGCCGGGGTTCTTCGGCTTCTGGAACGGCGGCATGCCGTCGACGCAGCTCATCTACCGCTGCGACGTTAAAATCGCGCGGCTCAAGCGTCTGCGCATCGTCACGCAGGATCCGGCGCGTTCGCGGTTCTTCTTCAACCTCGTCGGCTGGCGCGGCGGGGAAAAAGTGACGATCGTCGAGGGGGTGGCCTTCCCCAGGCCGTACGGTTCACCAGGATTCTCGGTGTGGGACGTCGACTTCGACCCCGGCGCCGCGCCGTACGGTCTCGACGCGATCGGCATCGAGGAGCGCTGCTTCGAGCGCAAGTACTACACGCCGCGCTACGTGCGCATCCGCGCCGCCGACTGGGGGGAGCCCGAAAACCGCATGACATGGTTCAACGACGCCAAGTTCGGCATGTTCATACACTGGGGCGTTTATTCGGTTCCCGCCGAGGGCGAGTGGGTCATGAACCGCAAACGCATCCCGGCGGAAGCATACAACCGGAACGCCGAAAGATTCATCCAGCCGGCCGGTTTCTCGCCCGAACAATGGGTCAAACTCGCCGTCAAAGCGGGCATGCGCTACGCCGTTCTCACCGCGCGCCATCACGACGGTTTCTGCCTCTTCGACACCAAGACCACCGACTTCAATTCGGTCAAGACCGCGGCGAAGCGCGACTACGTAAGGGAATTCACCGACGCCTGCCGCAAACACGGGCTCAGGGTGGGGCTCTACTTCTCGATAATGAACTGGCAGTACAAGGCCGAGGAGAACGGACGCATCCGCCGGCCCGAGTGGGACGAAATGGTGGCGACCACCCACGAAGCGCTGCGCGAACTGATGACCAACTACGGCAGGATCGACCTGCTGTGGTACGACGGATGCTCGGCGCCGGGGTGCTGCGACGGCGAAGCGATGGACCGCCTCTGGCGCACCCGGGAGATGAACGCGATGGTGCGTTCGCTCCAGCCGTGGATCGTCATCAACGACCGTTCTCGCCGTCCGGAGGATTTCACGACCCCCGAGCAGAGCGTCAACCCGCCGGAACGCGGCCGCGCCTGGGAATCGTGCATGACCATGAACCGCAGCTGGGGGTACAACGAGTCCGACGACCAGTGGAAAAGCGCCGACGACATCTGGCGATCGCTGCTGCACTGCTGCCGGTTCGGCGGCAACTACCTGCTCAACATCGGACCCCGCGCAGACGGTTCGGTTCCTGATGAGAGCGTCAAGCTGCTGGAGGCGATCGGCCGGCGCATACTGCCGCGGGCGGACGGCATCTACGGGTCGACACGCGACGTGTACACCGAGGCGACCCACGCGGCCGGGGTCGTGACGAAAACGCGGGCCGGCTACCGGCTCTTCGCCTTCAACGGGGCGCCGCTCGACGGCGTGGTGAAACGCGTGGCGATAACCAACGGCTTCTGCGCCGTCACGCTGAAAACCGGCGCGGAGAAACACCCCTGCAATCTGCTCGGCGGCCGGCACGACGTGGCCGTGTCACCGGGATCCGCGCCGGTTCTCGGCGAGGATCCCGGCGCCGAACAGCCGCCGGGCGGCAATCTGTTCGTCAATGCCGCGCTCGGAAAAATCATGGTCGGCGCCGGCGCTCCGAAGCACACGCCAGGCGTCAGCTGCCGGGCCTGCCCCGGCAAGGCGCTGAAAGTTCCGCTGCCGACCGAGGGACGGTATGTTCTTGAAGTCGGCGTGGTCGCCCCCGGCGGCTGCCCCGACACGGTCTCGGTGGCCGTGCCGCCCGGGACGAAAGGTTCGTTCGAATATGCCATCCCCGAAGGGTGGCTCGTTTACGCGGCGAAGCTTTCGCCGGTCTGGAAAGTCGTCGCGCCGGAAAAGTGGGAAGTCGCCGGGACGTTCCCGAGCGGATTCTACCTCACCAGAGGCATGGAGCAGGTGCGCGAAGCTTTCGCCGCCGACTGGCTGTCGCGGGCGAAGACCGAGAAGTTCACGCCGGTGCCGGCGCGCAACCGGCTTTCGGACTACCCCGACCGCCGCGTCAACTTCATGTATTCGGCTCCGAACCCGACCCCGGGTGTCGGAATGGCGAGGTTGAAAATCGATTCCGCCGTCGACCGCACCGTCGCCGCCGCGCTCGGAGTGGACTGGTGGGCGGACGTCTACGTGAACGGGGCGAAGGTCATGCCGGTCAGCCGGCTGGCGAAAGAAAAGGGCGATCCGGAATTCACCACCCACCTCCCGGCGGTGTTCAAACTCCCGCTCAAGGCGGGGTCGAACGAACTGCTGGTGGTGCTCCACGGCGGCAGCGGATCCGACTGGCTCGCGCTCTGGACCAACCTTCCCTGATCCGGGCGCCGCCGGCGCTCTTGTCTTCCGGCCGAGAATATGAGATAATACACTGCAATATGAATGCATCATTGTCTTTGCTGTTGGCCGCGGAGATGATTCTGCCGGTGGCCAGGGTCAAAAACCTGCCCGACAACCGCTCCAAGACATATCCCGGCCGGGTCGTGCACATCCAGAGGGTGGATGTGATACCCCAAGTTTCCGGCGAAATACTTGAAGTTTGTTTCAGGAACGGCGCCGACGTGAAGGCGGGCGACATCCTCTACCGGCTCGATCCGGTGAAATACAAGGCCGCCGTCAAGAACGCCGAGTCGAAAATGCAGGAGATGAAGGCGAACGTCCATTACGCAGAGCTCTCCTACGAGCGCCACAAGAAACTGCTTGAAACCCGCGCCGTATCCCTCGACGCCGTCGACAACGCGCTGTCCCAGCGCGACAGTTCGCGGGCCGCCTTCGCCGCCGCCCAGGCCGAACTAGTCGCCGCGAAAGACGATCTCGCCCACTGCACCATCGTCGCGCCGATTTCCGGCAAGGTCGGCACCACCGCCAAGACGAAGGGCAACTACCTGACCGCCGGGTCGGGCACGCTGGTCTCCATCGTGCAGACCGACCCCGTGCGGGTGAGATTCTCGGTCTCCAACCGCGAGCTGCTGGAGTTCTTCCACGCGCAGTGGTCGGAGAGCCAGGAGAACGCGGTGATCAAGGTGCGTCTTGCCGACGGCACGGTGTTTCCGCGCGACGGCAAGGCGGAATACATGGAGAACGCGGCGGACGAATTCACCGACACGATGCAGATTTTCGCGCTTTTCGACAACAAGGAGGGGCTGCTGAAAGTCGGCGGCACGGTGAGCGTGACGCTGTCGAGCAGAAAGGGCGTGCTGCGGCCGTCGATACCCGCGTCGTCGATTCTGCAGGACGTGAAGGGGCCGTACGTCTGGGTGGTGGACGGTTCCGGCGCGGTGGAGCGGCGCTACATCGCCCGCGGCGATCTGCACGGCAGCGGGTGGCTGTACGTCGAGAAAGGGCTGAAGCTCGGCGAGCGCATCGTCGCCGAAGGCGGCCACAAAGTGCGCAAGGACACGGTGATAAAACCGGTCGAATGACGCGGCGGCGCGATCGGGAAAGGCTCGCTTGAAATCGATTTCACAGGTGTTCATCGACCGTCCGCGCCTGGCGTGGGTGGTGGCGATAATCATCGCGCTGTGCGGCACGATCTGTCTGTCGCGCATGGCGATCGCCGAGTATCCGAACATAGTGCCGGTGACGATCTCCGTTTCGACGTTCTACGGCGGGGCGAGTTCGTCGGTGACGCTCGAATCGGTGGGGCAGGTGATAGAAGACCAGATCAACGCGGTGGACGACATCTGGTACTACAAATCGAACGGCAACAACGACGGCAACTACAACTGCTACTGCGTGTTCCGCCCGGGGACGAAGTCGAACATCGCGCTGGTGAACGTCCAGAACGCGGTGAAGCGCGCGGAGCCTAAACTGCCGGCGGAAGTGCTGCAGAACGGCATTTCGGTGAGGAAGAGCCCCGAAGACCGGATGGTGATGTACGTTTTCATGACCGACGGGCGCGAGATGGATCTCATGGACCTCTCGAACTTCGTGGAGAAGCAGATCGCCGATTCCATCGCGCGCATGGACGGTGTGGCGCTGGTGGAGACCGGCGGCCGGTCGTATTCGATGCGCATCTGGCTCGACCCGATCAAACTCGACGGGCTCAACCTTTCGATCGACGACATCAAGGCGGCGATCGAGTCGCAGAACGTGCAGGCGGCGGCGGGCACGGTCGGCGGTGAATACGCCAACCAGTATCTGTCGTTCAAACTGAACGTGAAGGGGCGGCTCAAGACCAAGGAGGAGTTCGAAAACATCATCGTGCGCACGAACCCCGACACAGGGGCGCAGGTGCTGATAAAAGACGTGGCGCGGGTGGAGCTCGGCTGCTCCGGCTACAAGATACGGTCGCGGTTCAACGAGAATCCGGGCGTGTGGCTGTCGGTGTTCAAGAGCCCGGAGGCGAACTCCGTGGAGACCTCCGAACGGGTCAAGAAGGAGGTGGACCGCTGGCGGACGATGTTGCCCAAAGGGGTTGAAATCGCGCTTTCGGACGATTCCACGGCGTTCACCAAGGTGTTTCTGCGGGAGACGTTCCGCACGCTGGTCGTGGCGCTGGTGCTGGTGATACTGATAACCTATCTTTTTCTGCAGGACTGGCGGGCGACGTTCGTGCCGGCGATCGCGATACCGATATCGCTGCTGGGGACGTTCGCGTTTCTGTACCCGCTGGGGTGCACGCTGAACGTGCTGACGATGTTCGGCCTCATACTGGTGATCGGGTCGCTGGTCGACGACGCGATCGTGGTGGTGGAGAACTGCCAGTCGCTGATGGCGCGCGAGGGCCTGTCGGCGAAGGAGGCGGCGTCGAAGTCGATGACTCAGATCACGAGCGCGATCATCGCGACGTCGCTGGTGACGGTTTCGTGCTACCTGCCGCTGGCGTTCTTCGGGGGCATGGTGGGGATGATGTACGTGCAGTTCGCGCTGACGATGTGCATCGCGCTGTGCCTTTCGACGACGGTGGCGCTGGTGCTTTCGCCGGTGCTGTGCGCGTACATGCTGAAACCGCCCCGGCAGAAGCGCAGTCTGCTGTTTCTTCCGTTCAACTGGTCGCTCGACCGGTCGCGCGGGTTCTATCTCTTTTTCGTCAAGATGTTCGTCCGGCGGGGGGTGCTGACGGCGCTCGTTTTCGGCGCGGTCGCGTTTTCGATATGGTGGTTCGGCGGCAGGCTGAAGACGACGCTGCTGCCCAAGGAGGACCGCGGTTACATCATCGTGAACGTGCGGCTGCCGGAGGGGCAGACCCACGACCGGACGATCGCGGTGGTGGACGAGTTCCACGACCAGGCGATAAAGGTGCCGGGGGTTCAGTCGGTGACGTCGAGCTGCGGCAGATCCGGCAATTTCGGCCAGGGCGAGAACCTCGCGCAGATGACGATACGGCTGAATCACTGGGACGAACGCAAGACGCCGGAGACCCAGATCGACGCCGTGATGGACCGTCTCAAGGAAATCGCCTCCAAACTGTACGCGGCCGAGATGTTCTTCACCCAGCCGGCTGCGATCAAGGGCCTCGGCGGTTCCTCGGGCGTCGGCTTCAACTTCTGCGGCGTCGATGGGCAGTCGCCGACGGAATTCATCGCCGAGGCCGACGCGTTCATCGAAAAACTGCGCAAGAGCCCGCTCGTGAAGTCCGCATTCCACGGTTTTTCGGCGTCGACGCCGCAGCTGGAGTTCAAACTCGACCGCAAGAAGGCGGAGGTGATGGGGCTTACGCCGAAGAAGATATTCTCGACTTTGCAGAACAAACTCGCCGCGTACTACGTGAACGATTTCAATCTGAAAGGCGGCGTCTACACGGTGAAGGTCCAGAACGAACCGGACTACCGGTCCGGGCTTCAGGACGTGATGGCGCTGCGCATACCGCGCGAGGGCGGCGAAGCGGTGCCGCTGTCGTCGCTGGGCAGCGTGGAGTACATAACCGGTCCGCGCGAGGTGATGTGCTACAACAAGATGATCGCGGCGTGGTGCGACGTGGCGCCGAACCCCGGGGTGTCGAGTTCGGAGATAATGAAACTCATCGAAGAGACTCCGCGCTCCAAGGGCTACGCGGTGGAGTGGGGCCCGGTCGCGCTGCAGGAGAAGGAGAACGAAGGCCGGCTGTTCTGGCTGCTGACGCTGACGATACTTTTCGCGTATCTCTTTCTGGTCGCGCAGTACGAGAGCTGGACGGTGCCGCTGTCGGTGATGCTTTCGGTTTCGTTCGCGCTCGCGGGGGCGGTGCTGGGCCTGTATCTGACCAAGACGGAGTTTTCGGTCTACGCGCAGCTCGGCTGCATCATGCTCATCGGCCTCGCGGCGAAGAACGCGATTCTGATGGTGGAGTTTTCGAAGCAGGACCTCGAACACGGCCGCCCGATCGTCGAAGCGGCGGTGAACGGGGCTAATCTCCGCTACCGGGCGGTGCTGATGACGGCGTGGAGTTTCATCATCGGTGTGCTGCCGCTCGTGCTGGCGTCTTCCGCCGGGGCCGGCGCGATGCGCGCGATCGGCATCTGCACCATGAGCGGGATGCTCGCGGCGACGGTTGTCGGCATCATATTCGTCCCCGCGCTTTTCGCGGTGTTCCAGCGCATGCGCGAATTCGCGAGGAGGGGGAAGCCCGGAGTCTAATCAAGGAAAGGAATGACGCGATGAACGTAACTCGCAGATGGTTTCTCGGCGGCGCTGCCTCTTTCGGCGCGTTCGGCGGCTGCAGGATGTTCGCCGACCCGACCGGCGGAAGCAGGGAAGGCCGCCCCAATCTCGTGTTCGGGGTCATATCCGACATCCACATCATCGCCGAGAACGTGGACAATGGCAGGCAGGGCAATACCTGGACGCTGGAGCACGCGCTGCGCTGGTTCGACTCGCAGGGCGCGGACGGGGTGTTGATCGCGGGCGACATGGCCGACGGCGGTCTCATTTCGCATCTGCAGAGCGTGGCGGACGCGTGGTACAAAATTTTCCCGGACGACAGGTCGGCGGTCGACGGGCGCAAGGTGGAGAAGCTCTTCATCTACGGCAACCACGACTGGGAAGGCCAGAACTACGGTTACAACATCTACGGGAGGAAGTCGAGCGAGCTCAGGAGCGACCACTTGCGGCGGTTCGGCATGAAGAAGGCCTGGGAGCGCATTTTCAACGAAGAATACAACCCGATCTACCGAAAGACGGTGAAGGGTTACGATTTCATCGGCGCGCACTGGGACGGCGACGCCGGCTTCACCTGGGGCGGCTCCAACCGGATCGAACGCTGGTTCGCCGAGAACGGCGGCGGGCTCGATCCTGCGAAGCCGTTTTTCTACTTCCAGCATCCCCACCCGAAAGACACGTGCTACGGGGAATGGGCGTGGGGGCGCGATTCCGGCCAGTCGACGCGGGCGCTTTCGCGTTTTCCGAACGCGGTGGCGTTTTCGGGGCATTCACATTATTCCCTTCTTGACGGGCGGTCGATCTGGCAGGGGTCGTTCACTTCGCTCGGCACGGGGTCGCTGCGTTACGCCGGCTCGCCCGACGAAGAATTCGCGAAGACCGGCGGCTACGAGAACGCCGGCTGCGGCGGCAAAATACGCCCCGACGGCGACAAGTCGATGTCCGCCATCGACGACAAGCCCGACGCCCGCAACGGGTATCTGGTCAGGGTGTTCAGCGACAGAATCGTCTATCAGCGGCGCGATTTCGTGGCGGACTGCGATCTCGGGCCGGACTGGGTCACGCCGCCGACCGTGGCTTCGGGCAGGCCTTTCGAGTTCGCGGCGCGCGCCGCCGCGGCCGCCGCGCCTGCGTTCGACGCGTCGGCCAGGGTGAAGGCGGAGAGGTGCCGCGTGCCGCCGCGCAAGAAAATCAAGGTCAAGACCGGCGAAAAGCCGGAGCAGGCCGGTCTGCCGGCGGTGCGCGTTTCGTTTCCGCCGGCGACCGCGGCCGGCCGCGTGTGGCGCTACGAAGTCAAGGCGGAGAAGGAGGACGGTTCGACGGTGCTCGTCAAAAACGTTCTGTCGCCCGACTACCATCTGCCGCGGGTTGAAAAGGAGATAAAACTCGCGTTCTTCGACCGCGAACTGCCGGCGGACGCGAAACTCAGGTTTTCGGTGACGCCATTTGAATGCTACGGCCGCGCCGGTAAATCCATAACCAGTGAAACAGTCGGGTAAATTTGGTATAATAAACGACATGAAAATAGCCGACATACTCAAAACGCTCGAAGGCACTCTGGTGGCCGGCGGCGAGAGCGACCGCACCGTCGGAGCCGTCGTCGCCAACGACCTCATGAGCGACGTCCTTCTGAACGACGCCGACGACATACTGCTGCTGACTTCGCTGGCGAGCGACCAGGCGATACGCACGGCCAACATCGTGGGCGCTATGGCGGTCGTGGTGCACAACGCCAAACCGCTGCCGCAGACCATGTGCCAGGTGTCCGACGCGCTGGGCATACCACTCATCTCGTCGCCGCTCTCCAAATACGAGTCGTGCGTGCGGATCCATGATTTCCTCGAAGCCCACGGTTAAAATCCTCTCCGGCGGGGAGGCGCGCAGCGACGACCAGATCATGGCCGCGCACCGCCCCGGAGCCAAAGGAGGTTCCGTTATGTCCCTGTCGGGGGAGAACGGCGATTCGCCGCTGGTAATCATGGAGCTGCTTCAGCGGCTGCGGGTGAAGGACGTGATGCGGTCCAGCGACATCGTCTCCGTGGTGCGCTCCGATTCGATGCGTTTCGCGCAGAACCTGATGAAGCGCAACCATATCTCAGGCGTGCCGGTGCTGGAGGACAAGCGGCTGTTCGGCGTAGTTTCGGTGAACGACATCATCACGGCGCTCGAAGGCGGCTGGATCGGCGACCCGTGCCAGAAGCACATGGCCACCAATCTGGTGGTGCTTGAAGAAGACATGCCGCTCGCGTTCGCCATCAAATTTTTCCAGAACTACACGTTCGGGCGGTTCCCCGTGCTGAACAAGGACCGTGATTTCGTGGGAATCGTCTCGCAGCGCGACGTCACGCGCGTGCTGATGCACGAATTGACCAACGAACTGGCCAGACTGGAGGGAAAGGCTCTCGCGCCGTCGCCGGCGAAGAGCGGGGGCGAGGTTCCGTACTACTCGATGCGCCAGTTCGTCATCGTGCGCAACGATCTCTCCAACGCCGGCAAAGCGGCCAACGAAATCAAGAAGATGATGAAGGACGCCGGCGTCGACGGCAGACTGATCCGCCGCGTCGCCGTCGCCGCGTACGAACTTGAAATCAACGTATGCATCCATTCCCTCGGCGGGACGATAACATTCATCCTCGACCGTGATGAAGCGTCGATCATCGCCAAGGACACGGGCCCCGGCATCGAAGACGTTGACTGGGCCTGCCAGGACGGCACTTCCACCGCCAACGACTGGATTCGCTCGATGGGTTTCGGCGCGGGCATGGGTCTGGCGAATTCGAAGCGCATGGCCGATTTCTTCGACATAAAATCCAAAGTGCCGACCGGCACCACGGTGATGTGCACTTTCAAACTCAAAACGGGGGAGGCTGACAAATGACGGCGGCGGAATTGAATTCAAAGTTCGGCGCTCCGGGGCGCATCGTCTTCAGGGCCGGTTTCGCGGGGTATCCGGAGGCGGTGATCGCCGGTAAATACGGCTCGGCGGAGGTGGCGCTGCTGGGGGCGAACGTGCTTTCGTACCGCCCGACCGGGCATTCCCAGGTGCTGTTCCGCCCGGCGAAGCGCGACTACAACCGAGGCGATTCGCTGCACGGCGGCGTTCCGGTGTGCTGGCCGCAGTTCGGCAACCGCTTTTCAAAAGACCTGCCGCAGCACGGCTTCGCGCGCAAACTGCTTTTCGAGGTGCGCGGCACCGAGTATTCCGAAGAAAAAACCGAAATCACCCTTGGCGTCAGATCGGACGCGGAAACGAAGAAAATCTGGAACCACGACTTTGATCTGGAGTTCAGCGTCTGCGTGTCGATGAAGCTCAATCTGAAACTGGTCACGCGCAACACCGGCGGCGAACCGTTCGAGTTCAGCTGCGGGTTCCACCCGTACTTCCTGCTGCGCGACCGCGACGGCGCGAGAATCCGCGGCCTGGACGGCTGCAGGTTTTTCAACGGCGTGAGCGGAGCCGCGGACGATCTGCAGACGGGCGATCTCGTGATGGATCACGCCACCGACCACGTTTATTCGCTCCCCGCGGCGGCGAAACACGAACTGGCGGTGCTCGACGGCGGGCTCCGGCGCGCGATCGCCGTCGTCTCGAGCGGCAACACCAAGGCGGTGGTATGGAATCCCGGGCCGGAGGGCAGACTCGCCGACTGCGCGCCCGGCGACTGGCGGAAGTTCGTCTGCGTGGAGCCGGTTAGCGACTGGCCGGGCGGCGGAGCCGTCGAGCCGGGCGGTTCCCATGAACTGCTTGCGGCGATTCAGGCGACGCTGGAAACCTGAAGTCGGGTCCGACTTGTCCGGTGCGGAAACATTTCAAAAAACACGGAGATTAAAAAATGCAAATAAGCAACGATCTGAAGACGTGGTACGCAATCGCCTGCCCCACAACCGGGGTCAGGTTCGATCTGCGCACGCTGGAACTGATGGACGCCGACCACGACGGTCGTGTGCGCACGCCGGAAGTGATCGCGGCGATTGAGTACCTGAAGGCGAAAGGGGTCTCCCCCGACGAACTCGAGCATCCTTCCGAAGAGGACGCGAAGAGACTCGAGGACGTTCTCCGCCGTCAGGCGGAGCTCGACCAGGCCGAGCCTTCGGAAGCGGAGAAAGCCGCCGCGGCGGAATGGGAGAAGGCGGGCGGATCGCCAGAGGTTGCGGTGCTCGGGGCCGACACCGCGGCGGCCGAGGCCGCGCTTGCGGCGGTCGAACCGGCGGTGGACGAATATTTCACGCCGCCGGAGGACATGCCGCTCGTCACCGAAGAGCCTGACCGCGAACTGCCGCTCAAGGCCCACCTCAACCCGAAATATCTCGAAGCGGTTCTCGATTTCGCCGACAAGTGCGTGAAACCGTTTTTCGGCGACGGCAGGGAAACCCTCACCCGCATGGAGTGGAAGTCGCTCAAGGCGAAGTTCGCGCCGTACCGGGCCTGGGTCGCGGCGAAGCCCGTGACCAGCCCCGGCAGCAAGGACGAACTGGTGGAGGAGGAGCGCTTTCTCCGCTACAAACTGCACCTCGGCGAACTGCTCGAGAATTACGTGACGATGGACCGTCTCTACGGCGAGGACTCCTACGCGATATTCCAGACCGGCGTTCTGCGCATCGACGGGCGGGAGATGAACCTGTGCTTCCACGTCGACAGCGAGGCCGCGCACTCGGCGCTCGTCGGCAAGTCGAACTGCTGCGTCATCTACCTCAAGCTGACGAGGCCTTCCGAAAAGGCGGAACGCCTGATCTGCGCGGTCGTGACCGCCGGGCGGATGTGGACGCTGTACGCGGGCAGAAACGGAGTGTTCTACGACCGCGACGGCAAGGACTGGGAGGCGGTGATCACCAAGGTGGTGGAGAACCAGGTGTCGCTCGTCGAGGCGTTCTGGGCCCCCTGGAAGAAGATCGGCGACGGCATCGCAGGCGCGGTCAAGAAGTTCATCGGCGACAAACAGGCGAAGTCGGTGGGCGACGTGCAGAAGGGCGCTTCGTCGGCGCAGGCCGGCGGCGCGGCGCTGGCGAGCAGCGTGG
>JAGCAM010000072.1 GCA_017652705.1 Kiritimatiellia bacterium | reverse complement strand
TTAAGGAGCTTGTACTATCCCCATGGCGGCGAGCAGAGCTACGACTACGGCTTCTATCTCACGAACACTGGAGACGGAGAGGACCCAGACCGTTCGGACGTGATAGAGTGGTCGAAACGCGGCTCCGCGATAGTCGGCTCGAAGAGCGCCGCAGCCGACACCGTGCACCGCGTACAGCTCATGGTGCTCGAGGAGGGCAACCACGACTACGAGGTGAAGATCCAGAAGACCGGTCTCTACGCGCGGCTCTGCGGCGACGCGGCGCTCATCCCCAAAGACGAAAACGACGACACCGACTACTCGTTCGCCAACGCCGAGCTTTACCAGCCGCTGCTCATCTCCGACGGCGTAGTCGGCATGAACTGCCGCGTCCTCAAAGACAAGCCGTCCGGCGAAAAAGGCGGCGTCAGGGAGAGCGAAAACGACAAGGATCTCTTCGAAGACGAATTCGCCGAATCGAACCGCGTGCCCTACAAGGTGGAGCTGACGTTCTTCATCGAGAACCCCGATGAAAACTTCCGTTCCCAGACCAGACGCGCGCCGATGGTGCGGATCGTGCGCATACCCGTTTACGAACAGTCGCTCGACGGCACGAAGCCGCCGAACGCCGCGGGCGACGGCGCCAGGCCGCCTGGGGGGGGCAGACGGTGAAGCGCGGCAGCGCCCTCATAATGGCCCTCTGGATCATCGCCGTGCTGTCGGTGATGGTGGTTTCGTTCGGTTTCGAAGCCCGCCAGCAGGCGGGAGTGAACGTGTACGTGCGCGAACGCAACCGGGTGAACCGCCTCATCGAGCCGGGCCGCATCATCGGCGAGGTGATTCTGCTCGGCTACGGAGAAGCGAAGGAACGCTCCGACGGCGAAAGGGAGGACGAGCTTTTCGAAGAGGACCGCTGGTACCGTGAGAAACGCGCGCTCAAATTCGACACGCGCTGCACCGTCGGCCCCATTCTGCTCGACGAAGAAGACCCCGACTCCGGAACCGTCACCATCGACATTGAACTCGCCAACTCCGGCTCCGAAAACGGCATCAACATCAACGAACTCTTCAAGGGCGGCGACCAGAACTACGCGCTCAGATGGCAGATGATCCTCAAGAACTCCGGCATCGACGAAGACCTGATGGTCGACGTGCCGGAAGCCGACGGCAGTGGAACCAAGCGCCACAACCTCATGAACCTGCTGATCGCGTGCTGGTGCGACTGGCGCGACGAAGACGACACGGTTTCCAGGGGGCCGCTCAGCGCGAATGATCCCGAGGACGACGACGGCGCCGAATCGAAGTGGTACGAAGAAGCCGACGAGGCGGCCGAAAAGGAGGCCCGCAGCAAGGAAGACCGCAACATCGTCAAGGAAGACCGCCGCCGTCCGCGCAACGGGTCAATACCCGACGTCAAGGAACTCGGCTATGTCCGCGGCTTCCGCGATTTTCCTTCGGTGCTGACCGGCGGACACCTCTACGACAACACCGAGTTCGCCGACAAGTTCGACAAGGAGTCCGAAGACAACCCGCTCCTCAAGGGCATCGTCCGCATATTCGGAACCGCCGGCTCTTCGAAAATCGTCATCAACCCCGACACCACCATCGACCAGCTCATGACCATACCCGGCATCTTCCAGGAAAGCGGCGACGATGACGGCGACCGGGAAGACAGCCTCGAACTCGCCCAGACCATCCTCGACACGCTCAAAGTGAAGCCGGAAGACTACGACGTCGACGAATCGCGCGACTGGTGGCCCTACAAAGACTGACAGGATCTCTGCACCCGGGTGGAGGACAACATGACCGCGGCGAGCGTGAAGATCGGCGACGAGGCCAAGGAGTACATCGAGTACCGCCCGAGCGAAACGAGCGTCTTCAAGATGAAGATAACCGGCGAATCGATGGGCATGAAGCGCGAAGTCAACTGCAAGTGCTACGTCAAAGACAAAAAGGTGCGTTATCTGGAGTGGCGCGAAGACTGATCGGCCGCGTGAACGGGGCAGGCCGTCCGGCGCGCGGCAAAATCACCCCCGCACAATGACGCGAAAAATGATATAATAAGAAATTAAAGGAAATTCGAGGAGTTAAAAGCTATGGGACCAGTGGAAATCAAGACGACCGATGTCGCCGCCTTTCTGAAAAAGCCGCGCGCGGCCTTTACGAAGGCGGACGTGAAACGTTTCGTCAAGGCGAACGATATCAGCCACGTAAACTTCATGTACCCCGGCGGCGACGGCCGGCTGAAGACGCTGAATTTCGTCGTCACCGACGAGGCGTATCTCGACGAAATCCTCTCCTGCGGAGAGCGGGTTGACGGTTCGTCGCTTTTCAGTTACATCGAAGCGAGTTCCTCCGACCTGTATGTCATGCCGCGGTATTCGACGGCGTTTGTGGATCCTTTCGCCGAGCTGCCGACGCTCTGTCTGCTTTGTTCCTTTTTCAACAAAGACGGCGAACCGCTCGAGTCGTCGCCCGAATACACCCTGGAGAAGGCGTGCGCCGCGTTCACCGCCGAGACAGGCTGCGAATTCCAGGCCATGGGCGAGCTTGAATACTATGTGATCGCCCCCGACACGAAGGTCTTTCCGGCGAAGGACCAGCGCGGCTACCACGAATCGGGGCCGTTCTCGAAGTTCGGCGAGTTCCGCCAGAAGTGCATGCTGGCCATAACTCAGGCCGGCGGCCTCATCAAGTACGGGCACAGCGAGGTGGGCAATTTCACGCTGGACGGAAAAGTGTACGAGCAGAACGAAGTGGAGTTTCTGCCGTGCGACGCGCGTGACGCGGCGAACCAGCTCACGGTGGCGAAGTGGGTGATACGCAACATGGGGGCGAAGTGCGGCTACGACGTGACTTTCGCGCCGAAAATCACCGTCGGCAAGGCGGGGTCGGGGCTGCACATCCACATGAGGATAATGAAAAACGGCGTCAACCAGATGCTGAAAAAAGGCGTGGTCAGCGACACCGCGAAGCGCGCCATCGCCGGCATGATGAAGCTGGCGCCGTCCATCACCGCGTTCGGCAACATGAACCCGACGAGTTATCTGCGGCTCGTGCCGCATCAGGAGGCGCCGACCAACGTGTGCTGGGGTGACCGCAACCGCTCGGTGCTGGTGAGGGTGCCGCTCGGTTGGGCGGGCAGAACCGACATGTGCAGGGCGGCGAACCCGAAGGAGTCGTCGGCCGGCTACGACACGCGGCAGAAACAGACGGTGGAGATGCGCTCGCCGGACGCCTCGGCCAACGTACATCTGCTGATGGCGGCGCTGGCGGTGGCGTGCCGGTACGGTTTTTCGCTGCCCGACGGCGTGAAAACCGCCGATGAAACTTACGTGAACGTGAACATCCACAAGCCTGAAAACGCCAAACTGCTCAAGCGTCTGGCTACGCTGCCCGACAGCTGCGCTGCCTCCGCCGACGTGCTGGCGGTGCAGCGCACGGTGTACGAAGAGCGGGGGGTGTTCTCAAAGTCCGTCATCGACGGCATAATCGCCGAACTGCGGTCGTTCAAAGACCGCACTCTGCGCGCGAAGGTGACGAAGAGCGCCAAGGCGATGAAAGAACTGGTTGACGCCTATTTCCACTGCGGCTGACGCGCGGCGTCCGGCCGGCGAAAAATGTCAAACAAAGGAGGAAAACAATGAAGAAAATCCATATCGCGTCGGCGGCGGTCTTGTTGCTCGCCGGCTGCGTCACCGAACAGTCCGCCAACTTGCCGTACATCCACCCCGATCCGCGCTCTTACGCCGATTTCGTGAAGCGCGACCCCCCCAAGGAAGGGATGACGAACGAAATTGTCGTTTTGCGGAACTCCCGCGGCACCGCGAAGGTCTCGCTCGTCGGGGCCAACGTCTTCAGCTACGTGCCGGCCGACGGAGAGGAGGTGCTCTTTTCGGTGGCCAAGCCGGACTTCGCGGCGGTCGAATTCCAGCACGTCGGCATACCGGTCGTCTGGCCGTGGTTCAACATGAACGGCGAGGCGGGTTCGACGATGCACTCGTTCGTGCGCCAGATGAAGTGGAAGGTGGTCGAGAAGATCGAGACCGACTCGATGTCGCGTCTCGTGCTGGAGCTTTCGTCCAACGAAGACACCAGGCGGCTCTGGCCGTACGACTTCCGCCTGCGCTACACGGTCGTGCTCTGCGACATGCTGCAGGTGTCGCTGGTGACCGCCAACACCGGCATGGTGCCGTTTTCGATCACGGAGGGTTTTCATTCGTACTTCCGCGTGTCGGACGTCAACTCGGTGGTGTTGCGCGGGCTTGACGGCTGCCGCAACGACCGCATCGCGAGCGGGGCGGCCAACCCGGTGTTCACAGGCGATCTGAAGTTCCACGCCGGGGAGGGCCGCGTGTTCACTCCCGGGCGGGGTGAATACGTGCTTTTCGACGAGGGCGCCAACCGCGCCATCACGATGGCCGCGCGCGGAAACGCCAAGCTGATTCTCTGGAGCATCCCACCGATCACGGGTGAAGGCGGTCAGTTCGCGCCGGACGACTGGAAGCACTTTGTCTGCCTCGAACCGTCCACCATCAGCCGAGAGGCGGCGATAAAAGTGCTGCCCGGCAAGGAACACGAACTGCGCATGACGGTAAAGGCGGTCAGGCTGCGGTGAAGGACCGGCTGGGGATGCGGTCGGGCGCGGAAGCGCTGGTCGACAGTCTGGAGCGCGCCGGCGCGGAAGTTGTGTTCGGCTATCCGGGCGGCAACGTCGTCGACATTTTCGACCGCATTCCGTCGGCCGGTTTCAGGTTCGTGCTGGGCCGCCACGAGCAGGGCTGCACGCACATGGCCGACGGTTACGCCCGCGCGACGGGCCGCCCCGGCGTGGTGATCGTCACCAGCGGGCCGGGGGCGACCAACTCGATAACGGGTCTTGCGACCGCCAACGTCGACGGCGTGCCGATGGTTCTCATCTCCGGCCAGGTGCCGCTTTCGCAGATCGGCACGGACGCTTTTCAGGAGGCGGACATGACGGGCATCTGCCGCGCCGCCACGAAGCACAGTTTTCTGGTCACGAGCGCCGACGAGATACCCGAAACCGTTGCCGAGGCTTTCTACATCGCCACGCACGGCAAGCCCGGCGCTGTCGTCATCGACGTTCCGAGAAACGTCCAGAAGGAGATGACTTCCGCGCAGTACCCCGAGCGGATTTCGCTGCGGGCGTACCATCCCGACAGCGCGGCGACGCCGGCTCAGGTGAACCGTTTGGCGAAATGGCTCAACGAGGCGAAACGGCCTGTGATCTACGCCGGCGGCGGGGTGATTTCGGCTAACGCCGCGAAAGACGTCGCCGCGCTCGCGGTTCGCGCTTCGATGCCGGTCGCCACGACGCTGATGGGCGTCGGCTCCTTCGCCGGCTGCGGCCCGCTCTCGCTCGGCATGGCCGGCATGTTCGGCGAAAGCTCCGCGAACGAAGCTCTCGCCGCGGCCGATTTCGTGCTTGCGCTCGGCGTTCGCTTCAACGACCGCGTCACCGGCGTCGACGCCGGGCGGTATCTGCGCCGCGCCAGAGTGGTGCAGGTCGACTGCGACCCTTCGGCGATCAACAAAAACGTGCCGGTCGATCTCGGCATCGTGGCTGACGTCAAAGATCTGCTGACCACGGTGAATTCCCGCATCCGGCCCAACCCCCGCGCCGCGTGGCTTGAACGGGTCGCCGGGT
>JAGCAM010000071.1 GCA_017652705.1 Kiritimatiellia bacterium | reverse complement strand
GCCGGCGCGAACGTGATAATGCCGAACATCACCGGCGTTGAATACCGCCGCGCCTACCAGCTCTACGCCGGCAAACCGTGTCTTGACGAAAACGCCGGCGCCTGCCGGCACTGCCTCGAACTGCGTCTCGGCAAGATCGGCGAATCAGTTCTCTACGGGCGCCGCGGCGACAGCGCGCACTTCCGCCGGCGCACCGGCCGCGGCCAGTTTCAGACAAGAAAGGAAAAAAAATGAAGACCGCCACGACAGTTTTCGCCGCGGCGCTCGCAGCGCTTTGCGGATGCGCCACGCTGAACGACGGCGCCCACCCCGATTCGACCGGCCCCGGCTGGGAAGACGTTTTCGACCGCTCGCTCTCCAACGCCGAGGTCGACGGCAAGCCGTGCAGCGCCGACCTCTGGTCGTGGGACGACGAAGGCTGCCTGACCCCGAAATGCACCGGCAACCTGATGTCGAAGAAATCATGGAACTCGTTCGTGCTCGACTGCGAATACAAATGCGACGCCACAGGCAACAGCGGCATCTTCTTCTACGACACCGACCACCCCTCGGCCAAAATCGAAATGCAGATTCTCGACGACCGCCACCCGAAATACGCCAAGGAGGCGCCGTATTCGTTCACCGGGTCGCTTTACGGGCACTGCGCGGCGCGAAAAATCGCTTCGAAGGGACCGGGCGAATGGAACCGCGTCACGATCCGGGCGCGCGGCGACGACGTCAAGGTCGTGCTCAACGGCGAGAAAGTCGTGGACGTGGACCTTTCGCGGTGGACGAGTCGGACCAAGAACCCCGACGGCAGCGACATACCGCCGTGGCAGCGCCAGTTCGTCCCGTGGGCCGAACTGCCCAAACGCGGGCGGATCGGTCTGCAGGGCGTGCACGGCGGCAAAGCCGCACACTTCAAATATCTGCGCATCAAAGCGCTCGACTGAAAAAAAAGGAGAACCCCGTAAATGAAAAAAACGATCAATCTCAGCCGCCGCCAGTTCATCGGAGCTTCCGGAGCAGCCGGAATGTTCGCCGTCGCCGGATGCACAGGGTTCCCGGCGATAACCTCGGTGAAAAGCCCCAACGGCAAACTGCGCCACATGTCGATCGGCTGCGGAAACCGCGGCTGGGGCGACATACTCGAGCTGAGCACGCACAAGAACATCGAGATGGCGGCGTTCTGCGACGTCGACGCGAACTACCTCGCCCAGGCGAAGAAGCGCTTTCCCGGCGCGAGGTTCTTCCGCGACTGGCGTGAAATGTTCATCGCGGTAGGCGACGGCTGCGATTCGGTCACGGTGTCGGCCCCCGACCACCACCACATCCACATGGCGAGCGCCGCGATGCGTCTCGGCAAACACGTCTATCTGCAGAAGCCGATGGCGAAGACGATGCAGGAGACGGAGTTTCTCCGCCGCACCGCCGCGGAAAACGGGGTCGTCACCCAGATGGGCACGCAGTACTTCGCCTACCCGTCCGATCGGCAGGTGGTCGCGATGCTCCGCGCCGGCACGCTCGGCCCGGTGGAGAAGGCATACTTTTTCTCGACGCGCAAGGGCGTTTCGCGGAGGCGGCGGCTGGCGCCGGTTCCCGCTAAGGTGCCGGTGACGCTGGAATGGAACCTGTGGCTCGGCAGCGCCGCCGAGCGCCCCTACGCGGAAGGCGTCTACCACCCGCTCATCTGGCGCATCTGGCGCGACCTCGGCAGCGGCTGGATCGGCGACATCGGCTGCCATCTGGTCGGGGCGGTGTGGCGCGGGCTCGACCTCGGCGGCGCGGCGCCGGTCGACGTGCGCGCGGAGACGATCACCGACGCCGAAGAAAGCGTCAAAGACAAAGTCTGGCCGACGGCGGCCCACATACTCTGGCATTTCAACGGCGTGCCGGCCACCGGGGGCAGGCCGTTCGAAATGGAGTGGTTCGACGGCTGCAGCGATCCGGACGCGCTCGCGCCCGCGAACTACCGCACGCCGGCCGAAGTCGACGAACTCTTCGCCAAGTCGCCATTCAAGAAGCGGCCGCATGAAGGCAAGGCGGTCAGATGCCGCGAAGGGTGGATACTGCAGCCGCACGGCGTTCCGGCGGCGTACGCCGTGCGCAACGACGGGACGGAGGTCAAGGTGCCGGATGCCGGCAAGGCGCCCACGCACTACCACGAATTCGTCGACTGCTGTCTGGAAGGCAAGAAGGCGTCCACCGATTTCGAGTGGTCTACCTACATGCGGGAATTCGTGATAACCGGCGAAATCGCCGAGCGGTGCGCGGGCAGAACGCTGAAGTGGAACGCCGCGTCGCGGCGGTTCGGCGACCCCGTGGCGGACGCGTTCCTCGTGCGCAGCTACCGCAAAGGCTGGGAAGTGCCGGGGATGACCCGCGCATGAGCGGGGAGTGCGAATTTGATATAATACAAAGTCACATATGAACGAATCAGACACTTCGCGTCACTTTCTCCGGCAGTGGATAGAGAAAGACGTCGCCGACGGCAGGACCGGCGGCAAGGTGGTAACCCGGTTTCCGCCGGAGCCCAACGGTTACATCCATATCGGCCACGCCAAGGCCGTCTGCGTCGACTTCGGCATGGCGGAACTCTTCGGGGGCGAATGCCATCTGCGGATGGACGACACCAACCCGACCAAAGAGTCGGACGAATACGCCGAAAACATCAAGCGCGACATAAGGTGGCTCGGCTTTCAGTGGTCCGGCGAAGGCGACGCCGGCGAGCCCGGCTTCTACAACGCATCGAACATGTTCGAACGGATGTACGAAATCGCCGAGGAGCTCATCCGCCGCGGGCAGGCGTACTGCTGCAACCTGACGCAGGAGCAGTGGAAAGAACACCGCGGCGTTCCGGAAAAACCGGGCGTTCCGAGTCCGTCGCGCGACACCCCGCCGGAGCGCAATCTGAATATCTTCCGCGAGATGCGCGATGGCAAATACGCCGACGGGGAATGGTGTCTGAGGGCGAAGATCGACATGGCCTCGCCCAACATCCATTTCCGCGATCCGGTGATATACCGCATACGCCACGTGTCGCACTACCATCTCGGAGACAGGTGGTGCGTCTACCCGATGTACGACTTCGCGCATCCGATAGAGGACGCGCTCGAAGGGGTGACGCATTCGATGTGCACGCTGGAGTTCGAGGTTCACCGGCCGCTCTACGACTGGGTCGTCGACAGGATGGACGAGCAGGGGCTGCTGCCGGTGCGCGGCGGGGTGAAGATACGCACGCAACAGCGCGAGTTCGCCCGGCTCAACCTCACCTACACCGTCATGTCGAAGCGCCTGCTGCTACAGATGGTGAACGAGAAAGTGGTCGACGGGTGGGACGACCCGCGGATGCCGACTGTCTGCGGAATGCGCCGTCGCGGTTACACGCCCGGGGCGATACGTGAATTCTGCGAGCGGATAGGGGTCTCGAAGGTGGAGAGCGAATCGGATCCGGCGCTGCTTGAATGGTGCGTGCGCGAAGAATTGAACCGCACCGCAACGCGGCGCATGGCGGTTCTCGACCCGGTAAAAGTGGTTATCGACAATTTCACCGGCACCAGGGAAGTGGAGCTGCCGAACAATCCGATGGACGAAGCGGCGGGCACCCGCAGACTTCCATTCGGACGGGAAATCTGGATCGACCGCGCCGACTTCATGGAGGTTCCGGAGAAGAAGTTCTTCCGCATGGCGCCTGGTCAGGAAGTCCGGCTGCGCGGGGCGTGCATTTTCAGGTGCACGGGCTGCGCGAAGGACGATTCCGGGGCGGTCGTCGAAATCCACGGCGTGTGGGATGAAAATTCGTGGGGCGGCAACGCCGCGGACGGCCGCAAGGTGAAGGGCACCATCCACTGGGTGGACTGCGCGACCGGCGCGCCGGCCGAATTTCGGCTGTACGACCGTCTGTTTCTCGAGAAGGATCCGCTTAAAGACGGCAGCGAGAACTTTCTCAAACACCTCAACCCGGATTCGCTCAAAACCGTCCGAGGGTGCGTGGAGCCGGCGCTGGCGGCGGCGGCGGCCGGCGACCGGTTCCAGTTCGAGCGCACCGGCTATTTCGTCTGCGACGGAAAGCTGGTGTTCAACCGCACCTGTTCGCTCAAAGATTCCTACAAGCCGGCGTGAATGGCGAACGCAGCATGGGGCAGTGCTTGGTTGAGAAGGTGAATGCGTGGGCGTCGTTCAAGGCCCCTCCGCCGGCAGCGCCCGAAACTTACCGCGGTGAAATCGCGGTTCGGGGCGGCGGCCAGCCAAAATGACCGGCGGCGCAACGGATAATTGATGACCCGAGAAGAAGCGTTCGAACGGCTTTCGAAGAGCAAGTTCCGAAACAGTTTCAGACTGACCCGCGCAGACCTCGAACAGGCGGGGCGTTACGGCAGGGAAACCGTGCGGCGGCACCTCGCCGACTTCGTGCGGGAGAAGCTCGCGCCGGCGATTCCGGAGAAAGACGGCAGGCAGACGCCGTACCGCGGGCACCCCGCGTTCAAGGCGATGCACGGCTGCGCGATGTGCTGCCGCGTCTGCATGAACAGGTGGTGGAAGGTTCCGGAAGGGGTTCGGCTGTCGGAGGCGCGGCAGCGCAAGGCGGTTGATTTCATGATGGCGTGGCTTGACCGCCGCGGCGCATGGAAAGGCGCTTGAGCCGGCTTCAGCGCGTCACGCCTTCGGCGCGGAGGATGTAGGCGTCCTGCTGCGCTTTCGGGAGGTCGTTCCAGCGCACGTTCCAGCCGCACACCCGCACCTGCAGGTTGGCGTAACGCCCGGGGTGGCGCTGCGCATCGCGCAGCGTGGCGGCGTCGAAAACGTTGAACTGGATGAGCGTCAAACCGTGCGCATGGTACTGTTCGACGAGCGCCCGCATCGTGTCGAGGCCTTTATCGCCGGAGACGGCGGAAGGGTGCAGCATCACGTCGAGCGGCAGGTCGACCGGCATGTCCGCGGGATCGAGACAGGCGACGGTTTCGATGAGCGCCGTCACCCCTTCGGTATCGGCGCCCGGGTAGGGCGAGAGATTCTTCGAGAGTTCCTCGCCGGCGAGGCGGCCGTCCGGCGTCGCGCCGGTGAGCTTGCCGAAATCTACGAACCGCCGCGAACTGTGTCCGCCGCCGACGAACCGGCCGCCGCGTGAATTGGGCCGTCCGTTCACCTGACGGCCGTAGCGGTGCGCGATCGCGCGGCCGATAGCGTTCGCCTCGGGGTCGTTGTTGCCCCATTTGCGCTTCGACCGCGCCAGCCGGCGGCGCAGATCG
>JAGCAM010000070.1 GCA_017652705.1 Kiritimatiellia bacterium | reverse complement strand
GACAAGCCGTTCCTCATGCCGATCGAGGACATCTTCTCGATCGAAGGCCGCGGCACGGTCGTCACCGGCCGCGTCGAGCGCGGTGTCGTCAAGGTCGGCGACGAAGTCGAGATCGTCGGTCTCAAGCCGACGGCCAAGACCGCCGTCACCGGCGTCGAGATGTTCCGCAAGCTGCTCGACCAGGGCCAGGCGGGTGACAACATCGGCTGTCTTCTGCGCGGCACGAAGAAGGAGGAGGTCGCGCGCGGCCAGGTGCTCGCGAAGCCGGGCTCCATCACGCCGCACACCGAGTTCAAGGGTCAGGTCTACGTCCTGACGAAGGACGAAGGCGGCCGCCACACGGCGTTCATGAAGGGCTATCGTCCCCAGTTCTACATCCGCACGACGGACGTGACCGGCGACATCCAGCTCCCCGACGGCGTCGAGATGGTGATGCCGGGCGACAACGTCGAGATTTCGGTGAAGCTCATCGCGCCGGTGGCGCTCGAGGAGAAGATGCGTTTCGCGATCCGCGAGGGCGGCCGCACGGTCGGCGCCGGCACGGTGACGAAAATCGTCAAGTGATCCTCTCAAGTCTTCTGTGGGATGCCTGCCCGCCGCACCCGGCCGCAAGTGGTCGGCCGGGTCTGCGGGCGGGCTGAAACCTCCGGAAGAAACGGCAACGGAACGGTGAACATTCAGAGGTGAAAAGAAATGCGTGACCTCGTGATATTGGCCTGCGGCGAATGCAAGAACCGCAACTACACGACGACCCGTAACAAGAAAACGGTGACGGAGCGTCTGGAGAAGGTGAAGTTCTGCCCCAGCTGCCGCAAGCGTACCAACCACAAAGAGACCAAGTGAAAACGGTCGCAGAGCGTAGGGTAGTAGCACAATGGCAGTGCAGCGGTCTCCAAAACCGCCCATGGGGGTTCGATTCCCTCCTACCCTGCCAGTACGACTGATCGAGAGAACGAAGATATGAACTTTTTTGCAAAGACGAAGGAATATCTCGCCGGCGTCGCCGCCGAAGGCAGGCGCGTCACGTGGCCGGGCAGGCGCGAACTGTGGGAGTCGACCCTGGTGGTCATCTCGTTCATCTTCATTCTCGCGGTTACGACGCTGGTGTGCGACAAGGTGATCGAGGGCTTCATAAAAATCGTGCATATCGGCGCCTGAGGGTAGTCATGGAAAAGCATTGGTTTGTTCTTCACACGCTCACGGGTCAGGAGATGAAGGCCCAGAAGTCGATCGAGGCGCGCGTGAAAATCGAAAAGATGGAGGATTACATCGGCAGGTGCCTGATCCCCACGGAGCGCGTCACCGAGCGTAAGAAGGACGGCGTCAAGCGCACGGTCGTCAGAAAGTTCTTTCCCGGTTATCTCCTGTGTGAACTATCCCTTTACGATGAATCCAAAGGGCTGGATGACAGCGGGAGAAAGACCATATACGAGCCGACATGGCGTTTTCTGCGGGAAACGCCCGGCGTGATCGGGTTCGTGGGCGGCGACCGCCCGCAGCCGCTCAAGCAGAGTGAGGTGGACGCGATTCTCCTCGACAAGCCTTCGGCTGGTCAGGCGGCGGATCGCCCCAAAGTCAATTTCTCCGTTGATGAGACGGTGAAGATAACTGACGGCGCGTTCATGGGTTTGACGGGCCTGGTCAGCATGGTGGATCCCGACAAGGGTAAACTCAGGGTCGAAGTTCAAGTCTTCGGCCGCAACGTCCCGGTCGACGCCGAATACTGGCAGGTGGAGAAAGTCCCCGTGGAGGAGACTTTCCCGCCGGCGAAGTAGACGGCAGGTTTTGCGGTCCGTCATCACCGGGAAGGATCCCCGGGAGGAGCCGCACGAAAAAGGAAGGAAAGGTCTAAATGGCCAAAAAAGTCACGGGAGTGGTAAAACTCCAGATTCCGGCCGGTGCGGCCAACCCCGCTCCGCCGGTCGGCCCGGCGCTGGGCAGCGCTGGCGTCAACATAATGCAGTTCTGCAAGGAATTCAACGCGAAGACCGCGAAGGATTCCGGTCTGGTGATACCCGTTATCATCACGGTCTACCAGGACCGCAGTTTCTCGCTGCAGTTCAAATCGCCGCCGGCCTCGACGCTGCTCAAGAAAGAGGCGGGGCTCGCCAAGGGCAGCGGGGTGCCCAACAAGAACAAGGTGGGCAAGGTCACCAAGGCCCAGCTCCTCAAAATCGTGGAGATGAAGAAGGCCGATCTCAACACCGACGATCCGGAGCGGGCGGTCAAGATGATCGCCGGCACGGCGCGCAACATGGGAATCGAGGTGGTGGAATGAGCCGGCACGGAAAGAAATATTTCAACGCGGCGAAGAAGGCTCCGGCCAAGCCGGTGACGATCGCCGAAGCAGTCAAATTCGTGAAGGCCAACCCCGGCGCGAAGTTTGACGAAACGGTCGATGTCTATTTCCGGCTCGGCACTGAACTCGCCAAGGGCGACACCGCGGTGCGCGGCACCGTGAAGCTGCCCAACGGTTCGGGCAAGACGGTGAAGGTCGCTGTGTTCGCCGGCGGTGACGCCGCCGAGGCCGCGCGCGCGGCCGGCGCCGATTTCGTCGGCATGGCGGATTTGATCGAGAAGGTTGTAAAAGAAGGCTGGTGCGATTTCGACGTGGCAATCGCCACCGTCGAAGCCATGAAGGAGGTCAGAAAGTGCGCCAGGATTCTCGGTCCGCGCGGGCTTATGCCCAACCCCAAAACGGGCACGGTCACCGACGACACCGCTACCGCCGTCAAGGAGGCGAAAGGCGGCAAGGTCGATTTCCGCATGGACAAGACCGGCAACCTTGCCGTGATCGCCGGCAAGCGCAGTTTCGAAGAAAATGCGCTGGTTGAGAACATCAAGGCGGTGCTCGACGCCGTGCAGGCGGCGAAACCCGCCTCGGTCAAGGGCGTGTTCATCAAGTCGATGAGCATCTCCTCCACCATGGGCGTGGGCGTTCCCGTCGCAGTCGCTAACGGCGCCGAATAAGCGGAGGAATTGGAAATGAGAGTTGAAAAAATAGCGATTCTGGACGAAGTCGCCGCCCGCGTCAAAGACTCGGACTACTGCTTCATCGTAAATCACGGCGGCGCCACCGTCGCGCAGCTCGCTGCGCTCCGCGCTGATTTGCGCAAGTGCGACAGCAGACTTCTGGTCGTCAAAAACACCTACATCGCCAAGGTAGCTAAAGAGTCCGGCTGGGATGAATCGGTGAACGCCATGTTCTCCGGTCCGACCGCGGTGGTGACCGGTCACGGCGAACCGACCGCCGTCGCCAAGGCACTGTCCGAATTTGTGAAGGCCACCGGCGGGAAGGCGTCGATCAAAGGCGCGGACTACGACGGCAAGATCGTGGACGCGGCGACGGTCGAGGCGCTGTCGAAGATACCCGGCAAGGATCAGCTCCGGGCGACGTTGCTTATGCTTCTCAAAGAGCCGGCGACCCGCCTTGCGCGCGTCCTTTCCGAAAAGGCGAAAAAGGCGGGCGACGCTCCCGCCGCTGAAGCCGCTCCGGCGCAGGCGTAAGGGGCCCCGTCCCGCGCCTCCGTGGGCGTGAAGCGCG
The DNA here is from genome assembly GCA_017652705.1 of Kiritimatiellia bacterium. Classification (GTDB taxonomy): domain Bacteria; phylum Verrucomicrobiota; class Kiritimatiellia; order RFP12; family UBA1067; genus UBA1067. Next base: position 16,235 of record JAGCAM010000070.1, on the reverse strand, counting down.
AGGCTTGAGACTGTAAGAGCGATTTCCAACGTATGAGAAACGACGTTGGTTGAACTAAAAAGGAGAAAACGAAAATGACGAACGAAGAAATCATCAAAGAGCTGTCCGGCAAGACGGTTCTTGAAATCAACGAACTCGTGAAGGCGCTCGAGGAGGCGTGGGGAGTTTCCGCCGCCGCTGCAGTCGCCGTCGCGGGACCCGCCGCCGGCGCCGCCGCGGCCGCGGAGGAGAAAACCGAATTCGACGTGATTCTGAAGGCCGCCGGGGCCAACAAAATCGCGGTCATCAAGGAAGTCCGCGCCATCACCGGCCTCGGCCTCAAGGACGCCAAGGACATGGTCGACGGCGCTCCCAAGAAGGTCAAGGAGGCGATTGCGAAGGACGAGGCCGAGAAGATCGCCGAGCAGCTCAAGAAGGCCGGCGCCGAGGTCGAGGTCAAGTAACCGGACCGAATCGGCGCAGCCGCGGGCGCGGCCGGTTGAACCCAGCGGCGCCGGACGGCCGGGGGTGGCGGTTCCCGCCGCCCCCTCCTTTTTTTGGCTCCGCCCGCCGTGGGCGGTTGCCGCTTCAGCGCGGTTTTTGGTATAATGCAAATCGTCAAGGAGGAAGCTATGAAGATCAAGTTATCCGGCGATGTCAAGTACGTCGGCGTCAACGATCACGAGGTCGATCTGTTCGAAGGGCAGTACGTCGTACCGCTCGGCATGGCTTACAACTCCTATCTCGTGAAGGACGTTAAGACCGCGGTGTTCGACACCGTCGACGCGAGGTTCGGCGACGAGTGGCTGAAGAACGTCAAGGCGGAGCTCGGCGGCGCGGCGGTGGATTATCTGATCGTCCAGCACATGGAGCCCGATCATTCCGCCAACATCGCCAGATTCGCCGCAGAGTATCCGGAGGCGACGATCGTTGCAAGCTCCCAGGCGTTCACGATGATGAAGCAGTTTTTCGGCGACGATTACTCCGGCCGCCGCATGGTCGTGAAAGAGGGTGATGTACTCTCGACCGGGCGCCACGAATTCGTTTTCGTCACGGCCCCGATGGTTCACTGGCCGGAGGTGATCGTCACCTACGACAAGACCGACAAGACGCTTTTCTCCGCCGACGGTTTCGGCAAATTCGGCGCGAACGACGTGGAGGATCCTGAAGGCTGGGACTGCGAGGCGCGCCGTTATTACATCGGCATCGTGGGCAAATACGGCCAGCAGACGCAGACGCTGCTGAAGAAGGTCGCAGGGTTGGAGATTAAGCGAATACTGCCGCTGCACGGTCCGGTCATCGACACGCCCGAGATGATCGCGCACGTCGTCGGCAAGTACGATGTCTGGTCGTCGTACCGGGTGGAGTCGCCCGGCGTGTGCATCGCCTACACTTCGGTCTACGGCCATACGAAAGTCGCGGCGCTCAGGCTGGCGGAGCTGCTGAAGGCGAAGGGGTGTCCGAAGACGGCGGTCAGCGACCTTGCGCGGGACGACCAGCCGGAGGCGGTGGAGGATGCCTTCCGGTACGGCAAACTGGTGCTGGCGACCACCACCTACAACAACGACATTTTCCCCTGGATGCGACACTTCATCGACCACCTCGTGGAGCGGAACTACCGGAACCGCACCGTCGGGTTCATCGAGAACGGCACATGGGCACCGCGGGCGGCGTCGGTGATGAAGGGGATGCTGGAGAAATCGAAGGACCTGAAGTTCTGCGACACGGTGGTGACGATACGTTCGGCGCTCAATCCCGAAAGCGCGGCGCAGCTCGAGAAACTGGCTGACGAGCTAATGCCGTAACGCCGTCCGCGCCCACCGCGGCAACTGCAAGTGACAGGCAGAAGTAGAGTCGCCCCGCACGTGGCGGAACTGCCGAAGAGCGGCATCAGAAAGTTCTTCGACATCGTCGCGCAGTCGAAGGGCGTCGTTTCGCTCGGGGTCGGCGAACCCGATTTCGACACGCCGTGGCACATTTCCCGCGCGGCCGTGACCTGTCTTGAAGACGGCGGCACGCACTACACCTCGAACCGAGGCACTGTTGAACTGCGCCGGGCGATAGCCCGCTATCTTCTGCGCCGTTTCGGCGCGGAATTCGATGCCGGCACCGAGATACTGGTGACGGTCGGGGTTTCGGAAGCGATAGATCTGGCGGTGCGGGCGATCTGCTCGCCGGGCGACGAGGTTCTTTACCACGAACCGTGTTTCGTCTCGTACGCGCCGACGATACGTCTGGCCCATGCGAAGCCGGTCGCGGTGGCGACGCGGGCGGAGGAGGGCTTCCGGTTGACGGTCGCGGAACTGGAACGGGCGGCGACGGCCAAAACAAAGGCGCTGCTTCTTAACTTTCCGTGCAACCCGACCGGCGCGACCCTCGAACGGGCCGAGATGGAGGCGATTCTCGGTTTCTGCGAAGAACGCGACATCGTGTTGCTTGCTGACGAGGTTTATTCGGAACTCAATTACGGCGAGACTGCGGAGCGGGACTTGGATAAAGGCGACAACCCCGGGACGCTTCCGTCGTTCGCGGGGTTCCCGGCGCACCGCGGGCGGGTCGTGCTGCTGAACGGTTTTTCCAAGTCATGGGCGATGACCGGCTACCGGCTCGGATACGCCTGCGGACCGGACGATCTAATCGACGCGATGATGAAGATACACCAGTATGGTATAATGTCCGTTCCTACGCTTTCCCAGGCGGCGGGGGTGGAGGCGATGGAGCGCGGCGACCGCGACGTGGAGCGCATGCGCCGGGAATACCGGAAGCGCCGCGACTATCTCGTGCCGGAGCTCAACGCGCTGGGGCTGGAGACGCAGTTGCCGAACGGGGCGTTCTACGCATTCGCCGATGTGCGTTCAACCGGCATGGGCGACGAGGAATTCGCGCTGAAACTGCTCAAAGATTTCGGCGTCGCCTGCGTGCCGGGCGTCGCTTTCGGCGCGTGCGGAACCGGTTTCGTGCGCATGAGTTACGCCACGTCGATGGGAAAATTGAGGCAGGCAGTTGAAAGAATCGGCAGAATGCTCCGATAGCGCGGAAACCGTTGAGGGAACGGTGCGTTCGGTCGTTTTTCACAACGACGAGAACGGCTATACCGTTTTGCACATTGAACTGCCTTCGGAATTCGAACTGGCGCGCAAACCAGAAATCACCGTCGTCGGCAAGGCGCGCACGGTGTGGGAGGGAGAGGATGTCAAGGCCGTCGGCAGATGGGTTACCGACAAAGTGCACGGCCGGCAGTTCAAAGCCGACACACTTACATGCATAGCGCCGCGCTCGATAAAGGGTATCGAGCGGTATCTCGCCTCCGGTTTGATCAAAGGGGTGGGCAGGGTTATCGCCAGGCGCATTGTCGACACTTTCGGAGAAGATACCATAGCCGTGCTTTCGCATCAATCCGGTCGGTTGCGGGAGGTGCCGAAGCTCGGACCCGCGAAAATAAGGCAGATCCGCGAGAGCTGGCTTAAGAACGAAACGATGCGCGAGAACATGATTTTTGGCCAGACCTACGGAATCTCCGTGGTCAAGATGACGAAAATCGTCCGTAAATACGGCCCTGACGCGGTGGCCGTGATCAAGAAAGACCCGTACCGCCTTTGCCGCGAAATCTGGGGGATTGGTTTCGCCACCGCCGACAGAATCGCGCTTTCCGTCGGGATGCCCCGCAATTCCCCCCAGCGGGCGAGAGCGTCAATAGTTTTCACGCTGGAGACGGAGGCCGAGCAGGACGGTCACTGCTGGACTTACGAGAACGATCTTCTGATGCACGCGAACGAACTTACCGAAATACCGGTGGAGACGCTGGGCGAGGCGCTTTCGGCTGAGATTGCCGAGGGCCGGGTGGTGGCCGAGGCCGGCGCGGAAGGCGTGAAGCGCATCTATCTCAGATGGCTTTTCAACTGCGAACGCAACGTGGCGCGGAGGGTAAGGTCGATACTCGAAGCTCCGCGCGCGGCGGCGGCGGCCGTCGACGCGGTGAAGGCGGCCGACTGGTGGCAGCGCGGCGCCGGCTTCGAACTCGCGCCAAAGCAGCGTCTCGCTCTCGAACGTTCGCTGTCAAGCAAATTCTCGATAATAACAGGCGGCCCCGGCGTGGGTAAAACCACGATCATCCGAGCTTTGGTCGAAATCTACGAGCGCAAGTTCCGCTCGTCCGGCGGCGGTGCGCGGCGCAGGGTGGTGCTGGCGGCCCCGACAGGCAGGGCGGCGAAGCGCATGACCGAGAGCGTCGGAACGCAGGCGCAAACCATCCACCGGCTGCTCAAATGGAATCCCGTTACCAACAAATTCGTGTTCGACGCCGAGAACCGGCTCGAAGGCGACGTCTTCATCTTCGACGAGACGTCGATGATCGATGTAAAACTTGCTGACGATCTGCTTTCGGCCATACCTGACGCGGCCTCCGTGGTGTGGGTGGGCGACACCGACCAGCTGCCGTCTGTTGGGGCGGGCGCGGTGCTGGGCGACCTCATCAAATCTGGGGTGGTGCCGTCCACCAAACTCGATTTCATTTTCCGCCAGGACACATCCGGGCTGATAGTCGCCAACGCCCACCACGTCAACGCGGGCGAGCCGCTGGAAATCCGCCGCGGCGACACCGATTTTTATTTCATGCGCTGCGAAGACCCGGAAACCTGCGTCAAACTGGCCATTGAATTCATGACCGAGCGCATACCCCGGCGGTTCGGTCTCGATCCCCTCGAAGACGTCCAGGTGCTGGTGCCGATGCGCAAAAACGTTCTCGGCGCCGACAATCTCAACGTCGAGCTGCAGAAGGCGCTCAACCCGCGCGGTGAGGCGATTGTGCGCGGCGGGACGGTGTTCCGCGCCGGCGACAGGGTGATGCAGTTGCGCAACAACTACGGTAAGGACGTATACAACGGCGACATCGGTTTCGTGAAGTCGGTGGACGCCGGGGAGCGGTCGGCGGTGGTCGTCTTCGACGGCCGCCCGGTGAAATACGACGGCGGCGACCTTGACGAACTCGTGCTGGCCTACGCGATGACCATCCACAAATCTCAGGGCAGCGAATACCCGGCGGTGATAGTGATAATCCACACCCAGCACTATGTAATGCTCCAGCGGAATCTGCTGTACACCGCGATAACGCGAGGCCGCCGCCTGGTGCTGCTGATGGGCGTGCCTTACGCGGTGAACAAGGCCATCGAGACCAACACTGTGCGAGAGCGGCGTACGTCGGTGGCGGAACGGCTGCGCGGATGATCCTCGCCCCGCTGAGAGGCGTGACCACGCGGTGCTTCCGTGAAACGTTCGCGGAGGTGATACGCGGCGTCGGTTTCACCGAGGCGGTTACTCCTTTCGTGTCGGCGCTGCCGGGGAGGGACCCTCTGCGCGAACGCGAACTCTCCGGCGGGCCGCTGCCGTTCAGGGTGACGCCGCAGTTCATCGGCAAGGATCCTGCCGCGCTCCGCGGATGCCTGGAGAAGGTGAAGGAGGCCGGGTTCGACACGGCCGACCTCAACTGCGGATGTCCGTTCCCGATGGTGCGTTCCAAAGGGCGCGGCAGCGGACTGCTGCGCACGCCGCGGGTGCTGCGGATCATGCTGGAGACCGGTTGCGGGGTGATGGGCGCGGGGCGTTTTTCGGTGAAGACCCGTCTCGGGGTGGACCGCGCCGACGAACTGCTGGACTTGATGCCGGTTTTGAACGATTTTCCGCTGCGGTTTCTCGCGGTTCATCCGCGCACGGCCCGGCAGATGTACGGCGGCGAATGCGATATCGCCATGTTCGAGCGCGTCGCGGCGGCGGCGAAAATGCCGGTTGTGCGCAACGGCGACGTTCCGTTCGAACCGGGCGGCGGGAGCTGCGGCAATGTGATGGTCGGGCGTTCTTTTATACGGTATCTCGGTTCCAGAGCCGACATCGGCGCACTGCTCGAAAGGTACATCTCCGCGTCGCTCGCGGAATTCGGCGGGGAGCGCCCGGTTCTCGGCCGGCTGAAAGAGCTGATCTCCTACTGGCGGGATTCGCCGGGGTGGCGCCGCCGGTGGGACGCAGTGAAAATCTGCCGGTCGGTTGTTGAACTGCGCTCGGTAATATGATAGAATCACGGGTATGAGAAAAATTCTGATGTTCACGATGGCGGGGCTGGCATGCCTCGGGGCGAAATCTGACGGCGACCGCACTGGCGCATTGGACGCCGGAGCCTGGGATTCCAGCGAATGGATTTCGGTGAAAAACGCCCCGCTGGCGGGCGAAGACGCGCGTAAACGGCAACGCGCCGCCGACGGCACGAGCGTTTTCTGGCGCCGGGTGAAGAACGCCCGGAAGGTTAAATCCGCCAAGTGGATGACGACCGGTCTCGGCGTCTATGAACTGTATCTGAACGGCAGATGCGTCGGCTCCGACTTTCTCAAGCCGGGCTTCACCCACGTTCGCAAGACCCGGCGGTCGTTCACCTACGACGTGACCGGTTTGCTGAAATGCGGCGCGGGGGAGAGCAACGATTTCGGCGCGGAGGTCAGCGCCGGCTGGTGGAGCGACAAAATAGTCAACTACGCCGGCAAAAAGCCCGCCCTTCGCTGCGTGATCGAACTGGTATACGCCGACGGCGGGCGCGAACTGGTGGGCTCCAAGGCGTCGGAATGGTTCGGCGAGGTGGCGGGCCCGGTCAAGCACGCCGGCATATTCGACGGTGAGGAGTACGACGCCCGCGAGACCAACAAGGCGCGTTCACCCTCCGGCGATTTCGCGCCCTCCGGCTGCGAGGCGAACACCGAGTTCAAGGGCGAGATACTTCCGACCGACGGCGCTGAAATAACGCTGCGCACGGATCTCGCCGATATGGGGATGGTCCGCAAAGGCACTTTTTCGGTGACCCCCGGCAACCCCCTCGTTCTTGATTTCGGCCAGAACTGCGCGGCGGTGCCGCGCTTCAGATTCCGCGCCAAACGCGGCACCGTGCTAACCGCCCTTCCGGGGGAAATGCTTAACGACGCCGACAAGGGGCAGCGCGGCTGCGACGGGCCCAAAGGCAGCGTCTACCGCGAGAATCTGCGCAACGCCGCCAACGGCATGCGTGTCGTTTACACCTTCGGCGGCGGCGACTGGGAGGTTTATTCGCCGCGGTTCTCCTTCTTCGGCTACCGCTATATTTCGATATCCGCCACCGACGCCGTTGAAATCGAGCGCGTGGCGAGCGTGCCGGTTACATCCATCACCCCGGAGATGCAGATCGGTCATCTCGAAACCGGGGTGCCGGAGCTCAACAGGTTCGTCTCCAACGTCTTCTGGGGGCAGCTTTCCAACTATCTGAGCGTTCCGACCGACTGTCCGCAGCGCAACGAACGGCTCGGCTGGATGGCCGACACCCAGGTGTTCACCGAAGCCGGCGCGTTCAACGCCGACACGCGGCGGTTTTTCCGCAAATGGATGCGCGACGTGCGCGACAGCGTTGACGACAGGGGGGGGTATCCGTCGGTAGCCCCGTGTGGGCAGTACGGCAACGGCACATTCAAGTTCGGCTGGGCCGACGCCGGAGTAATCGTGCCGTGGACGATCTGGAAAATGTTCGGTGACAAAGCGATCGTAGATGAGAATTTCGACGCGATGGCCAGATTCGTGAAGGCGCTGGACGAAACAAAGTACGATTTCGAAGGCAAAGGCGATTACAACTACGCCGACTGGCTGTCGTACGAAAAGTTCGAATCCTGCGGCAACCGGTTCGGCGGCTGGGGCAAGTGGGGCAAAGACCCGGACGCGATGAATTACCGGCGTTTTCTCGCCGCCTGCTACTGGCTTTACGATGCGAAAATCCTCTCGGACATGGCGGCGGCGACCGGGCGCGGCGAAGACGCGGCATGGTTCCGCGGCAGCGCCTGCCGGGCGAAGGATTACATCCTGAGCAAGTTCGTCGATACGGACGGTCTGCTCCTGAAGCCCATGCGCGACCTCCAGACGGCGTGCGTCTTCGCGCTTCATTTCGGCATCGTGGACGGCGCGGCGCGCACGGCGACGCTTGAACTGCTGAAGAAGAACATCCGCGAACACGGCGATTGCCTGCAGACCGGGTTTCTCGGCACGTCGTTTCTCATGGACGCCTTGGCGGAGTGCGGTGAAATCGAACTTTGCTACACCCTGCTGCTGCAGCGCAAGAACCCGAGCTGGCTCTACTCCGTCGACCAGGGCGCGACGACGATCTGGGAGCGGTGGAACAGCTACACCGTCGACAACGGTTTCGGACCGGTGGAAATGAACAGTTTCAACCACTACGCCTACGGGCAGGTGCTCGGCTGGATTTACCGCACCGTTGCGGGCATCGCGGCCGATCCCGCGGCGCCGGGTTTCAGGAATATCGTGATGGCGCCGAAGCCCGACCCCAGGCTCGGCTCGGTCAAGGCGGTATACCGTTCGGCCGCGGGAACCATAAGCAGCGAGTGGAAGTACGAGGGAAAACGCTGGACATGGAACTTCACCGTTCCTGCCGGGGCGACGGCGGCGGTGACGGTTCCCGGCGAAAAAGAGTCCAGACGCTACACTTCCGGCAAATACCGCATTGAAAAATGACGGCGGTTATACCAGCGGCTGGTCGCGGAACCAGATTTCTCCCGGTCACGAAAGTCCTGCCGAAGGAGATGCTGCCCATCGGTTCGCGTCCCGCGCTTGAACTTGTGATTGACGAGGCCCGTGACGCCGGAGCAGAAAGAATCGTCGTCGTCATTTCGCGGGGCAAGGAGCTTATACGGGAATATTTCGAAGGCGCCCCCGGCGTGGTTTTCGTGTATCAGGAGGAACAGCTCGGGCTGGGTCACGCCGTGCTGCAGGCCGCTTCCGCACCGGGCTTTCCCGGAACGGAAAGCGGAGAGAAGATACTCGTGCTGCTTGGCGACGCGCTGGTCGCCGGCTGTTCGGCGTCGCGGGAAATGCTTGCCGTTTCGGTCGCGAACGGCGGGGCTGACGTCATCGGGCTGGAGCGCGTCCCGCCGGAAAAGGTGTCGCGTTACGGCATCGCCGAACTCGACGGCGGCCGCATTGTCGCGCTGGTGGAGAAACCGGCTCCCGAGGAGGCGCCGAGCGATCTCGCCATTGCCGGCCGGTATCTTCTCGATGCCGCGATCTTTAAAAAACTCGCGACCCAGGGTCCGGGCAGGGGCGGAGAAGTGCAGCTGACCGACGCGATCGACGCGATGCTCCACGAACGCACGGTCTTCGGCTGCGTCTATTCGGGGCGGCGCCAGGATATAGGCAATCCCCGGGGCTATTTCAAGGCTCTCGAAGCCATGGGAGAAAACACATGAAACAGTCCGTGCAGGTGATCAGGGCGCGCAGTTTCGCGCGCGCGGGGTTCCTCGGCAATCCGTCCGACGGGTATTACGGCAAAACCCTGTCGTTTTCGTTCACCGAGTTCTGCGTCGACCTTCGGCTCACTGAAAGTTCTCGCCTCCGGTTCACGCCCGGCGAAGTCGACGACGCGAGTTTCGACTCGCCGTCACAGCTGGTGCACGACCTGCGGCTGTACGGATACTACGGCGGCATCCGCATGCTGAAGGCGGTGGCGAAACTTTTCTTCGAATACTGCGAAGACCACGGTCTCGAAGTGCCCCGCGCCAATTTCACCGCCGAGTACAAGATCAACATCCCCCGTCTCGTCGGGCTGTCAGGCTCGAGCGCGATTTGTTCGGCGATGCTCAAGGCGCTGATGGAGTTCTACGGGGTGGACATACCGATCGAGGAGCAGCCCACGCTCGTCATGTGCGCCGAACGCGACGAACTCGGCATCGCCTGCGGACTGCAGGACCGGGTGGCGCAGATTTACAACGGGCTCACTTTCATGGACTTCGACCGCGCGCTGGTCGATTCCACCGGCCACGGCCGGTACGAACGTCTCGACCCCGCCTCGCTCCGCAACATATACATCGCTTACGACCCCCGCCGCGCCGAAGAGAGCGGCCGGGCGCACGGCAAGGTGCTGAAACTGTTTCAGCAGCAAAACTGCGACGTGGTGTCGGCGATGTCGGAGTTCGCCGATATCGCCCAGCGCGGACGCGATGCGCTCGTCGCCGGCCGGCAGGACGAAATCCCAGGGCTCGTGAACGCCAATTTCGATCTCCGCGACCGCATATTCAACGTGTCCGATGAAAACCGCCGCATGGTGACGGTGGCGCGCGGCGCCGGCGCCTCGGCGAAATTCGCCGGTTCCGGCGGCGCCATCGTCGGGACTTATGAAGATGACGCGCAGTTCACGGCGCTGTCCAAGGCACTGGCCGAAATCGGCTGCAGAACGTTCAAGCCCGTAATCGCCTCGAAGGCCGACGAATCCGCCGACCGTGAATACAGTGCCGTCTGGAGAAACTCGTAACCGGATGCGGAGTTTTCGGACATGACCCGTGTCGCATGCAGAGTCGCCGCCGCCCTGACCACCGCCGCCGCGGTCGTCCTCGCGGTCGTCTACGCGCCGCAGACGTGGTTCACCCCGGCATTCGCGGTTCTTATCGCGCTGGCGTACGCCGAATATGCCGCGATCGTCTCGAAATCCAGCCGCCTTCGGCGTCCGGCGCTCTGGCTCGCCGCGGGCCTGCCAGTCATCTGCGGCGTCGCCGCGCTCCCCGTCGTCGCAGCCGTCCACGGCCGCTGGATGATGCTCTATCTCCTTGCAATCGTGAAAGTCTCCGACATGGGCGGTTTCGCCGCCGGCATTTCAACCGCGATGCTCATGCCCCGCGGCAACCACAAGATGTGCCCCAAGACCAGCCCGAACAAAAGCTGGGAGGGTTTCGCCGGTTCCGTCGCCGCGTCAGTCGTCGTTTCGCTGGCTTTCATGCCGCTGACGCATTTTCCATGGTGGAAGGCTCTCGCGTTCGGAGCCGTCGCCGCGGCCGCGGGCACGTTCGGCGATCTCGTGGAGTCGGCCTTCAAACGCCGCGCCGGCGTCAAAGATTCCGCCGCCTTCATGCCGGCGGGGATGGGCGGCCTGCTTGACATGCTGGACTCGCTCCTTTTTGCGCCGGCGCTGCTGCTGCCTTTCATTTGACCGGCATCATTCACACATTGTAAGGACAAAAGCAATGAACATGAAAATCATAGCTGCGACGGTGTTGGCGGGGTGTGCCGCGCAGGGGGCTTTCACGGCTGACGCCATCTCCGTCAAACGCGTGTTCCGCGATGCGCGGTATACCCGCGGCAACACCAACATCCTGAAACTCCAGCCGGTCGACTACGCCAGCTGGATATGGCTTCCGGAAGACGGATCCGCCGGGGTGAAAAACGAATGCACCTTCCTCAAGTTCCGCAAGCGCTTCAAGGTGAATCCCGGCGACGGCAAACTGCTTGTCGACGTTTCCGCCGATGAACGCTTCTTTCTCGCGGTCGACGGGGTTTTCGTCGCCCGGGGCCCCAACCGCGCGGTCGTGGAAAACTGGCAGTATCAGACTTACGAAATCGACCTGCCGCCCGGAGAACACACCTTCGAGGCGACGGTGTGGCGCACCGGCACGAAAGGTCCGCTCGCCCAGCTCTCTTACCGCGGAGGTTTCGTGCTGAAGGCGGACGGAGTTTTTAACGACCGTCTCACCACCGGCAGGACTGGCTGGGAAGTCGGCGTTCTCGACTGCATGACGCCACTCGGCCATAACAACGACGTCTGGGGCACCGGCGACGAATGGCGAATCGTCGGAACCGGCCTTTACGACGCCAGCCCGGCGAAATGGATCAAAGCGGCCGTTGCCAGAGGTTCGGCCGGCGGCCGCGGCCCGGAAACGTATGGCGGGCGCACCGGCGGCTGGATGCTCTTTCCGACGCAGCTGCCCGACCAGATTGAGAGGGTTGCCCGTCCCGGCGCCGTCAAGGCCGTCACCCGCGCGGCCGAATTCAGGGGCGTCCACACCTATCTGGAAAGCGAGACGAAAGGCGCCGACGTGGACGCTTTCAACGCGCTCATCGCCGGCAAGCCTCTCGCCCTCACCGTGCCCGCGCACACGCGCCTGCAGGCGGCGTGGGATCTCGGCGACTACTTCTGCGCCTATCCGGTCATGGTAGTGCGCGGCGGTGCCGGGGCGAAAGTTTCATGGAGCTGGGCGGAGTCCACCCGCCACCCCGACACCAAGCTGAAGGGCGGCGGCCGCGGCGACCGCGGCCGGGTCGTCGGCAAATATCTGGACGGCTACGGCGACATATTCGTCAGCGACGGGCGAGAACGCGGCGTTTTTTCGCCGCCTTGGTTCCGGTGCGGCAAATGGTGCCGCATCGACGTCGAAACCGGCGATGAACCACTCGAGATAACCGATGCGTATATCGTCGAATCGCGCTATCCCCTGGAAATGGAAGGCGCATTCTCCTCACCGGATGATCCCACCCTCGGCGACATCCGCCGCATTTCCTTCCGGGCGATGCAGATGTGCTGCCATGAGATGCTTTTCGACTGTCCATACTATGAACAGCAGATGTACCCCGGCGACACCCGTGTGCAGCTGAACGTCATCTCCGCCGCAACCCGCGACGACCGCATCATCCGCCGCGCCATCGAACTTTACGACCTTTCGACGCGCGACGACGGGCAGGCTCCGTTCAACTGGCCTACGCGCGGCACCCAGGAGGGAGCCACCTACACGCTCTGCTATCTCTGCATGTACGGCGACTATGTGATGAACCACGCCAACCGCGAATGGCTGCGCGCCCGCGTGCCCGGGCTGCGCAAATCGATGGCCGGCATGGAATACTATGAAAACGCCGAAGGGCTGCTTGAAAACCTCCCGGGCTGGCAGTTCATGGACTGGGTGGTGGGCTGGCGACGGTGCGGCGAGGCCCCCGGTGGCCGTTTCGGCGAGGGCGTGAACGCCGAGGCCAACCTCTTCTGGGTGCTGGCGATGAAATCCGCCGCGCTGGTGGAGCGCGCCCTCGGCAACGATCTGCAGGCGCAGTACTGGGAAGAAAAACGCACGCGGCTCGCCAAGACGATCGTCCGCAAATTCTGGTGCGCGGAGCGCGGCCTCCTCTCGGACACCCCGGAGAAAAAGGACTTTTCCGAGCACGCTCAGTGTCTCGCGCTGCTGGGCGACGCGCTGCCGGCGGACAAGGCCGAAGAATGTTTCCGACACCTTGTAACCGATGCCGACCTGAAGCGCACCACCGTCTATTTCAGCTATTACCTGTTCGAGTGCTACTTCAAATTCGGTCGCGGCGATCTTTTCCAGAAGCGCCTCGACCTCTGGCGTTCGTACGTGGACAAAGGTCTCGCCACCACGCAGGAGGCTCCGGATTCCGGCAAAAACGGGAAGCTCGAATCGCGCAGCGACTGCCATGCCTGGGGCGCCCATCCCATCTGGTTCATGCAGACCGGTCTCGCCGGCATCAAATCCGCCGCGCCGTTCTTCGAAAAGGTGCTTGTCGCCCCCTGCCCCGGCACGCTTGGAAAAATCAGGGCGAAGCATCCCCATCCGCTCGGCTTCGTCGAAGTGGATCTTGAGTTCAACGGCGGGAAAGCGCGCGGCACGGTGAGTACGCCCGTCGCCGGCGATTTTGTCTACGGCGATATGCGCCGGCAGCTCGCGGCCGGCGCCAACCGCATTGAGTGACGCGTCGCGGCGGGGAGGTGAATCATGGCGAAAACCGTGTATGTCGGCATGTCCGCGGATCTCATCCATCCGGGTCATTTGAACATCATCAAAGAGGCCGCCAAACTCGGAGAAGTGACAGTCGGCGTGCTGACCGACGCCGCAATCGCCAGTTACAAGCGTCTGCCGTATATGAACTACGAGCAGCGCGCGGCGGTGGTGTCGCAGCTGAAGGGCGTGGCGAAAGTCGTTCCGCAGGAACAGCTTGACTACATCCCGAACTTGATGAAACTGCGGCCGGACTTCGTCGTCCACGGCACCGACTGGCGCAACGGAGTGCAGGCGAAGACGCGGCAGGGCGTCATCGACACGCTCGCGACCTGGGGCGGAAAACTCGTCGAACCCGAATACACCGAGGGCATTTCCTCCACCCGGCTCAACAAGGCGCTCAAAGAAGTCGGCGTCACCCCCGACGTCCGCCGCCGCCGTCTCCGCCGTCTGCTGAACGCCAAACCGGTCTCCCGCATAATCGAGGCGCACTCCGGTTTGACCGGGCTGATCGTCGAACGCACGGCGGTGAAGAAGAACAACCGCACTTTCGAATTCGACGGCATGTGGCTGTCTTCGTTCACCGACTCCGCCGCGAAAGGCAAACCGGACGATGAATGCATCGACATCACCTCGCGCATACGAACCCTTGACGACATCCTCGAAGTGACCACGAAGCCGGTCGTCTTCGACGGTGACTCCGGCGGTCACGCCAAGAACTTCGCCTTCCTCGTCCGGTCACTCGAGCGGCTCGGCGTGTCGGCGGTTGTCATCGACGGCGGCCCCGACGGCGCGGCGGAAATCGTCCGCGCCGGCAGAAACGCGCTCGTGACCGACGATTTCATGGTGCTGGTCCGCTGCGATTCCGCCGCGAAATGCCGCGCCGCCGCCGCCGCCGGTGCCGACGGAATGCTTATCAACCCCAGAGCGATGTCCGCAGAGGGGCTTGCCGCGCTGATGAAAGACGTCCGCGGCAGCGTTTCCGCGTCGGCGCCGGTCGCAGTGATCGCCACCGCCCTGCCCGACGTGACCGAAGACGAATTCGCCGCGATGGGCGTCAACCTCGTCATCTACGCCAACCAGTTCCTGTGCTCCGCGTACCCGGCGATGAAACGGACGGCGGAGAAAATCCTCGAAAACGGGCGCATCAAAGAGGCCTCGGCGGATCTCGTTTCCGTCGATGAAATCGCCGGGACGCTCAGGTGAAATGACGGCTTTCGGCTACACCGAGGGGGAGTACCGGCTGTTCAGATCGAACGCCTGGCGCTATCTTCTGCTGTTTTCACTTCTGTACTGCTTTCTCTACTGCACCAGACTCAACCTTTCCAACGCCGGCGCGGTGATGATTCGCGATCTCGGTTGGAGCAAGGCCGATTTCGGCGTGCTGACCGGTGCGCTTTTCTGGGCGTACGGCGTCGGCCAGCTCGTCAACGGGCGCATCAGCGAAATCGTCGGCCCCGGAAAATTCGTCATCGCCTCGGTAGTTCTTTCCGTCGCCGCGAACATCCTGTTTTCGTTCCAGACCTCCATCGTCGCGATGGCCGTCATCTGGGGAATGAACGGGTTTTTCCAGTCGATGGCGTGGACTCCCGGCGTGGCGATCCTTACGAAGTGGTGGCCGGGCAAAACCCGCGGTTTCGCCACCGGCTTCGCCCACGCTTTTTCGGGGTTCGGACAGGCCACCGCGATTCTCGCCGTCGCGCTCGCGTTTAAAACGCTGCCTGGCCTCGGCTGGCGCGCCGCGTTCATTCTGCCCGCG
The DNA here is from genome assembly GCA_017652705.1 of Kiritimatiellia bacterium. Taxonomy (GTDB): domain Bacteria; phylum Verrucomicrobiota; class Kiritimatiellia; order RFP12; family UBA1067; genus UBA1067. The sequence goes on along the minus strand of JAGCAM010000070.1, from coordinate 941 downwards.
GCATTCCCGTTCGCGCTGCTGTTCGTCTATGCAGTCCGCTGCCGCACATCCCCGCGCCGGGCGGGCCTCGCCGAATACGTGGAAGACGACCCCGCCCGCGCCGCGGTCGAAGCGGAAATGCGCGGAATTGTCTCGACGCGCGGCAAACTCTACCCCTACCGCTACATGCTCGCCAACGGACATTTCGTCGTGTGGGTGGTGATCGCGTTCATCACCGGTCTGGCGCGGTACGGACTTGTCACCTGGATACCTCTTTACTTTATCGACCGTTTCGGCATCGATGTAACGGCTGGGCTCCTCGGTTCGCTTTCGCTGCCGTTCGGAATGGGCGTGGGAACGCTCGTCGTGCCGTGGCTTACTGACAAGTGGTGCCCGAACGACCGTCTGCCGGCGGTGGTGTCGGCCGCGATTCTCGGAGCGGTTTCAATAGCGGGTTTCATGATGTGCGATCCAACGGTCGGCTGGCAGATGGCGGTGGTGCAGATTCTGCTGTTCACGGCGGGGTTCTGCATCTACGCGATCAACGGCACGGCGTGGGCGTATGCGACCGACATCGGCGGCCGGGTGTTCTCCGGCACGTCGTCTGGCGTGCTGAACTTCGCGGCGTATATGGGCGCGGCGGCCCAGTCGTTCGTGTACGGCTTTCTGCTTTCACGCATCGGCTGGGCGTCGGTTTTTGTTTCTTTGGCCGTACTGTGCGCGGCCATCGCCGTCTTCGGCCTCCTCGGCTCAAAAAGCCTGTGCTCATTCCGCCTTCGCCGTGCAATCTGATGCCGTGGAATGTAGTCCGCCGAAATTTTTCGCATCCCCCCCTTGCGCGGATTGCGGGGAAATGATATACTACGCGCTTGTCCGCCCCCGGAAGGGGCCGGGCGCCGCTCTTTGAAAACCGGAGTTTGGAGAAAAGCACGTCTCCGGAGGAGACGTGGAAAGGTATGTGT
>JAGCAM010000069.1 GCA_017652705.1 Kiritimatiellia bacterium | reverse complement strand
CCGCCGCCGCGTTCGCGGCCGCGGCCGGTTTCGGCGCGGTGTTTTTCGCCGGCCGTTCCCCGCGCCCGTCGGAAACGCGCGTTTTCCCGCGGGAATACACGCTGGCCGACACCCGCAGCGCCGCCGCGGTCCGGGAGCTGATTGCGACTCAGCGGCCGGACGGCGGCTGGCGCAGCGACTTCCTCACCCGCCGCAACGCCGCCGCGCTGAAATCGTGCGGCGATCCGGCGGCGGTGATCGCCTACAAAAAGGCGATCCGCAACTTGCGTTCAAAAGGCGTTCTTTGATATAATCTTCCCCATGAGAAAATTATGTCTGTCAGTGGCGGCCGCAGCTGCCGTCAGTGCGTCCGTACTTGAAGCGCGGACTTTTGAAGTGGCCGCCTGGCGCGGCGAAACGGTAGCGGCCAGAGTGCCGGACTTCGCGGAACTCGGCGACGCGCCGGCGGGCTTGAGCGTCAGGTACGGGGTGCTCAAGGCGGTGAAGTACGCGCCGAAGCCGCTCAGCCTGCAGCGGCTCGAAGTGTACGACCGGGTGGCGTGGAACGCGGCGGAAGGCGACGGGCCGCGGGTGATGGAGGTTTCGGTGCCGGCCGACGCAAAACCGGGGGTCTATCCGTGCGGGTCCGCGAGAATCCGCGTCGTGGACCGGGTGCTGCCGCCGCCGAAGGAGTGGAAGTACTATCTCGACCTCTGGCAGCATCCGTGGGCGGTCGCGCGCGTCGCCGGGGTGAAGCCCTTCTCGCCGGCGCACTACCAGGCGATGCGGCCGGTCTACGAGCTGCTGGCGACGGCCGGGCAGAAGACGATAACGGTTTCGCTGCTCGAACAGCCGTGGGATCATCAATGCTGCGACGCTTACCACTCGCTGGTCGACGAGGCGGATTTCAGGACGTTCGACGAATACGTGCAGTTCTGCCTCGACTGCGGCCTCGGGCCGGACATCTCATGCTACTCGCTGTGTCCGTGGACTCTCGGCAGGAAGATCGACGAGGCGGAGCTGGAGAAGCGCTGGGGCGGGTTCCTCGACCGTTTCACCGCCCATCTGAAGGCCAAGGGGTGGTTTAAAAACACGCTCATGTCGATGGACGAGCGCGCGCCGGAAGACGTGCGCAAGGTGGCGGACTTCGTGCGCCGCCACGCGCCGGGGATGCGCATCGCCATGGCGGGCAACCGCAGGCCCAGCGAATTCAAAGGCATCGACATAGACGTCTATTCGCAGTCGATCAGCGATGTCTCAGACGATTTTCTCAAAGAGCTCGGCAAGCGCCGCGAACGCGGTTTTGTGACCACCCACTACGTCTGCTGCGGGCCGTCCCATCCGAACACTTTCATGGACAGCGGCACCGGGGAGGCGTTCTGGCTGGGGGCGTACCCGGCGATGGTCGGTCTGGACGGTTTTCTGCGCTGGGCGTGGAACAGCTGGCCGCGCAACCCCCAGAAGGACGCGACGTACGCCTGGTGGCCGTCCGGTGACACGTTCCTGTGCTACCCCGGCGGGGAACCGAGCTGGCGTTTCCTGGAACTGCGCAACGGCATCGCCGCGGCGGAGAAGGTGCGGCTGATGAAAGAGGCCGGGCTGCTCGGCGACGAATTCGCCAAAGTCGCCGCCATGTACAGGAAAGACGAGGCGATTGCCAACAAGAGCAACTTCATCGACATCCGCGAATTCACCCTGAGGCTCGTCAACCGCTGACAAACGACAAGTGGGCTCGTTTCCCGTAACTTCCGTCACTTTGATCGCCAAGATCAAAAACCTCGCCCCCGGCGAGGATTCCGCGGAGTGGGTGCGGTTCTGGGACACATATCAGGGGGCCATCCGCCAGTTCGCCGCGTTCAAAGGCGGCGAGGAACACGCCGACGACGTCGTCATGCAGGTGCTCGCCCGGCTGGTGGACGTGCTGCGCGAAGGCCGGTACTCGCCGGAGAAGGGCAAGTTCCATTCCTACCTCGCGACGATGATAGTGAACGAAGTGCGCATGATGCACCGCAGCGAGACGGTCAGGGGGGGGGACCGCACGGTGCCCATCGACACGCCGATCGGGGGGGACCGCAGCAAGACCGTCGCCGAGATGATCGCCGCGCCCGCCCCCGCGGCCGACGCTCTGGACGACGACTGGCGCCGGGCTGTGCTGGCCAGCGCCCGCGAACATGTGCTGATGCACACCGCGATATCCGACCGCGACCGCCAGATTTACCGGGCGTACGCGGTTGAAGGGGGTAGCATCGACGCCGTCGCCAGAAAATTCGGCGTGTCCCGCAACAACGTCAGCAAGATCAAGTCGCGCATAGAAAAGCGCATCGTCGCCGCCGGCCAGCGGATGATAGCGAACGCGGCGATGTAAACGCGATGCGGCGGACTGTGAAAAAAGCCGTGGTCTCGCTCGGTTCCAACATTGAACCGCGCCGGGAATACCTCGCCCGCGCGCTGGAGGCGCTGGCCGCCATGCCGCGCACCAGACTCGTCAAGGCGAGTTCGGTCGCCGAAACCGAACCCGTCGACGTGCCGGCGGAATTTTCCGGCATGAAGTTCCTGAACCAGGCGGCGGTTTTCGAAACCGGGCTCGACCCGTTCGAGTTCTCCCGCGGGATGCACGCGGTCGAGGATTCCCTCGGCCGCGTGCGCACCGTGAAAAACGGCCCCCGCACCATAGACATCGACCTCGTCGATTTCGGCGGGGAAACCGTCAGCACCCCCGAACTGACGCTGCCGCATCCGCGCGCGGCCAGTCGCGATTTCGTCACCCGACCGCTCGCGGAACTCGGCGTGCGGCTCGGCCAGCGCGGCGTCGACCCGTTCCGCCAGCAGCGCAAGCGCGGCGATGGATGCTGCTGCGAAAGACAACTGTTGTTTTAACATTACCTTACCCGGATCCCTTCGCCGGCCATTGCACAACAACGGCCGCCGCCCCGTCAAACCGGACGTGAAATTCGAAGTGCAAGGCCCTGGATAATTTTGATATAATAGCTGCGTTGAAGAAATGGAGGAGAAGAGAGGAGGGTGTTGCCATGAAAAAAAAATCGCCCGCGCTCATAGCGTTCTTGTCGGTGTTCGCCGCGACTGTGTCGCTGGCGGACAGTTCCGAAACGGTCGCCGTTATCGGCGACGCCGAATTGACGATTTCGGTCAGCGGCACGACTTCCGGCACCGAGACAATGGCGAAAAGTTCCGGGCAGGGCTATTATTCGTTCCGCGCCGAGTTCAACATCGTCCGCGCATCCGTCGCCTGGACCACGGAGTTCACCGCGCCTGAGAGGTCCGGCTACCGTTTCCTCGGGTGGTACACCATGCCGGCGGACGCCGCATCGCCGGAAGACGTTTCGGTCGCGGGGTGCACTTCGCGGATATCCGCGTCGGCGACCGTTGCCGACGCCGACATCGCCAAGGGGAAAATGTACGACGGCGACCATGTCATCTGCCCCAAATATGTTCGCACGGTGTCCGTCACCTACGCGGTGTCCCCGACGGCGGCGGGAAGCGTTGCACTCACGACCGATGACGGTCTTTATGCGACTGAAGGCAGAGTCGCGGTCGGTTCAACCTGCAGTCTGCAGGCGACGCCCGCCGCCGGTTACGCCTTTTCGAACTGGCAGTACGGATCCTCCGCCCAAACCGCCAACCCTTATGCGTTCACGGCTTCAACTTCGAACGCCGGCAAATACACCGCGACGTTCACCGGCAGGGTCTACCGGGCGATCCTTAATTCCAACGGCGGTTCGGGCGGTGAAAGCTCCGTTTCGGCGCAGTACGCTTCAGCCCTGCCGGCGCTCGCGTCGCTGCCGGTTCGCAGCGGCTACGAATTCGACGGGTACACCGATCGGAGCGACGGTTCCGGCGTCAAATACTACAACGCGTCGGGCACGTCCGCGCATGTGTGGGACAAGTCGCAGGACGGCACGCTCTACGCGGTGTGGAGCGCCAACTCCTATCCGCTTGAACTGATTCCCGGCGTCGGCATTTCCAACATCAGCTACCGCACCGGACCCGCCGCGGCCTGGACGACAGTAACCGCGAGCACGACGGTATATCTGCCGAGCGGCACCAAGTGGTACGCGTTCGCGACGGCGGCGCCCGGATACGCCTACGACGACACGTCGGCGGACAGACCGAAGTCCGGCACGATGGACGCAAGCGGTGCGGTGTTCTCGCCGGCGGCGAAACTCGACGGTTTCAAGCTCAAGGTGAGCCCGAACGGCGGCGAGTACAACGGCAGTTCCGACTTGACGACGTTGAACGGGCGGCTCAAGGCCGGCGCCACCAACCTGAATTCAATAGGCGTCGCCGAACACACGGAAATGGCTTTCCGGGGGTTCTTCGATTACAACAACGAAATGGTTTACGACTCGGCCGGACGCAACGTCAAGGGAACTTATTGGTCCGCGGCGTATCCGGGCGGTTTGTTTCAGGGCGACGACGACCTTACGGTGTACGCGCTTTGGGCGACGATCTTCCACTCCGTCACCTTCCAAGACCCGTCCGGAAGTTTCGGCGACGTGACGGTGTCCGTCCAGAAGAACCACGCCGCGACCGCGCCGGAATGGTCCCGTACCGGTTACACGCTGAAGTGGGACGGTGATTTCTCGTCCGTGACCCGCGACATGGTCGTCAACGCGTTGTGGACCGGAAGCGCGTACACGGTGGTGTTTGACGCGAACGGCGGTTACGGCGCGATGGATCCGCAGGATTTCGGGTATGACGAGCTGCAGGCTCTGGAAATCAATGAATTCATCCGCGTCGGTCATTCTTTCGCCGGCTGGGCGACGAACGCCGCCGGCGCCGTCAAGTACGCCGACGGCGCGACGGTGTGCAATCTCACGGCGCACGGCGGCGAGGTTGCTCTCTACGCGAAATGGTCGGCGAACGCGTACACGGTGGTGTTCGACGCGAACGGCGGCTCCGGCGCGATGAACGGCCAGGGGTTCGTCTACGGTTCACCGCAGGCGCTCGCGGCGAACCGGTTCACCCGCACCGGGTACACCTTCGGCGGCTGGGCGCTGGACGCGTCCGCGGCGGTCGCTTTCGCCGGCGGCGCTTCGGTGTCGAATCTTACCGAGGAGGCGGGCGGCGAGGTGACGCTCTACGCGAAGTGGGAGGCTAATTCATTCGCGGTGAAGTTCGACGCGAACGGCGGCGCGGGCGAGATGGCCGACCAGACGTTCGTCTACGACTCCGGCAGGAAACTGCGCCAGAACGATTTCACGCGGCAGGGCTACGCATTCGCCGGCTGGGCGAAGAGTTCGGGCGGCGGGGCGGTCTACGCGGACGGCGCACCGGTTTCGAACCTGACGGCGACCGCGGGGGCGTCGGTCACCTTATACGCCAAGTGGGAGGCGAACTCGTACTCCGTTAAATTCGACGCGAACGGCGGCGCGGGCGAGATGGCGGACCAGAGCTTCACCTATGACATGTCTCAGCCGCTTTCGCCGAACGCTTTCACGCGCACCGGCTACGCCTTCGAGGGGTGGGCGACCAACCGCGGCGCCGGGGTTTCCCACGCCGGCGGCGCGTCGGTGCGCAACCTCACCGCCGAGCCGGGCGGCGTCGTCACGCTGTACGCGAAATGGACCGCCAACCGTTATTCGGTCAAGTTCGACGCCAACGGCGGCTCCGGGACGATGGCAGATCGGATCTGCGTCTACGACGAGGCGTCCGCGCTGCCGACGAATCTCTACACGCGCGCCGGTTTCGCGTTCGTCGGCTGGGCCGCGGAAAAGGGCGGGGAAGTTGTTTACAGGGACGGTGCCAACGCCCCCAACCTGACGGCGGTCGCCGGCGGCACGGTGACTCTCTACGCGGAGTGGGCGCCCGTTCCGTACACGGTGAAGTTCGAGGCGAACGGCGGCGCGGGCGAGATGGCCGACCAGGATTTCGTCTACGGCGAGGCGCAGGCGCTGGCGGAGAACGAATTCACGGGTCCCGGCATGAGTTTCGAAGGCTGGGCGGTGACCGCCGGCGGGGCGGTCGTCTACGAAGACGGGGCGACGGTTTCGAATCTCACGCGCGTCGCCGGCGGAGAGGTGGCGCTTTACGCGAAATGGTCGGCGAACGGCTACACGGTCTTTTTCGAGGCGAACGGCGGCGAGGGCGCGATGGACGGCCAGGATTTCGTCTACGGCTCATCGCAGGAGCTCGCGGCGAACCAGTTCACCCGCACGGGCTACACCTTCGACGGCTGGGCGAAAAAAGCGGACGGACCGGTCGTCCACGAAAACCGCGCGGTCGTCTCGAATCTCACCGAAGAGGCGAACGGCGTCACCGCGCTCTATGCGAAGTGGAAGCCCGTCTCGTACACTGTGAAGTTCGACGCGAACGGCGGCGCGGGCGAGATGGCCAACCAGGATTTGACCTACGATGCGCCGACCGCGATTAAAGCGAACGCACTGACCTGCGGAGTGCGCACTTTCGCCGGCTGGGCCACCAACCAGACGGGCGAAGTCGTTTACGAAGACGGTGAAACCGTTAAGAACCTGGCCGTCGCCGACGGAGCCTTGATCACTTTCTACGCGGTGTGGAACGAAGATTACACCGTGGTTTTCTACGGCAACGGCGCGACGACGGGGAAGATGGAGAATCAGCTGCTCCGGCGCGGCAGGCCTGAAAAGCTCAGTCCCAACGGCTACGCCATTGCCGGGTGCACCTTCATCGGATGGTCCACCAACGGAACGGATGGAGCCGTGTATGCCGACCGCGCTGAAGTGGTGGATTTGGCCGGGGCCGGCGGCACGGTGACTCTCTACGCGGAGTGGGCCACTAATACCTATACCGTGGAGTACCATCTGCTCGGCGGCAGCGGCGGCCCTGCTGTCGAGAATCATCGCTACGGTGTGGAATGGAATCTGCCGGCAACCATGCCGGAGAAGTCGTTGCACGATTTTCTCGGCTGGAGCAACGACGTGGAGAAAGTTATATACTCGCGGTCTGCGGTTGTCTCCAATCTTACGGAAGAGGCCGGTGCGGTCTTCCCCCTGTACGCCGTCTGGTGCAGGAATGTCGGCGAATGGTCGGCGGCGCTCGGCTGCGACAACCTGAAATTCGAGCCTGATTCAGAAGAGGGAAATTGGATTAACAGAGGGACATATATTGAGCATGCTACTAATAAGACAGATGCTCTAAAATGCGAGATAAAAGAGCCCGGCACCATCACTTTCATGTGGCGCGGCGGGTATAACGACGAAGATGAAGATGGCTCAACTATTTTAAGAGTGAGTTATCCAGGGGGCTCGACTAATCTGACGTCTACCCAGGACATGGCGTGGGAACGTTTTTCCATCCCGATAGCGGAAACAGGGGAAGTGTCTTTCCGTCAATATAAATACGGGTCGAATTCCGTTTTTGTCTCCAATCTCGTCTGGGTTGCGGAGCGATCGCATGTAACATTCCACGATCCGGCGGGTGTTTTCGACGACGAGGTGCAGCCGGTGGCAAAAGGCGCGGCGGCGGTGGCGCCGGCCTGGAGCCGCGTTGGACATTCGCTCGCCTGGTCTCCGGCCGATTTCTCGTCGGTCATGAAAGACATGACCGTGGAATCGGTGTGGACACCGTTCGGGTATGCGGTCCGCTTTGACTCGAACGGCGGCGCGGGGGAAATGCCCGACCAGGCGCTTGTTTACGGCTCCGCCGCGGAGCTTTCGCTGAACGGTTTCACCAAAACCGGCGGCGCTTTCGCCGGCTGGGCCACCAACCAGACGGGCGAAGTCGTTTACGAAGACGGCGCAACGGTGAAGAACCTGACCACCAACGACAACGGCGTCGTGACGCTTTGGGCGGTGTGGTCGGCGAACGCCTACACGGTGACGTTCGACGCGAACGGCGGCGAAGGCGCGATGTCGGCCCAGGAGTTCGTTTACGGGGAAAGCAGGAAGCTGCGCGGCTGTTCCTTCACCCGCGCCGGGTACGGGTTCGGCGGCTGGTCGGCGACTCCGGACGGCGCGGCGGCGTACGCCGACCGCGAGGTCGTCTCGAATCTCACCGCCGAGGCGGGCGGCGTCGCGGCACTTTACGCGACATGGGCGCCGAATGGTTATTCCGTCGTGTTCAACGCCAACGGCGGAGAAGGCGGCATGGCCGCGCAGGATTTCGAGTACGGCAAGGCGCAGAAGATGCGCGGCAACGCTTTCACGCGAGAGGGCTACACGTTCACCGGCTGGTCCGACAGCGCGGCTGGCGAAGCCATTTACGCCGACGGCGAGGTCGTTTCCAACCTGTCGAGCGTCGCTGGCGCGACGGTGGCGCTCCACGCGAAGTGGGCGGCCAACTCCTACACGGTGCAGTTCGCGGCGAACGGCGGCGAAGGCGCGATGGCCGCGCAGGATTTCGTGTACGGCAAGGCGCAGAAGCTGCGCGGCAACGCTTTCACGCGAGAGGGCTACACGTTCGACGGCTGGGCGACGAACGCGGCCGGCGCGGCGGTCTACGCGGCCGGGGCGCGCGTCTCGAACCTTACCGGCGAGGCCGGCGGCGAAGTGTCGGTCTACGCCGCGTGGGCGGCGAACACCTACACGGTGTCGTTCGACGCTAACGGCGGCGAAGGCGCGATGGCGGGGCAGGCGTTCTCGTACGACGCGCGGCAGACGCTCGCGTCGAACCAGTTCACGCGCACCGGCTACGCGTTCGGCGGCTGGTCGGCGACTCCGGACGGCGCGGCGGCGTACGCGGACGGCGCGGAGGTGGTCAACCTTTCCGCCGAGGCGGACGGCGCCGTCACCCTCTACGCGGTGTGGAACGCCAACGCCTACACCGTGCATTTCGACGCGAACGGCGGCGAGGGTTCGATGGACGACCAGCGGTTCGCCTACGGCGCCGCCGCGCGGGCGCTGAGCGTCAACGCGTTCTCCCGCGGCGGACATGTCTTCGAGGGCTGGGCCGAAAGCGCCGGCGGGGTGGTGGCGTACGCCGACGGCGCGGCGGTGGCGGACCTGACCGCCGAGGCGGACGGCGTAGTCACCCTTTACGCGGTCTGGGCCGGCGGCGGCTACACGGTGGCGTTCGACGCGAACGGCGGGGAGGGGGCGATGGCGGCGGAGAAATTCGTCTACGGCGTCGCGCGCGGACTCGATCAGAACGCCTTCGCGCGCGCCGGGCACGTTTTCGACGGCTGGGCGGCGAGCGCGGACGGCGCGGTCGAGTTCGCCGACGGCGCGGTCGTCTCGAACCTGACCGCGACGACCGGCGGCGAGGTGACGCTCTACGCTAAATGGAAGGCGGTCGGCTACACGGTGGCGTTCGACGCGAACGGCGGTTCCGGGTCGATGCCCGCCCGGAGTTACACCTACGGCGAGGCGGCGGCGCTGCCGGCGAACGTGTTCACGAAAGCCGGGCACGTTTTCGGCGGCTGGGCGGCGAGCGCGGCCGGCGCGGCGGTCTACGCCGACGGCGAAACGGTTCTGAATCTGGCGTCCGAAGAGGGCGCGACGGTGACGCTCCACGCGAAGTGGACGACGGTTTCCTACACCGTGAAGTTTTCCGCGAACGGCGGCGCCGGCGAAGTCGAGGCTCAGACCTTCGTCTACGGCACGGCGAAGAAGCTGCGCGACAACGCCTTCACCCGCACGGGCTACACCTTCGGCGGCTGGGCGACGAACGCCGCAGGCGCGGCCGCCTACGCCGCGGGCGAGGCCGTCTCGAACCTGACCGAAACCGCCGGCGGGAAGGTGACGCTCTACGCGAAATGGAATGCGGCGGAGTACACCGTCCGCTTCGACGCGAACGGCGGCTCCGGATCGATGGCCGACGAAAAATTCGTCTACGACACGCCGCGCGAACTACCGGCGAACGCCTTCGTGAAAGAGGGCCACACCTTCGGCGGCTGGGCGACGAACTCCGCCGGGGCCGCGGTCTACCAAAACGGGGCAAGCGTCAAAAACCTCACCGCCGCCGCCGGCGGATTGGTTACACTGTACGCCAAATGGACGGCGAACGGGTATTCGGTGGCGTTCGCGGCGAACGGCGGCGAGGGGGAGATGTCACCGCAGAGCTTTGTGTACGGGAAGCCCGGCAAGCTTGCGGCCAACGCCTTCAGCAGAACGGGTTACGCTTTCGACGGCTGGGCGACGAACGCGGCCGGCCCCGTCGTCTACGCCGGCGGCGCGACGGTTTCGAACCTGACCGACGTAGCCGGCGGTACGACGCAACTCTACGCGAAATGGAAAGGCGTCGCCTACACCGTAAAGTTCGCGGCGAACGGCGGCACGGGGGCGATGGCCGACCAGCAGTTCGAGTACGGTTCGGCGCAGCGGCTGCGCGCCAACGCCTTCACCCGTTCCGGATACGCCTTCGCGGGCTGGGCCGGGAGTTCCGCCGGCGCGGCGGTCTACGCCAACAACGCGGTCGTCTCCAATCTCGCGTCGACCGCCGGCGCCGCGGTGACGCTTTACGCGGTATGGACGGTCGGCGAATGCACGGTGACGTTCGATCCGAACGGCGGCAGGATCGTTTCCGGCGAGGCCGAGCGCACGGTCGCGGCCGGCGACGAGCTGGGCGAACCGCCGACCGCGGCGAAATCCGACGCGGCGTTCGCCGGCTGGTTCACGGAACCGGACGGTGGCGATGAAGTCTCCGGCGGGACGGTGGTCTCGGAAGACTCGACCTTCTACGCGCAGTGGCTGCCCCCGCGCGTGACGCTGAAGAAGAACGGCGGCAGCGGTAAATGCAAGGTGACCGGCGGCGGAGAGTATGCGGTCGGCGACAAAGTCACGCTGAAGGCGACGGTTCCGTCGGGCTATGTGTTCGGCGGCTGGTATGAAAACAAAGCCTGCACGACGCCGCTTTCGACCGTCGCCAACCACCGCAAGACCGGCGTCGCCTACAGGATGCCGGCCGCCCGGCAGACGATATACGCCAGATTCGCGACGGTTGCGGAAGACAAGGCAGCGGTCACCGCGACCGTGGGTTCGATGACGTTCACCGCCGCCGCCGCCAAAACGCCGGTCACCAACGCTTTGCGAGGGGTGTCGCTCGAGTGGCCGCTTGATCACGCGGCGATTTCGAAGACCACGGTGAAAGTGACGGGTCTGCCGGCGGGTCTGGAGTACGACGCGTCGGCGGGGGCGGTCAAGGGCACGCCAACGAAGGCGAAAACGACGACCGCGAAGATCGCGGTCACCACCGCCGGCAAGGAGACGGTCACGTTCAAGTTGAAAATCAAGGTGGGCGAACTGCCGGAATGGGCGCTCGGCAATTTCACCGGAGCCGTCATCCCGGCCGATGCGGCTGTCGCCCCCGCGGCGGCGACGATGAGCGTGACTTCAAAGGGCAAGATCAGCGGCAAATTCAAACTCGGGGGAACCAACTGGACGTTCAGCGCGTCGTCGTTCTCGTCCGCGTCGACGGTCGGCGGCGGCAGGGCCGTTCTCGTCTGCCGCGCCACCGCCAAGGCGACCAAAAACTCGCGCAGCTTCACCTGTCCGCTCGGGTTCACGCTCGTGCGGGATGCCGAGACGTCCGCGATCGCCGCGCGGACGGAAGACGGGTTCTTCGGCGGGGACGGGCTGGAGTTCCGCCGCGACGCAGGGATGTCGGTCAGGAAGAATTCCGGCGGCACGGTGGCGCTGTCCGCCGCGTACGGCCAGGTCGCGTACAAAAAGAACGTGAAGCTCACCGCGAAACTTTCGTCTGGGTACGCTTTTCTCGGCTGGTTCGACGAAGACGGCAAGCTGCTGTCGCAGGAGCTGGTCTACAAGTTGAAGATGCTCGGAGTCGACCGGTTCATCACCGCGACTTTCGCGAAAGAAAGCGAACTCTCGAAGCCTTTGCTGAAATGGGGCTCGCCGGTCAAGATTCCGGTCGGCGTCGCCTATTCCGCAAAACCGTCCGTTTCAGGCGACGCGGCGGTGAAAATCGCGTCCGTCAGCGGGTTGCCGAAGGGTTTGATCTGGAAGAACGGCGAGATTTCCGGCGCGCCGAAAAAGACCGGCAAGTTCACGGTCAAGTTGAAGGTGACGCTCGTCACCAACGCGAAGAAGAAATGGACGCTCAAGAAGAAACTCACCGTCACCGCGCTGCCGGATTACGTGGTCGGCACTTTCAACGGCGGCCTGCCCGGCGGAATTTATTCCGGGGCCAGGGCGGGCGGCGTCCAGGCGAAGATCACGGTGGGCAAGACCGGCGCCGTATCCGGCAAAGTCGCCTACTCCAACGCCGTCTGGAAGGCGAGCGCGTCTTCGCTCTCCGCCGCGACCGACGGGGTGTTCACCGTGAAACTGAAGCTCGTCAAGGGCTCCAAGACCCAGAAGACGACGCTCCTGATCGTCGAGGGCGAATTCGGCGGCGTCGCGGAATGCACCAGCTTCACCGCCTGGCAGAACGTCTGGAAGTCCACCTCGGCGTGGAAGAAACGCGCCAAGGCTCTCGACGGCGTCGCGTTCAAAGACGCCGCGAGCGGGGTCAAGGTTTCGTTCGGCGCGAACGGCACCGCGAAGGGAACGCTCAAAGCCGGCGGGGTGAAATTCTCCGGATCGACGGTTCTCGTGCCGGTTGAAACGGACGGAACCGCGGTGGCTGGAGAGATGTACTTCCGGTTCGCGCCGGACACCGGGAAAAAATTCAAAGGCCGGGTCGTCGTCGTGGAATATCCCGCGGAGAAATGACCGGCGGCGCCGGCGCTGACGGAGGGGGACAGGATGCGAATCGCATTGACGGGCGGCATCGCCTGCGGCAAGTCGCTGGCCGCCGGGTATCTGCGGGAGCTCGGCTTCGAGACGATCGACGCCGACGACATCGTGCACCGGCTCGTGCCGGCCGGGGAGCGCCGCCGGCTCGCCAAGACCGTGTTCCGCGACGAAAAGGCGAGGCGCGCGCTTGAAGCGCGCATCCACCCGCCGGTCCGGGCGGCAATCGACGAATTCCTCTCCCGTCCCGGCAGACGCATCGCAGTCGTGCCGCTGCTCTTCGAGGTGCGCTGGGACGAAAATTATGATATAATATGCTGCGTCAAATCCGAAAAGGAGAAGCAGATCCTGCGGATGACGACGACGCGCGGTTACACGCGCGAGGAGGCCGAGGCCCGACTGGCTGCGCAAATGCCGGTTGAGGAGAAGGCCGCCAAATCCCATTACGTGATCGAAAACGACGGATCGGCCGAAGAGCTGAAAGCATCCGTCGCCGCGTTCGCGCGATGGCTGGAAAGGAGAACGGAAAAACAAACTG